>DASULK010000236.1:0-8856 GCA_036278255.1 Micromonospora sp.
CGCGAGTAGCGCGAATACTCGCTGACCGCTGCTACCGCGAAGTCGCGGTCAAACTCATCCGCCCCGACGTGATCTCCACGGCGGAGCAGGCCGAAGAGTTCACCAAGCGCTTCCGGCGCGAAGCCCGGTCACCGCAACCGGCAACCCGTTAAGCACCAGCCGATACTTGCCACCCAAGCAGATCCAGGGCGCACAGATCACACCACACAGCGACCTGTACGCCCTCGGCTGTGTGCTGCACGAACTGCGTCAACGATGAGCGCTATCGTCCCACCTCGCTACGGAGGATCTCCTCAATCCGCTCAGAGATGTCACGCTGCCCACTTCGGCCGGCCCCGCGAGCACCCAAGACCCGGCGGCCGCCGGTCGCGCCAACGCGTTCCATCAGCGCCGCCAGACGGGCCGGGACGATGGCAGCCAGTCGCTCACCCCGATCGGTCAGATAAACAATCTGCCCCGAACGTGCGGCATCCCGGGCCACCTCCGCAAGCCGCTCACCCTCGGGAATCGGCACTTCAGTCACCACCACAGCGTACCGTCACCGATCTACAACGGGTACCGCCGCAGCGCTCTATCACGCTCTGTCTGACCTGCGGGTACCTGTGCGGCGGTAGCTGCGGGACCGCCGACGCTCGGTCGAGCCTTGTTGCTGCTGGCACCTCCGTAGAGCCGTACTACAGGCCGTGCTGGTCGAGTGTGCGCATCAGGTTGCGTTTACGCTTCTGGTCGGCGCGCAGCGCGCTGACGTACTCCCGGCATTCCTCCATGCGATCCAGCCGTTGCCAGCAGCCGCGCGGACAGCAAAAGTCTGGCGACCTGCTGGTAGATGGCATCGCCCGCCTGGCTCTTCAGCGGCTCGATGAGCCGGAGGTACACGGCCAGCGCATCAGCCGGCCGGGTCGGTGCGATCGCGTCGGCCACCCGAAGCCATTGTTGGTCACTGGCCACCCCGGGTGCGGCCTGCCAGGCCGCCTCGATGTCGCCGTCGTCGAGGAGGGCCTCGATCCAGACCGGCCCACCCCAGCCAAAGCGATGTGCGGAACGGCTGGTCGCATCGGCGCGCAGCGCCTTCAGTGCCGGTGGGCGTTCGACCTGCCACACCCCGGCATGTTCGGCCGCTTCCCGCAGCTGCCGGTAGCTCCCCAATGAACGGTCCGTGGCGAAATAGTTGCGCCGCAGGTCCACAACATCAGCCGCACGCCCGTCCGCCTGGTATCGCGTCGCGACGTAGTCGACGAGCCGGACATCAGGTTGCCGCGCTTCCCGCAGGCCTCGCTCGGCCCACTCCAGCGACTCCATCAGATACTTCTCCAGCCAGCCGGACGGATTCTTCGCCCACGCGTCCGAGATCCGTTCACGCACCCGTCCCAGGCCGTCGGCGCCGAGCGCCTCGGTGTAGTCGGCCAGGTCGAACTCGACAACATCGTCGGAGGCGAGCAGCTTGCCAGCCAGGTAGTCGGCGAGTTCACGTGGATCGGGGCGGGCAGCCAGGCAGGCCCGGGCGTGGACAGCCGCCAACTCGTGGGCCACCCCGCCGACGTAACCGGACGAATCGTCGATACTCCCGTACGCCTCGGCCAAAGCGTCGACAGCTTCGCGGGCAAGGTACATCGCGTCGTCCGCATGGCCGGTGTCGACCAATGCGTCGATCGTCTCGACAGCCTCGCGAGCCTGCTCGGCATAGCCGGGCACGTCGGCGTACTCGACGTAGCCGTACCGGCCGTAGTGCCGGATGTCCATCAGATCCCGGATGCGGCACGAAGCGCGGCGACGTCGCTGTTCGCACTCGCCGCTCGCAGTTCGAGTCGGCGACGCAGTTGCCGGTCCTCGGCGATCTGCTCGCGCAACAGGTCGAGCAGATCTTCCCGCGCCAGCGATGCCAGCCACTCGTCGAGGCCGCGCTTCCGGTCCCGCGCCGCGGCTTGAAGCGAACGCAGGTTGTCGCCCTCACGCAGCACGACCAGGCCGACCGCCACGCAGTGCTTGCAGAAGTTCCCCTCCAGCCCGTACGGGCATGAGCACTCCCCGGCGACACCGTCGTCGTCCAGCATGAGCGAAACTCGGTAGTCGGCACCGCCGTACACCACCGCGGTGATGCCATCACCGCTGAACTCCAGGTCGTCGACATGGTCCACATACCCGAGTCCGCGTTCGTAGGATCGCCCGTCGGCGGCCCGCTCGAGGTCCGTCTCGGTAAACGCCACTGTCATCGCCACGCCGCATATTCAACAACACGGCGATACCGACTATTGGTGAGCCAGCGGCTTGCTGCCGGCGTTGATGATCTCTATGCTCGATCGCGTCACGAGTGGCCAGCGCCAAGCCTCCCGGCTTGCTGGTCCGGCAACCGCGCCACCCGCGCACGGTGCCTCCGGGAGAAGACCCGGCCCGCCGCGAAACCGCGGCCCGGCAAGAGCGGGTGTCCTCGGACACCGGAAGGCGAGACCAACGTGGCGTTCGAGCAACTTGATCTGTCCACATTCGAGCTATGCCTGACTTGCGGATATCTGCGCGGCGGTGAGCCGCGCGAGCACCGGTGCCAGTGCCAGCCGCGTACCGAAGAATGGCAACAGCAGTGGCAGGGCCGCGACATGGCCCGCGACCTCGAGATGTGCGTGCTCTGCGTACGGGGAACCGTGACGACCTGGAGCAAGTGGTCGTGGATGGGCTGCGACCTGTGCCGCCACGTCTCGGAGGTCGTCGGCGCATGGCACGGCGGACGTTACGCGCTGCCGCTGGGCCGGCACTCGATCATGAATGGCGGGCTCATCAGGCCAGTGGCGGAGACCGAAAGCGAAGTGCGCGAGATCGCCGACGCGTTGCTGGCCTTCATCGGGCAGTGGGATTCACTCCGCGCCTGGCAGAAGGCGGAGTTTGAGCGCCTCGCCGCACCCCAGCGCGTTGACCTCCCGACCATGCCGCTGCCCCAGTGGCAGCGGCAGCACCCACCCTCGCTCGGCGCGAGCGTCAACGCGTTCGACCGCTACGGCGTCGTGCCGGTACCCTCCGACCTGGCCACCCTCCGTCAGGCCCAGGAAACCTTCCGCTCCGCAGCCATCTGACCCGTAGCAGGTCACCTGCTGCATGGGCTCCAGGACAGCACTCAGTTGCTCCGGGGTTTGGTCGGAGGCGAGCTCAGCTAACTGGGTTCGATGACCTGGTCGATCGTCTGCGGGTTGGTGGCCTGCCACTCGGTGCTTGTCAGAACGTGGGTTCGTCCAGCCAGGCGTTGAAGGGCGGCGATGGCCCTATCGTCAAGCTCCGCGCCGCTGTAGCCAACGTAGGCCACCACCCCCGCGGTCGGCTCCCAAGCGAGGGTGGCATTACCGCCGAATACGGGTGACACGACGGCCGGCTTGCCGTTGACCAGCCCGCCGTTGTCTGTGTGCACGGCATACAGCTGGTCTTCGAATCCGCCGCCGCTGGTGACACCGGTGTAGGTCAAGCCTTCGCCGAGCACCGCCTGCTCACCGACCGCGGTACTGGCGTAGCGGACCTGATGAATGGTCAGCGGCCGGTACGGACCGGTGAAAGCTACCGCATACCCGGCCGGTGGTTGGACGGCCGGCCGGCCGGCGACAACTGTGGTGCGGGCGGCGATCGCGATCAACTCCGCCTCGCTCAAGTCACCGCGGATCCGGGCGTAGGCCCTGTCGAGCGGCCAGATGACCGTCCTGCCTTCCGCCTTGCCGATCACCTCGCCGATATTGACGCTGCGCCCGGCGGTCGGCGCGTCAACCGGGAACGTCACCACGGCTCCGCGGTTGCCCAGTGAGCCGTCAGATCGGCGCACCACCACCGTCCACGGCCCATCAGCCACGGTGCGGTCACATCGCTCGAAGGTCGAACCAGGACCAGCCGCGACATGGTCGATGAGCATCCCGGCCACCGAATCGTCCACCGGCGGGCTCTGGGCCCAGCCGATCGGCCGGCACGGCGGACCGTCCACACTCTCCACGGTCACTGTCGGACTCGCGACCGTAGAGGTCACCGAGCCCGGCGCGCGGTGATCGCCGATATTGACATAGGCGATCACTGCAAGGGCAGCGAGCGACAGCACGATAACGCCGACCACGACCAGCCAGCGCGGTGGCGGCCAGCGGGGCTTTTCCGAGCCGAAGGTGATGATGTCCACCACGTCCTCCAGCGTACGCATTGCCAGAAACTGCGGGGCTTTCTGGATACCGACCTACTAGATTGCCTTGGCATGGCGACCCTGGAAAAGCTGCTCCACGATCGGTTAGCGCCCGCCTTCGAGACGGTGGCCGGCGCCTCGGCCGAGCCGGGTGTCCGCCGATCCCAGCACGCGGATTTCCAGGCGGACGGGGCGTTGGCGTTGGCCCGGCGGCTGGGACGCCCACCCCGCGACATCGCCGCCGACGTTGTACAACACGCCGACCTTGCCGACCTCTGCACGTCGGTGGAGATCTCCGGGCCCGGCTTCATCAACCTGACCGTCTCCAATGGGGCGCTCGCCGCCCTGCTGGCCGGGATCGCCCGGGATGAGCGGCTCGGGGTCCCACCGGCCGCCGCCCCGGAAACCGTAGTCATCGACTATTCGGCACCCAACGTGGCGAAAGAGATGCACGTCGGCCACCTGCGCTCCACGGTGATCGGCGACGCTGCGGTCCGGCTGCTGGAGTGGCTCGGCCACCACGTGGTCAAGGCCAACCATCTCGGCGACTGGGGCACCCCCTTCGGCATGCTGATCGAGCATCTGCTCGACCTCGGCGAGTCGGAGGCGGCGCACGAACTGTCGCTCGGCGACCTCAACGCGTTCTATCAGGCGGCCCGGGCCAAATTCGACGCCGACGAGGCGTTCCAGAAACGTGCCCGCGCCCGAGTGGTGGCGTTGCAGAGCGGGGACGAGCAGACCCGCCGGCTGTGGCGGCTACTGGTCGCCGAATCCGAAAAGTATTTCCTCGCCGTCTACGACCGGCTCGATGTCCGCCTGACCGGCGAGGACTTCATCGGCGAAAGCTACTACAACGACCGGCTGCAGCCGGTCGTCGAGGAGTTGGCCCAGTCGGGGCTGCTCCGCGAAAGCGAAGGCGCCAAGGTCGTCTTCCCGGAAGGGTTCGTCAACCGCGCCGGTGACCCGCTGCCGCTGATCGTGCAGAAACGCGACGGCGGTTTCGGGTACGCCGCCACCGATCTCGCCGCCATCCGCTACCGCACCCAGGAGTTGCAGGCCGGCCGGCTGCTCTATGTGGTGGGGCTGCCGCAGCGCCAGCATTTCGAGATGGTGTTCGAGGTGGCTCGGGAGGCGGGCTGGCTGCGGCCACCGGCGCGGGCCGAGCACATCGGCTTCGGCTCGGTCCTCGGTCCGGACGGCAAGATTTTCCGTACGCGGGCCGGCGACACCATCAAACTCGTCGACCTGATCGAGGAGGCGGTCGGCCGGGCGGCGGCGCTGATCGAGGAGAAGAACCCGGACCTCGATGCGGCGACCCGGGCCGAGGTGGCGCGGATGGTCGGCATCGGGGCGATCAAGTACGCCGACCTGTCCAACGACCGGACCCGGGACTACATCTTCGACTGGCAACGGATGCTCTCCTTCGACGGCAACACTGCCCCGTATCTGCAGTACGCGTATGCCCGCATCCTGTCGATTTTCCGGCGCGGGGAGGTATCCCCGCCCCGCGACCTGGCGGCGATCGTCGTGGCGGAGCCAGCCGAGCGGGGCCTGGCCCTCCAGCTGCTGGCGTTCGAGGGTGTGATCGACGAGGTGGCCGAGTCACTCGATTTCCACCGGCTGGCCGGATACCTGTACGAGGTGGCAACCGCCTTCACCGCCTTCTACGAGCGGTGCCCGGTACTCCGCGCCGAAGGCCCGGTCCGCGACAGCCGCCTGGCCCTCTGCGACCTGACCGCCCGCATACTCCATTGCGGACTGGCCTTACTGGGCATCGGCACCCCCACCCGCATGTGAAACACGTCAGGTCTCGTTGCGGGGGCCGCGGAGGGTTGACGTCACGGCATGCCAGAGGAGGCTGAGGTCGAACGGCACGCTCATCCGACGGATGTAGGCGCGGTCCTTCCGCAGCCGCTCGGCCGGGGCGATGTGGTACTTCTGGATCTGCGCGATGCAGGCGATGCCCGGCTTGACCGTGTGACGTTCGGCGAACTCCGGCAGCTCCTCCAGATAGCGCTGCACCAGCACCGCCCGCAGTGGCCGCGGCCCGACCAGGCTCATCGTGCCGGCCAGCACGTTGAGCAACTCGGGTAGTTCGTCGATGTGCCAGCGCCGGATCCATCGGCCGCACCGCAACGTACGGGGGTCGCTGGCGGGTGAGGCAACAGGCCCGGTCGACCGCTCCGCGCCGTACTTCATGCTCCGGAACTTGAACTGCCGGAAGGTGACCCCGCCCTTGCCGACCGAGTTCTTGGTGAAGAGGATCGGGCCGGGTTCCTCCCACCAGATCAGACCGGAGATGACGACCCAGAGGGGGAACGTCACGGCCAGGCCGGCCGCCGCCAGCGTGACGTCGAAGGCCCGCTTCAGCCGCGGTTCGGGTGGGTACGCCAGGGCCCGGGAGGCGTGGTAGGCCAGCAACTTCTCCCGCACCCCGACCGACGGAGGGGCATTGTCTTCGACGAAGCCGGTGCCGGCGGCTGTGGCGACCATCCCGCCGATGACGGCACCGGCGGCGGGTAGCAGGCTGGTCAGGGGTGACAGGCCGTGGCTCAGGTAGGACCAGCACCAGACCGGCATGGTCAGGGCCAGGCTGGCGAGGACGCAGCCGCGGTACATCCGGCTCGTCGCCGGTCGGCGGATGATCCGCTTGGTACCCGTGGCAGCCGCCATGGTCAGCAGAAGCGATGCCATAAAGAGCCAGCCGCCCATGCCCCCTCCATAGTCAGCTCCCTTCCGGTCATCGATAGGCCTTGTGTTCCTCCACCCAGAGGCTGAACATCAGCAGGCTCCAGATCTCCCGGCTGTGCTCGCCTTTACGGCTCATGTGCCGGCTCACCCAGTGGTTGACCTCCTCAGGCCGTACGTAGCCCTGCCGTTGCAGCACGTCCTTGCTGAGGTATTCGTCGATCAGCGGCTTGAACTGCCCCATCAACCAGCGGGGAAGGGGGGCGTTGAAGCCGCGTTTACGCATTCCGGCGACGGACCGGGGCAGTGCGTTGGCCATGGCCCGACGCAGGATCCGTTTGGTCTGAAAGCCCGGCATCTTGAGCCGGCCGGGGAGCGAAAAGGCGAATTCCATCAGCGGCGTCGTCAACAGCGGCGCGCGGACCTCCAGCGAGTGGGCCATGCTGAGGCGGTCGATTTTGGTCAGTACGTCGTCGACCAGGTAGACGTTCGCGTCGGTGTACTGGAATCGGGTCAGCGGGTCGAACTGGGCGCCTGCGGCATAGTGCGGCCGGTGCGTTTCGTACGAGTCCAGCAGGTCGGCGACCAGTTCCGGTTGCAGAAGTTTCGCTTTGTGTCCTTCGCGGAACACGGTCCGCCACAGGTAGTGGCTGCGGCCGGGGTTTTCGAAGGCGTTCTCGACAAACCGGCGCAGTTTGAAGTCGAGGCTTCTGCGTCGGTGTGATGCCGGCAGGAGCCGCAACAGGCGGGAGGTGAATCCCTCCACCACACTTCTTGGCAGGCGACGGTAGTACCGGGCGAGCTTGTCGGCCTTGTAGGAGTCGTAGCCGGCGAAGAGTTCGTCACCGCCGTCGCCGCTGAGCGCGACCGGGACATGGCCGCGGGTGAGTTCACAGAGGTAGTAGGTGGGCACGATGGAGGGGTCGGCGAAGGGTTCGTCGAAGATCGGCGCGATACGGTCGACGACGTCTTCCGCCCGCGGCTCGACGACGATGTCGGTGTGCCGGGTGCCGAGGTGGCGGGCCAGCAGTGCCGCTTCGCGTCGTTCGTCGTACGAGCGGTCGGGGAAGCCGGCGGTGAAGGTGTGCAGAACGCTGTCCGGGCGCAGGTGGCGGGCGGTGGCGACGACGGAGCTGGAGTCGATGCCGCCGCTGAGGAAGAACCCGAGCGGTGTGTCGGCCGGCAGGTGGCGGTCGACGCTGTCGGTGAGGAGTTCCCGCAGCTCCTCCTCGGCCTGGCGGGGTGACAGGCCGGATCGGGGGGCGGTGCTTCGCAGACTCCAGTAGCGTTTGATCTTGTAGCTCTGCTCCCGCCACACCAGGGTGGTGGCCGGCGGCAGTTTCTGGATTTCGGCGTAGATGGTCCGCGGGCCGGGGATGTACATCAGCGAGAAGTAGTTGCTGAGCGCCTGCAGATCCACCGTTGTCGGGACACCGGCGGCGAGGATCGCCTTGAGCTCGGAGCCGAAGACGACTCCGCTGCGCGGCATCGCGTAGTAGAGCGGTTTGATGCCGGCGCGGTCGCGGCAGAGGACGAGTTGCCGCTGGTTGTCGTCCCACAAGGCGATGGCGAACATGCCTTCGAGTCGCTGGACGAAGTCCGGGCCGAACTCCTCATAGAGGTGCGGGATGACTTCGGCCTCGTTATCTGTCCGGAATTGGTGCCCCCGCCGGGTGAGATAGCGGCGCAGTTCGCGGTGGTTGTATATCTGGCCGTCCAGGACAGCGTGCACCGTTCTGTTTTCGTTGCAGACCGGTTGTCGTCGGTTGTCGGCGTCGCCGATGATGTTCTGGCATACCGCCAGGCCCGCCTGGGCCGTGACATAGCGACCTGTGCCGTCCGGGCCGCGGTGGCTCAAGGTCCGGCACATGGCGAGCAGACGGTCCGGGTCCACCGGAGCGGCGTCGCTGCCGTACACCATTCCCGAGATGCCGCACATGCGTCCTCGCTCACTTGCCCGTCGCCCCGATTGCCCGGCTGGTTGCGCCCTGCCCGGTTGTCTTCAGCCTGTCACGCCCCGTGACTCGTCGAGG
>DASULK010000237.1:0-6263 GCA_036278255.1 Micromonospora sp.
GGTCGCCCCAACCTTCGTCATGCCCGCCCCGCTCACGGTGCGGGCGGTCGCGGTGCTCCCCGTGCGGTCGGCCCCGGTATCGGCGCTCACCGCCAACGCGTGGACGCGGTGGTGTGGGCTCGTCGACCACGGGCACACCGCTGGGCTGCTCCGCCCCGGTCAGTTCGGCCAGCACGGAATCGCCCGCCCGGACCCAGGTCTGGGTCGGCTCGACCCCGGCCTTCTCCAGCATGGCCAGGGTGCTGCGCCGCTGCTTCGGCAGCACCAACGTCGCTACCGCACCCGACTCACCGGCCCGGGCGGTACGACCCGCCCGGTGCAGGTAGTCCTTGGAGTCCTGCGGCGGGTCGACGTGCACGACGAGGGAGACCCCATCGACGTGGATGCCGCGAGCCGCCACATCGGTAGCGACCAGCACGTTCATCCGCCCCTCCCGGAATTCGGCGAGGGTGCGGGTGCGGACCCGCTGGGTTTTGCCGCCGTGCAGCGCACCGGCGCGCACCCCCACCGCCGCCAGTTGCGCGACCAGCCGGTCGACGCCGAGCTGGGTCCGGGCGAACATCATGGTGCGTCCCCGGCGGGCGGCGATGGAGGCGGCCACGGCGAACTTGTCCCGCGGCGGGATCAGCAGCAGGTGATGGTCCATCGTGGTCACCGACGCGGTGGGCGGGGCGGTGGAGTGGGTGACCGGGTCGGTCATGAAGCGCTTGACCAGCGCGTCGACGTCTTCGTCCAAGGTGGCGGAGAAGAGCAGCCGCTGCGCACCGGCCGGCGTTTTGGCCAGCAGGTCGGTGACCTCGGGCAGGAAACCCATGTCGGCCATCTGGTCGGCCTCGTCGAGGACCGTGACCTCGACGTCGTCCAAAGAGCACACGCCGCGTGCGATCAGGTCGCCGAGCCGCCCCGGTGTGGCGACGATGACCTCGACGCCGCGCCGCAGCGAATCGATCTGCCGGTCGTACGGCACGCCCCCGACCGCCGTCCTGACGAACACCCCGACCGCCCTGCCCAGCGGCAGAAGTGCGTCGTTGACCTGCATCGCCAGTTCCCGGGTGGGCACCAGGATGAGGGCCTTCGGGTGCCGGGGGCGGGCCTTGCCACCGGCCGCCATGCCTGCCAGCACGGGCAGGCCGAAAGCGAGGGTCTTTCCGGAACCGGTCTGGCCCCGACCCAGTACGTGCCGGCCGGCGAGAGCATCGGGAATGGTGGCCTGCTGAATTTCGAAGGGAGTGGTGATGCCTTGGCGGGTCAGTGCCCGGACCAGCGGCTGGGGCAGGCCCAGAGAGGCGAACGTGGTCAAGAAAGGAACCTTCCGAGCGGGGCGCATCTTCGCGATGGGTCCGCCGCGTAGCCGCTGCTGAATTGCCCGCAAGATCGCCCATGGGCGCGTACGTACCGCACGCACCAGGTCAAAATGATCGATGCAAGTGTACGGGGCGCCGGGATCGGTTCTAGCCCCGGCGGTGCCCCAGTGGGCAGGCTCACCATCGGGGGGCAGGGCCCTCGACCGCCTGGCTCTCCGAGGCTCAGCCGGCGATCATCCCGTCGAAGAAACTGCCGATGGTGTCTCTGGCGAACAGCACCACGAGGAGCCCGACCAGCACCAGCAGGAAGAGGCTGACCAGCAGCACCACGGTGGCCTTGACGTTGCCTTCCCGGGCCGGGGTATCGGCCCACCCCTGTGCCAGGATGTGCCCGGTCAGCGACCCGGTGTTCTCCACGGAAGGATTGGCGGGAAAGGCCATCGTCATCTCACCGGCGCCGAGACTGCCCGGCGCGCCGTACACCCTTCCGCGCGGGCTCTGCTCGCGAACCGGTTGGCCGTACATGACTGCAGCGGTGGGGCCGCCCGGCACGGCAGGATCGGGCCGGCCTGGTTCCGGGGCGGCCGCCGTTACCGCGGGGGGAGCGGGGGGCACCGGGTGGCGGGGCGCTGGAATCCTCGGGTAACCGCTGGTCGGTGGGGTGACCGCCGGTGCGGCGCCGGCTGACGGGGCGTGGGCCGGGGCGCTCGTTGGCGGTTCGGCGGGTGCGACGTTCGGCGGTGTGGTGCCAGCGGTCGTGGTCGGGTCTGGCGGGGTGGCGTAGGCGACCGGGTTGAGCACGGTCCCGAAGGGTGCGATCGGGGCGGGCGGTGTGGCCGGTGCCGGCCAGAGGGGCTCGTTCGGCGTCGACGTCGCGGGCGGTGGCGGAAACGGTGGCGCCGGTGCCGGCCCCGGCGGCGGTGCCGGCGGTACCGGAGGCGGCGGTGGTACCGGCTGTGGGCTCGGCGGCTGCGGCGCGGGTGGGCGGGGTGCTGGACGGGGTGCCGGCGTCGGTGCCGGCGCGGGAGGTGGCGGCGGGGCCGGGAATGGCTCCGGCACCGGTCCGGGACCCGGTGGGCGCGCTGGTTCCGGGGCCGGTGGCTGCGCCGGCTCGGGCGGCTCGACCGGGGCCGGTGGGGTGGCCGGCTCCGGTGCCGGCGGCGTGGTCTGCGCCTGCAGGCCCCCCGGATAGACCGTTGACCAGGAGGATCCTTCCGCCATCGCGGGCGCGAGCTCCTCCGCCGTCACAGGCGTCATGTTCGGCACGGCTGCCCGCGCTCGCGCCGCAACAGGTGCCACCACCCCCTCCGCCTGCGGCTGCTCGGCGGTCGGTGCAGCGATGGCTGAGGAGACCGCCTCAGGTGCGGCCTCGGTCTGCGGCTCCGTGTCGGCTTGGGCTTCAGGGGTGGACTGGACCGCGGTTTCGGGCGTGGCCTCGGCTTCGGTCTGCGGTGTATCGGCGGGGGTGGAGCGGGCCGCTTCGGTGCCCGGTGCGACTGTCGCTTCTGGTGATTGCCACGCTGCCGCGAAGGTGGACCAGGGTGAGTCGCCTGTGGAGTCCGGTCGTTGCTGCTCCAAAATGTCCGGCGGTGGGCTTGCGGTGTCGGCCGGTGGGGCGCTGACCGGTGGTGGGCCGGCCTGCTCCGGCAGTGCCACCGGGTGGCCAACACCCGGCCAGAGCGCCCCGGCCGACGGTGGCGGTGGAGGGGGCTCGTACGCCTCCGGCAGATCTTCGTCGGAGATGGCCGACACTGCTGTGCCAACGGGTGGCGGAGGCGGCAGCGGAGGCAGTTCGTCCCCGCTCCCGCTCGCCTCTACTGTTTCAGCTGCCCTCGCCACCGGTTCGCCGGATTTCCCGGCGTACGACGGAACCTGCTCCTCGGCCATCAGCGCCTCCCGTACGCGCCCCACCGGCCCGGTTGGGCCGCGACGTGCCTCTCTCACGGTGCCATACCGATGCGAGAAAACAGGTGAGTCCTCACGTCAGAACGTCGGGACGAGAGCGGGCGTCGCCTCCGGGGACTTGGTCGGCTCCGTGCTCGCCTCGGGCGAAGGCGTGGCAGAACTGCTCGCCGTCGGCTCGTCCGGCTCCTCCGGCTCGTCCGGGTCCGGCTCGTCGGGCTCGTTCGGCGGGTCGTCTGAAGGGGGCGGCGTGGTCGGATCCGTACTCGGCGGGGGTGTGGACGGGGGCGGCTTGGGCGTGGTGGGTGTGGGGCTCGGCGTGGGCTTCGGGGTGGGGCTCGGCTTGGGGGTGGGGCTCGGGCTGCTGGAGGGTGCCGGGACCGCATCCAGGATCCGGGTGGCGGCGTAGAGGCGGGACCACCGGACGGGCACGACCTTGACCACGTCACCGGTGGTAGGGGCGTGCACCATCTTGCCGTCGCCGATGTACATGCCGACGTGGTGGATGCTGCGCCAACTGCTGCCGGAGGCGTAGAAGACCAGGTCACCGGGGAGCAACGCGGAGCGATCCACGGTCTTGTGCCGGGTGGCGTAGTACTGGTCGTTCGCCACCCGCGGCAGTTTCCGGTAGCCGACCGAACGGTAGGCCGCCCACATGAGCCCGGAGCAGTCGAAGCGGTTCGGCCCTTCGGCCCCCCACTGGTAGGGGGCGCCGAGCTGGTTGAGCGCGTAGCGGACGGCGCGGATGGCGTCCGGGTGGGCGACCTTGCCGGCGATCGCGTCGGATCCGATGAACTCGCGGCCGAGCCGTTGGTCGAGGGCTTCCTGCTGGCGTTCGATCGCCGCGAGCTGATCGGCGTTGTCCCGCTTGAGTTTCAGTAGCTCGGCTTCCGCCCGCTTGCGGGCCGCCTCCGCGGTTGCCAGCTGCTTCTCGACGGCTTGGACGCGGTGGTCCGCCGTCTGATAAACGGTGTGCGCCGCCCGCTCGGCGTCCTGGGCGTCGAGGACGGCGCGGGCCGCCTCCGCGGTGTCGGCCCCCGGCTGATCCCC
This sequence comes from Micromonospora sp., assembly GCA_036278255.1. Lineage (GTDB taxonomy): Bacteria > Actinomycetota > Actinomycetes > Mycobacteriales > Micromonosporaceae > DASULK01. The sequence continues at coordinate 4,257 of DASULK010000237.1, forward strand.
CCGCTGGAGGCGGTCGAACCGGCTCAGCTCGTGCAGGTCGGAGCCGAACATTCCCGGAGGCAGCTTGGCGGCGTCTTTCAGTGCCTCGACCGCGGCCACCTCAGCGATCTCCTGCGCCGTGGCCAGGACATCGCGGGCGGTGTTCCATTCCTGCTCGGCGGTGCTGCGTTCGGCGACCGCTGCTGCATGGTCCTGCTTCAGCCGCAGCTCCTGGCTGCCGAGTCCGGCAAGCTCGACCTCCTTCTCGTAGACCTTGGTCGCGAGCGGGCCGTTCAGCAGTGCGGGCAGCGGGGCGCCGGAATCGCCGGGGCTCGGAGTGCCGCCGGGGGACGGGGCTGCGCCGGGTAGGTGCAGCGCTCCGGCGGGCGCCGGGCGGGCACCGCCATCCGGGACCCGGGACGGTTCGGCGTAGACGGGGGCGGCGAGAACTACGGCGACGGCCGCGCCGAGCAGCGCCGACCAGGCGACCGGACGCAGTACCGGGGTGAGGGTCGGGTCGCGTCGGTTCCGTCGCCTGCCGGTGTTCTTCGCCATCCAGATCCCTGTTCCTGTCGCAGAAGACCGCATTGGGCGGGGCAGTGCCCTGCCGCTGCGGCCAGTGGGGCCTGCGGCGAGTGGTACGCCGCGTCCTCATTTGTCTTACCCCATCCCCGCAGAGATGTCGATTGAGTCACGGGTAACAAGATCCTGAGAGGTTGCTGGGTTTTTCATGGGCATGGCCGCCGATCCGGGTACCGGATCGCCCACGTACGCTCGGTCTGGGATCGCAGGGGAAGGGGCGTGAGCGGCATGGATGCCGGACGCAAGCGCGAACTGGAAGAGAAGGTTTACGCCGGGGAGCGGCTCACCCGCGAGGACGGGATCGCGCTGTACGAGAGCGACGACCTGACCTGGCTGGGCCGGCTGGCCCACCACAAGCGCACCGAACTCAACGGCGACCGGGTGATGTTCAACGTCAACCGGCACCTCAACCTGACCAACGTCTGCAGCGCCTCCTGCGCCTACTGCTCCTTCCAGCGGAAGCCGGGGGAGAAGGACGCCTACACGATGCGGATTGAGGAAGCGGTCCGCAAGGCCAAGGAGATGGAGGACGAGCAGCTCACCGAGCTGCACATCGTCAACGGTCTGCACCCGACCCTGCCGTGGCGTTACTACCCCCGGGTGCTGCGCGAGTTGAAGGCCGCCCTGCCCAACGTCAACCTGAAGGCGTTCACCGCCACCGAGGTGCAGTGGTTCGAGAAGATCAGCGGGCTGTCGGCGGACGAGATCCTCGACGAGCTGATCGACGCGGGCCTGGAGTCGTTGACCGGCGGCGGTGCGGAGATCTTCGACTGGGAGATTCGGCAGCACATTGTGGACCACGCCTGCCACTGGGAGGACTGGTCACGCATCCACCGGTTGGCGCACAGCAAGGGGATGCGGACGCCGTCCACCATGCTGTACGGCCACATCGAGGAGCCGCGGCACCGGGTTGACCACGTGCTGCGCCTGCGTGAGCTGCAGGACGAGACGGGTGGCTTCACCGTCTTCATTCCGCTGCGCTACCAGCACGACTTCCACGACTCGGCGGACGGCAAGATCCGTAACCGGCTGCAGGCGCGGACGCGGATGGCTTCGCCGGCGGAGTCGTTGAAGACCTTCGCTGTCTCCCGGCTGCTCTTCGACAATGTGCCGCACGTCAAGTGCTTCTGGGTGATGCACGGTCTTTCGGTGGCGCAGTTGTCGCTGAACTTCGGGGTTGATGACCTGGACGGCTCGGTGGTCGAATACAAGATCACCCACGATGCGGACGGGTATGGCACCCCGGACACGATGAACCGGGACGACCTGCTGAACCTGATCTGGGATGCCGGCTTCCGCCCGGTGGAGCGGGACACCCGCTACAACGTGGTCCGCGAATACGACGACCCGCCGCCGCTGGCCCAGCGCCGCTCCGAACCCCAACAGATCTGGGCCTGATGCCCCCGCTCTTCTTCCCGTCGATCAAGGACTGCGCACCCTCTTCCC
>DASULK010000238.1:0-2483 GCA_036278255.1 Micromonospora sp.
GCCCTTGCCCGCACCAACCACGGTGTGCAGTTCGTCGAGGAAGGTGATGACCTGCCCGTCGGAGCCCTTGATCTCTTCGAGGACCGACTTGAGCCGCTCTTCGAACTGGCCGCGGTATTGCGCACCAGCCACCATCGCCCCGAGGTCGAGGGAGACGAGCTTCTTGTTACGCAGGCTCTCCGGCACGTCTCCAGCGACGATCCGCTGGGCGAGGCCTTCAACGATGGCGGTCTTTCCGACGCCGGGTTCGCCGATCAGCACCGGGTTGTTCTTGGTACGCCGGGAGAGCACCTGGACCACCCGGCGGATCTCGGCGTCCCGCCCGATCACCGGATCGATCTTGCCTTCGCGGGCGCTGGCAGTCAGGTCGACGCCGTACTTCTGCAACGCCTGGTAGGTCTGCTCCGGGTCGGCGCTGGTGACCCGCCGGTCGCCGCCCCGTACGGCGGGGAAGGCGGCAACAAGATTCTCCTCCGTCGCGCCAACGGCCTTGAGCGAGTTGGCCACCGCGCCACCGACGCGGGCCAGGCCGGCCAGCAGGTGTTCGGTGGAGGTGTATTCGTCGCCGAGCGGGCGGGCGATCTGTTCGGCAGCGCCGATGGCGTTGACGAACTCACGGGACAGGCTCGGCTCGGCGACGCTGGCACCCCGTACGGTCGGGAGGCTGTCGAGGGCCCGCTGGGCGTCCCGGCGCAGGTCGGCGGGGTCGGCGCCGACCGCCCGCAGCAGCCCCGCCGCGGTCGATCCGTCGGTGTCTAGCAGCGACAGCAGCAGGTGCCACGGTTCAACGGTCGCGTGCCCCCGCTGGTTGGCCACTGCGACAGCGGTCGTTATGACTTCGCGGCTCTTGGTCGTGAGGCGTTCGGCTTTCAAGAGGCCACCTTTCGTTCGCGGCTGCGGCGCCCGCGAGCTCGCTCCTCGCGCTCACCGCGACCCCTCTTAGGCGTGTCTGCTAGTGATGACACCGCCAAAGTTGAGCGTATTCCACTCAACTTCCGCGAAGTGGCAGCCATCACGTCTTGAACAGCACCAGCTTGATCCACTTCCGCTCAGCGCCCCAGCCCTGGCCGAGCCAGATGTTGTCGTCGTTCCCGTTAACGCTCAGCAACGTGCCGTCGTCAAGCACGTTGACCTGGTGGTGCAGCGGCCAACCGAGATCGTTGTAGTGCCCCGGGGTGATCACGCCGCCACCGTGTGGGCCGCTCACCGCGAGCATTCCACCCCCAATCGCCGCAACGTCAAAGATCTCCGATGGGTGGTTACCAGCGTTAACCGGAACAAGATCCGGCCCCTGAACGCGCCACAGCTTCGGCAAGGACATCCCGTTGTCGGTGTTGTAGCCGAAGAGCCAGACGTCGCCGTCCGGCGCCAGACCGAACCGCACCCGGCTCAGGCCGCGGTACTCAGCTGACACCTTGGACTGCCGCCAGGTCTTTCCACCATCGAGTGAGACAGCGACCTGCGGGCGCCCCTCGAAGAGCCCGGCAGCCCAGAGCGTGCCCCGCTCCTTCGTCTTGCCCTCCGATGTCCTTACGGTTTCCACCCGATACCTGACATCGGTGAGCCCACGGATCGGCGGCTGATTCGGTAGCTCGCGGAAGGCCGCGCCGTCGCGCTCCGCTACCTTCAGCGGGGACTCGCAGCAGACCCCAAACCTCTCCGCGACCATTTCTGGCAACGCGGCCGAGGCAGCATGCCGCACGAACGTCCGCCCCCGGTCGACCGAGACGTACTGCTCATCCCCGGACGACAGGGCGACAAAGCTTCCATTGGCACGCAGCCAGTGGCGGTCCCCGCCCGGTTTCGGGTGCCGTAGTTCCCGCCAGGACCGGCCGCCGTCCGAAGTGGCAAGCAGCATCGCGGCGCAGTTTGGGTCGGCCTCCGCGCGGGCGTGCCCACAGACGAAAAGCACATAGCCGTGATCAGCGTCAACGAACTCGACATGCTGCAGGAGGTAGTCGACCGGCACCGAGACCTTGACCCGCCGTACCTCATCGGCGGGCAACGGCGGACGAAACGTCGGCTCGGCCGGGGTCGGCTCGGTGGATACCTGTGGCGGCCTCGTCGGCACCGGCCGGCGGATGTCTCCGACAGTGCAGCCGGCCGGCAGCAGCACCAGTGCCGCGACAGCCGCGACCTGCCACCCTCGTCGATAGAGGCTCATCGTCGGCGGTCATCCTCTCTCAAGAACAATTTTGATCCACCTGCGCTCCGCCTGCCGGCCCTCACCGAGCCAGATGCTGTTGTCATGGTGGACGATGAGGAGGCTGTCATCGTCGAGCACCCGTATCTCGTTTCCGGCCAGGGGCCAGCCCAGATCCTGGTATCGACCGTCGGCAATGACCCCGCTGCCGTTCGGCCCCGTCACCACGAGAACTCCGCCGTTGACCGGCGCGGCCGCATTGAATCCACTGGGTCGGCCCTCCGCGCTCACCCGCTCCCAGACGTCGGTGAACCGCCATATCTCGGTGAAGGACGCCTCC
>DASULK010000239.1:0-25888 GCA_036278255.1 Micromonospora sp.
CGACGTCGTGACCGATGTGGTCGAGACGGTCACCGGCCTGGCCGAACGGGCCGCACAACTCGGAGTACGCCGCGACGGGATCCTGATCGACCCGACCCACGACTTCGGCAAAAACACCCGGCACTCATTGGAGATCACCCGACGGCTGGGGGAACTGACCGCCACCGGCTGGCCGGTGCTGGTAGCGCTCTCCAACAAGGATTTCATCGGAGAGACGCTCGACCTGCCGGTCGATCAGCGGCTGGAGGGAACCCTCGCCGCGACCTCAGTTTCGGCGTGGCTGGGGGCCCGCATCTTCCGGGCTCATCAGGTCGCGCCCACCCGGCGGGTGCTCGACATGGTTGCCTCGATCCGGGGTGACCGCCCACCGGCGGTCTCCCGCCGCGGCCTGGCCTGAACCCACCCGCTGCCGGCCCATGACGGAGCAACCGGCTCCGGGCGACCCGGCAACCACCGGCACCTGCGACTAAGTCCAGCGGAGGATGTTCTTACGCCAGGCGTAGAGAAGCCCGAGCGCCAGGACGGAGATGAAGATCCCCATCTCGACGACCGTCACCATCCCGAAGCCCGGACGGTCGAAGATCACCGCCCAGGGGAAGAGAAAGACCGCCTCGACCGCGAAGAGCACATAGAGGTACGCGTAGACGTAGTACCGGATCTGCGCCTGAGCCCAGTCGCCGCCAACCGGGTCGAGGCCGCATTCGTAGGACTCAAGCTTGCCGGGCGGCTCGGCGGGACGGGCCGGGCGGAGCAACCGGTTGACGCCGAACGCCCCGACGAAGACCGCGATACCGGCCAGCAGGAGAAGCCCGAGCGTCGCGTACGACCCGAGATAGCCGGTCATCGCGGCGCTCCCGCCGCCTCGCCCCACCCGCGCATGGCAGCAGCTTACCGACCCGTACCGAACCTGGCAGTCCGCGCGGAGCGGATGGCGATCCCGGACGGCCGCCCCCAGAGTGAGGCGGGTTACCCGTTCTGTCCTCGCCATGGCGCGTAACGGCAAATAAGATCGAAAAAGGAAGAAAGGCCAGGGTGATCCGCTACTCCGCGGAGCGGGACCGGCCAACGGTTCACCGAAAAAATTCCGTCGTAGGCTCTGAGATGAAGATTCCAGAGCGGGTAGGCGGCCACGAGGCGCGAACCCGTCGGCCGCCGGTGTGCCGCCCTGTCGTCCCGCGCCGCCCGGCCCATCGTTAGGAGGAGGTCAGCCACCGTGACCAAACAGGTCCGCCAACTGGATCGGGTGGTCATCCGCTTCGCTGGCGACTCCGGCGACGGGATGCAGCTCACAGGTGACCGGTTCACCTCGGAGACCGCCCAGCTCGGCAACGACATCTCCACCCTGCCGAACTTCCCCGCGGAGATCCGCGCCCCCGCCGGGACCCTGCCCGGTGTCTCCAGCTTCCAGGTGCACGTCGCCGACTACGACATCCTGACCCCGGGCGAGGCCCCGAACGTGCTGGTGGCGATGAACCCGGCGGCGTTGAAAGCCAACCTGGCCGACCTGCCGCGGGGTGCGGACATCATCGTCAACACCGATGAGTTCACCTCGCGCAACCTGAGCAGGGTCGGCTACCAGGTCAGCCCGCTCGAGGACGGCTCGCTGGACGGGTACGCGGTCCACCCGGTCGCCCTGACCTCGATGACCGTCACCGCGCTGGCCGAACAGGACCTGCCGAGGCGGGACGCCGCACGCGCGAAGAACATGTTCGCCCTCGGCCTCCTCTGCTGGCTGTATTCGCGGCCGCACGAGTCGACCATCCGGTTTCTGGAGCAGAAGTTCGCGGCCCGCCCCGAGCTGGTGGCCGCCAACGTGGCGGCGTTCAAGGCGGGCTGGAACTTCGGCGAGACGACGGAGGGCTTCTCCGTCCGGTACGAGGTCAAGCCCGCGAAGATGCCGGCCGGCACCTACCGGAACATCACCGGCAACGCGGCGCTGTCGCTGGGGCTGGTCGCCGCCGGTGTCCGGTCGAAACTACCCATCTTCCTCGGCGCCTACCCGATCACTCCGGCCTCGGACATCCTGCACGAGTTGAGCAAACACAAGCGCTTCGGCATCACCACAATGCAGGCCGAAGATGAGATCGCGGCCGTCGGCGCGGCGCTCGGCGCCTCGTACGGCGGAGCCCTCGGCATCACGACCACCAGCGGACCCGGTGTGGCGCTCAAGGGCGAGACCATCTCGCTGGCGGTAGCGCTGGAACTCCCCCTGCTCATCATCGACGTGCAGCGGGCCGGCCCGTCAACCGGTATGCCGACCAAGACCGAGCAGGCCGACCTCAACATGGCGCTCTTCGGCCGGCACGGCGAGGCACCGGTCGCGGTGATCGCGCCCCGCTCCCCCTCCGACTGTTTCGACGCCGCGATCGAGGCGGCCCGGATCGCCCTGACCTACCGGACCCCGGTGATCCTGCTGTCGGACAACTACATCGCCAACGGTTCCGAGCCGTGGCTGCTGCCCGACGTCGAGTCGCTGCCGGATCTGGGGGTCGAGTTCGCCACCGCACCCAACGGTGACGACGGGCAGTTCCTGCCGTACCTGCGGGATCCGGTCACCCTGGCCCGCCCGTGGGCGATCCCCGGCACGCCGGGGCTCGAGCACCGCATCGGAGGCCTGGAGAAGGCCGACAAGACCGGCGACATCTCCTACGACCCGGACAACCACGACTTCATGGTGCGCACCCGGGCGGCCCGCATCGACGGGATCCCGGTGCCAGATGTGGAGGTCGAGGACCCCGACGGCACGGCGCGGGTGCTGGTGCTCGGCTGGGGGTCCACCTACGGCCCGATCGGCGCGGCCTGCCGGAGCCTGCGCCTGCGGGGCCTTCCGGTGGCGCAGGCGCATCTGCGCCACCTGGCGCCGATGCCGGCCAACCTCGGAGACGTGCTGCGCGCGTACGACCGCGTGGTCATCCCCGAAATGAACCTCGGTCAACTCGCCCACGTGATCCGCGCCCGCTATCTGGTCGACGCGATCGGCTACAACCGGGTGCGCGGCCTGCCATTCACCGCCGCCGAGTTGGAAAACATGCTGGAAGAGGTCGTGAAGAATGCCTGACACGCAGAGGCGTGCTCTGACGCTCACCGCCAAGGACTTCAAGTCCGACCAGGAGGTGCGCTGGTGTCCCGGCTGCGGTGACTACGCCATCCTCGCGGCGGTGCAGGGCTTCCTGCCGGAACTCAACCTGCCGCGGGAGCGGATCGTCTTCATCTCCGGCATCGGATGCTCCTCACGCTTCCCGTACTACCTGAACACCTACGGGATGCATTCGATCCACGGCCGGGCGCCAGCGATCGCGACGGGTCTGGCGGCGACCCGACCGGATCTGTCGGTGTGGGTGATCACCGGAGACGGGGACGCCCTCTCCATCGGCGGTAACCACCTGATCCACGCCCTGCGCCGCAACGTCAACCTCAAGATCCTGCTCTTCAACAACCGGATCTACGGCCTGACCAAGGGGCAGTACTCACCCACCTCCGAGCTCGGCAAGATCACCAAGTCGACGCCGGTAGGCTCCGCCGACTCCCCGTTCAACCCGATGTCGCTCGCGCTGGGTTCGGAGGCGACCTTCGTCGCCCGTACGATCGACTCGGACCGTCAGCACCTGCAGTCGGTGCTGCGGGCGGCGGCCGAGCATACCGGTTCGGCGTTCGTGGAGATCTACCAGAACTGCAACATTTTCAACGACGGCGCGTTCGCGCAGCTCAAGGAGCGCGAGACCCGCGACGACTACCTGATCCGGCTGGAGCACGGTGAGCCGATCACGTTCGGGGCGGAGGGGCAGTTCTGTGTCGTGCACCCGCCCGGCGGGTTCGGTCTGGAGGTCCGCGAGACGGCCTCGGTCTCCGCGGAGGAGATCGTGGTGCACGACGCGACCGTCGCTGAGCCGGCGTACGCCTTCGCGCTCTCCCGCCTGCCCGGACCGGACCACCGCAACACTCCGATCGGCGTGTTCCGGCAGGTCGACCGCCAGACCTACGACGGCCTGCTGCAGCAGCAGGTGCAGGAGGCCCGGGACGGGTCGACCGGCTCCCCGGAGGAGCAGTTGGCCACCCTGCTCCACTCCGGCGACACCTGGACCATCGCCTAGGCGACGGATACGACGCACTGGCCGATGGCTGCGTCGTCGTGGCGTTTCCGGAACCGGATCTCCTCCGGGTCAGGACGTGATGGCGCTGAGGTGCTTCGCGAAGGACTGGGTGAGGCTGTCCAACGCGGCTTTGCCCTTTTCGGCGGTGCCGAGTGAGGGTCGGCCGATGACTCCGCTTTTCGTGTAGGCGGTCTGGGCGGGTTATTTCGTACATCGCCGCATCCAGCGACCCGGTGCATTCGCCGGTATCCCCACGCAGCGCGTACGCGCGGGCCTGCTGGCCAAGGACGATCGCCCGGATCTGTGGCGGAAGCTTTGAGGCGTCCAACGAATACTGTCTCGCGCTCCGGCGGGCTGCCGCTGCGGCATGGACGCCCGGACCGCAGCAGGTTACACTTATTTCCGATATCTTCAGGCGTTGGGGGGCGAGATGGCACGATCGAGCGTGCTGGGCGCAGCAGCGCGTGTCGAGCCCGGCCTGGACGACCGTGACCGGGCAGCAGCCATCAGCCGCGCCACCGCCGGAGTCTCCGCGGCGACCCTCCGGCTACCAGATGGCGAGGAAATCACGTTGCCAGCGTCGCTGGTGGCCGTGCTGCAGGCCTCCGCCGGCCAGTTGTCGCAAGGCCACGGGGTAACCGTGCTGGCCACCGAGGCCCGTCTGACCCCCGCCGAGGTGGGCGAACTACTCGGCCTGTCGCGGCCGTTCGTGGCCCGACTGCTGGACGCCGGTGAGATCCCCGCAGAGCACCTGCCCGGCAGCCGGCACCGGGTCGTGCGCCTAGCCGACGTGCTGGAGTTCCAGGCCCGCCGCGAACGCCGCCGGGCGGGGCGCCGACGCATCGCCGACGCGGTCCAGGCAGCAGACCTTCCCTACTGAGTCGACGACGTTGATCATGACACGGGTCTTCGTCGACACCAACGTGCTGTTCCCGTTCTCGATCATGGACGTGATGCTCGCCCTAACCGAAGACAGCGTGCACGAGGTGCTGTGGACACAGACGCTGCTGGCCGAATGGGAACGGGTGATCGTGCGGGAACAGCGCCGGTCCGCCGCCTCTGCCGCGGCGATCACGGCCGCGATCCGCGAATACTTCGCCGATAGCGAGGTACCCGAGTCCGCGTACACCCATCTGATCCCGCAGATGCCCGGCGATGACCCCGACGACCGGCCTTCGCGGAACGGCTACAGACGCGCCTGGCCGACCGGGGACGAGGCTGATGGTGCACCGCCGGGGGGTCAGGGGATTCTCTTGGCCGCCGATGACGACGCCAGCCAGCGCTGGTTCATCGACTTGGCCCAGTCGCAGGCCCTGATCCGGCTGATGCGGGCAGCTACCCGCTCCGCAGCGCACGCCCTACCACTCCCGCCAACCTTCGGCACGCACGGGAACCACGGAAAGCCATGACCACCGGTATGCGTACTCGAATCATGTCGGCGCTGCGGCGGTGGCGCCACGGCGAAACACACCGCAACACCGCCGCCCGACGCTGGCAGGCTGTGCAGGCCGAACTCTCCGGCAACCCCCGCCCCAATACGCGGCGTACCGGCCGGCACCGGGCCGGGCCGCCCCGGCACCGGCGCCCGCGCTGGTGGGACGCACCCACCCAGACATACCCACAGATCGGGCAAGCCGGATCGCTCACCCCCGCCCAAAACTGGCGCGCCAACGGCGGACAACGGGCCTACCAAACAGCAACCAGCAGCCGCTAAGCCCTAGCGAGAAAGCCCCTGACCCGATCAAGCCCGGCCGGCTCAGCCCGCGAGTCTGGCGGGCTGAGCCCGGGTGCTCGTTAAGCCGCCGCTGCGGTGGTCCGTACGGTGGTCCGGCGGCGGCCCGTGGCGGCTAGAGCCAGGATCACGAGTCCGATGGCCAGTGCTCCGCCGACTTGTTCGGCCTCGGTCACATGCCAGTAGTAGCCCGGAACAATGCGATCGACGCCAGGGTCGGTGAAGGCGAGCTTGCCCAGCAATTCGTAGGTGTTGATGGTGTAGGAGGCGAACCAGAGCGCGGTGAGGCCGAGCGCGAGAGCGGCCACCCGGCGCGGCAGCGCCCGGCCTCGGAGGCGGTAGATCGCCCAGCCGGTGAGGAGCCAGCCGGTGACCGCGCCGACGATCCAGCCCAGCAGGATCGCGCCCGGTTCCCAGCTCGGCGGGACCGGATAGACGCTGGCAGCCACGGTTGTGCCGGCGATGTCCGGAGGGAAGGTGGTACGCGCGCCTACGGCGAGGACGAGGCCGTCTCGGGTCACCTGAAACCTCTGGTTGACATCGTCCAGCGGCTTGTTGTCCCGGGACGAGGGAAAGGGCTCCCCGACGGGGCCGAGCGTCCAGCCGTCGGCCAGCAGTCGCGCTTGTGCTGCTTCGACCGTCCAGTTCGGGAACCGCTGCTCGTGGTGGTTGGATATATGCACCTCGCGCCAGACTGCCCGCAGATGGTCAATTCGTTCGACATGGGGCGCGGCCAGTGAAGCACCCGCTGCGGTCTCGACGGCCTGCAGAGCTGCCGCCTCGGACGGCAGCTCTCCAGCCGTCCGCCAAGCCAGCCAGGAACCCGCGGCTGCTCCCACGGCTCCGAGAACCGCGGCCGACAATACGGCCGCCACCACGGCCGACAAGCCGACCGGCAGTCGGAACCACTGCCGCACTGCCCCGCGCACCAGATCCACCACGTCGGCCCAGGCGGGCACACGGCGGCCCGGCTCAGCGGAGTCCATCAGCATCCCCAGAATCTCCTGGCCATGGGCACGGCGGTACCCGATCGGATATGCCCACAGCAACCGCCGATACCAGCGTTCCAGCTCGACATGCGCCAGCGGCTCCCGCGTGACCTCCCCCGAGGCGGTCATGCGCAAGCCCCGAACGGGTCATCCGTGAATCCGAGGGCCCAGTTCGGTCGCGCCTCTAGTCGGCTTTCCGCTGCCTCCGCGTGCTTGCGCAGGCGGCGGGCCCGCTCGGCGAGCCGGCCGGCGCCGGCGTCGGTAAGCCGGTAATAGCGGCGTAGCCGCCCGTTGACGACCTCCTGCCGGTCGACCGTGACGAATTCCTGCTCCACGAGGCGGTCGAGGGCCCCGTAGAGGGTGCCGGCCCGCAGCGTGACCGTTCCCTCGGAGATCTCGGTGACCTCCTGAGCCACCCCGTAGCCATGCTTGGGCCCCGCCGCCAGCGCGGTGAGGATCAAGAACGTCGGCTCTTGCATCGATGTCATGCACGCATGCTACGTTCACCGATATATACCGTCAAATTGTACGTGGAGGTGCGACCGTCGCCGCCGCCACCAACGCGGCTCAAGGGGTCCATGCCTTCTCAAACACCCACTCAGCGGCATCACGCTTCGCACAGATGTTTTCTGGCAACGGCTGGGCGGGCCAGGAGGAGCCAGCGGGCGTGACCGGAGGTGGTGCGCCGCCGGGCGGTCAGAAGATGGTGGGAGAGTCGCTCGGCGTCCGGTCGTAGCGGACGTAGACGAGCATGTCTCCGGTCTCTACGGCAACCCCACCCGGATCCGCCAGCGACACCACCTTGCCCCGCCGAACCAGGGCGATGACCAGCGGTTCCAGCTCCCGGGGCGATCGACCCACCTCGTCACGGTCGGCTGCGCGCATGGCCAGCGCCATCCCCTGGCCCGGGGTCAGCAGATCCTCCACCACGTCGATGAGAGGCGGCGCCGACGTGGAGACGCCGAGCAGCCGGCCGGCGGTCGCCGCCGACACGATCACGTGGTGCGCCCCGCTCTGCTTCAGCAGTGGCGCGTTCTCCGCTTCCCGGGCGGCGGCGATGATCCGGACCCGCCCGGCGGTCAACTGCCGGACCGTCAGGGTGACCAGGACGGCCGTGTCGTCACTGTCGGTAGCGATAATCAGCGCCTTGGCGGAATGGAGATGGGCTTCGTTGAGAACGTTCGACCGGGTGGCTGAGCCTTCGACGGCGACCAACCCGGCGGAGGTGGCCTGGCGCAACGCGGCCGGGTTGCGCTCGACGACCACGATGCGTTCCTTGGGGATGCCGGTCTCCAACAGGGCGGCGATGGCGCTGCGCCCCTTGGTGCCGTAGCCGCAGACGATGATGTGGTCCTTCACTCTCTTCCTCCACCGCGTCAGCCGCAGATTGGTCCGGTACTGCTCGGTCAGCACCTGAAGTGTGGTGCCGACCAGGATGACCAGGAACAGCACCCGGGCCGGGGCGATCACCGCCACGTTGATCAGCCGGGCGCTGGGAGAGACCGGGGTGATGTCGCCGTACCCGGTGGTGGAGAGGGTGACCACCGCGTAGTAGAAGCAGTCGAGCAGGCTCATCCCCGGGTCGTTGCTGTCGAGATAGCCGTCGCGGTCCAGATAGACGAGGATGACGACCCCCACCACGATGGCGATCGCGGCGATGAACCGCGCACTCAGCGCCCGCAGCGGGCCGCGGCGGACAGCAGGCAAATGGATCAAGGGATCGCCCCTATCGACAGGTGCACGTCCACAAAATAGTGCGGAAGTCGCCCGAGCACCGGCCGGACCGTCAGGATGGCCTATCGGCCCCGGCGACGGCGGGTCTTGCTTTCGACGCCCTCTTATGAAAATTTCCTTCTAGCACCAACCGGCAGTCGGCGAATGTTGACGCCGCTGCCGCCTGTACGGGATCCCCCACCGAAAGGGATGCACCGCAATGAAGGCACATCGGCTCACCGCCGCCGGGCTGGCCGTAGCGCTGATCGGCTCACTCGCCGTCGCTACCACCACCCCCGCCACCGCCGCAACCACGGACAAGGTCGCCCCCAACACCGCCTGTGTCACCAACCCGGCCACCCCCAAACGCCAGCTCCGCGCAATGTGGATCGCCAGCGTGGTCAACATCGACTGGCCAAGCCGCCCCGGACTCTCCGAGGAGAGCCTCAAAGCCGAGTACGACAGCCTGCTCGACCTGGCGCAACGGCTCAACCACAACGCCGTCGTCGTCCAGATCCGGCCGACCGCCGACGCGTTCTGGCCCTCGCCGCACGAGCCGTGGTCGGAATGGCTGACCGGCAAGCGGGACGGCGTCGGCCCGGGCTGGGACCCCCTGGCCTACCTCGTTGACGAAGCCCACCGCCGCAACCTGGAATTCCACGCCTGGTTCAACCCGTACCGCATCTCCATGCCGGACGGTGCCGGCGCCGACCTCAACAAGCTGGCGCCGAACCACCCGGCCCGCCAGCACCCGAAGTGGACCTTCGCCTACCCACCCGCCGGCGTCGCGGGCAGCCGGCTCTACTACAACCCCGGCCTTCCGGAGGTCCGCGAGTTCATCCAGGTCGCCATGATGGACGCGGTGCAGCGGTACGACATCGACGCTGTCCACTTCGACGACTACTTCTACCCCTACCCGAGCGGCAGCCACCAGGTTCCCGATGACGCGACCTTCGCCGAGCACCACCGGGGCTTCACCGACAAGAACGACTGGCGACGGGACAACATCAACCTGCTGATCCAGGAGATGAACGCCAGAATCAAGGAAGCCAAGCCCTGGGTGAAGTTCGGGGTGAGCCCCTTCGGCATCTGGCGCAACCAGAACACCGACCCGCTCGGCTCGGACACCACCGGCAGCCAGTCGTACGAGACGATCTACGCCGACACCCGGAAGTGGGTCAAGGAAGAGTGGATCGACTACATCGTCCCGCAGCTGTACTGGTACATCGGCCAGTACCCGGCGGCGGACTACGCCCGGCTCGTGCCCTGGTGGGCGGAGGTGGTCAGGGGCACCAAGGTGCAGCTCTACATCGGCGAGGCTGACTACAAGAGCGGCGACCCGGCCTACGGATCGTTCTGGATGAACCCGCGTGAACTGAGCGATCACCTGACCCTCAACCGCTCCTACCCCGAGGTGCAGGGCAACATCCACTTCTCCGCGGTCCAGGTACGGGCCAACCGGCTCAACGCCACCGACATCTACGCCAGCGAGCACTACGCCAGGCCGGCCCTCGTACCGGCGATGACGCACCTGCCGAGCACCCCGCTGATGTTCCCGGTGGTGACCTCGGCGACCCGCGACGCGGACGGTGTCTCGCTGCGCTGGCGGCAGGCCGCCAACGGGGCCGGTTCGTTCGGTCAGGCCACCTCGTACGCGATCTACCGCTTCGACGGGGCACCGAACTTCCCCGGGCGGTGCGGATTCGCCGACGCCGGCAACCTGGTGTCGACCGTACGTGCCGCCGATGGCGCCGCCCAGTCCTACCGGGACAGCACCGCCGAGCCGGGCAAGGCCTACACGTACTACGTGACCGCCTTGGACCGGTTGTCGAACGAGAGCAAGCCCAGCCCGGCACGCTTCGTCCGCTAGCCCCGCCGGTAAAGATTGCGAGATCGGATGCCCCGGGACCCGGTGGTCCCGGGGCATCCGGACGCTAGATCAACGAGGAGTCGGGGCGGCGTCTGAGGAGGCGGGCGGTCAGCAGCCGCAGCCGCCACCGCAGCAACCACCACCGGCGGCCGGCCCGGGACCGGCCGCCGTGCCGCCCCGTCCGGTCAGCGCGACGGTGGAGAGCAGTTTGACCGTGTCGTCGTGGCCCTGGGGGCAGGACGCGGGCGCGGAGGCCTGCGCCATCGGGCGGTTGACCTCGAACGTGTCGCCGCAGGCGCGGCAACGGAACTCGTACCGGGGCATGCCCAGAAGGCTACGCCGCCCGGCTGCCGGTCGCCCAATTCTGCCCGGTAGGTAATACTCGACCTGTGCTGCAGGGGAATGACGGGACAGAGCCACGGCTGCGCCCTGCCGTACCTCCGGCCGCCGGCACCCCGGCCACCGGCACCCCGGCCGCCGACACTCCGGCCGCCGAGGTCGGCGACGACACCCGCAACCGGCGCCGCTTCCTGCCTGCCGTACGCCGGCTGCCATCACCTCGGCGGGTCCTCACCGGCACGGCCCGCGCCATCAGCGGCTGGGCTCGGCGCCCGAGCGGTCGACTCGTCCTGCCCGGGCTGCTGCTCCTGGCGCTGGTGTCGTTGAGCGGCTCCGCCGGCGCCCTGCTCGTCCCGGCCGCCGTGCCGGCTGCCCAACCCGGTGCCGCCAGTCCCGGTTCCGGCAATGATCCGGATATCGACGGGGCGACCGTGCCGGGCGCCCCCACCCTCCCCGACACCGTGGTACCGGACGCGTCCTCCACCGGGGCGGTACCTACCGATCTCACATCCCAGCCACCCCTCGGCCGCCCCTCCGATGTGCTCGCGGGCTGGGCTCAGGAGGCCGGCGGCCGGATCGGGGTGTCGCCGGCGGCTATGCAGGCGTACGGCTATGCGGAGTGGGTGGTCGGCCAGACCACGCCGGGCTGCAAGCTGAGCTGGACCACGCTGGCGGCGATCGGGAAGGTCGAGTCGGACCACGGTCGTGCGGGGGGCGCAACCCTCGGACCAGACGGGGTTGCGCGGCCCAACATCATCGGGCTGCCGCTGGACGGCAAGGGGGGCCGGCAACGGATCCTCGACACCGACCGCGGCGAACTCGACGGCGACACCACCTACGACCGCGCGGTCGGCCCCATGCAGTTCATCCCCTCCACCTGGCGGGAGAACGGCGTCGACGCCGACAACGACGGCGTAAAGAATCCGCACGACATCGACGACGCCGCCCTCGCCGCCGCCAACTACCTCTGCAAGGGCGGCCGAGACCTGACCAACCCGCGCGACTGGTGGAACGCCATCCTCGCCTACAACAACGTGCAGTCCTACGCCCGCCAGGTCTTCGACATCGCCGATGGCTACGGGAGCAGAAGTCGCACAGCGTAGCCATTTACGCACATTGCACTATCAGGCCCTTCCCTCCGGCTCTGGTTAGAGGCAAGCTGGATGAGTGATGGTGCGCGAGTGGGACCCCCGAACCGCGTCGTCCGCGGAGCTCAGGTCGTTGCTGGAGTCGCTCAACGCGGTCTTCGCCGCCGACCTGCCGGACGATCCGCTGTGGCAGATCGACTCGCTGCGCGAATACCTCACCGAAACCATGCCGGATGAACGGCGGATCTCCTGGATCGCCGAGAGCGGGCCGACCGGTCCGGACGGCGCCACTCCGGTCGTGGGCTACCTCAACATCCTGCTCCTCGGGGACATCGGCGTCATCGAGCTACTGGTCCGGCCGAGCTTCCGCCGGCAGGGGCTCGCCCGCAAGCTGCTCGACACCGCCGCCCGTCACGTCCACCGGGAGGGTTTCGCCTCCGTCGGCGTAGAGGTGGTGGGTGGCACCCCGGCGGTGCGCTTCTACGAATCGCTCGGTTTCGTCCGGGAGTACGTCGAGATCCGTAGTGTGCTCTGCCTCTCCTCCGTCGACTGGGTCGCCCTCGACGAGATGGCCCGCGCCATCAGCCCCGGCTACCGGGTCGAATTCTTCGCCGGCGGTCCGCCTGACGACCTCCTCAACGCGTACGCCAAGACCAAGTCCGCGGCCCGGGACCCGGACGACGGCGACCTGCGCCCCAGCTCCTACGATCCGCAGCGGCTGCGGGAGAGCCTCGACTGCCTGCACCGGCGGGGCATGAAGCCCTACATCGTGCTCGCCATCCATGAGGAGACCGGAGAGGTGGCGGGGTTGACCGAGGTGGTCGTCCCCGCCCAGCATCCGACCCGGGCCGACCAGTACGACACCATCGTGCGGGAGGACCACCGCGGTTACGGTATCGACCGGGCGATCAAAGCCCGCATGCTCTTCGAGCTCCGCTCGGCCGAACCGAAACTCTCCGAGGTGCAGACCTGGAACGCACAGGCGAACGAGGCGATGCTCAAAGTCAACGCGGAGTTGGGTTTCCGGCCGGACCGCGAATGGTGCGAGTACGCCATCGACGTGGCCGAGCTGGTGCAGCGGCTCGACGCCCGCCCCTGACACTCACCGCGCACCGAGCGCCCCTCATCCCCGCCACGCAGGATCACCCGATCCGCGGGCCGGCCACCCGTTCAGTAGCGCTCGCGCAGCAGGCGTGCGGCTTCGGTGGCCCAGTAGGTGAGGATGATCTGGGCGCCGGCCCGGCGGATCGAGGTGAGCGTCTCCAGCATGATCCGCTCCCGGTCGATCCAGCCGTTGGCCGCCGCCGCCTCGACCATGGCGTACTCGCCGGAGACCTGGTAGGCCGCGACCGGCAGGTCAACCGAGGCGCGGACCGCGCTGACCACGTCCAGGTACGGCAGGGCCGGCTTCACCATGATGATGTCGGCACCCTCGGCGATGTCCAGCTCCACCTCCCGCAGCGATTCCCGTAGGTTGGCGGGATCCTGCTGGTAGGTGCGCCGGTCCCCCTGCAGCGCCGACTCCACCGCGTCACGGAAGGGGCCGTAGAACGCCGAGGCGTACTTGGCGGCATAGGCCAGGATCGCCGTGTCGTGATAGCCGGCCGCGTCGAGCGCACGTCGTACCACCCCCACCTGGCCGTCCATCATCCCGGACGGGCCGACCACGCCGACCCCGGCGGCGGCCTGGGCCACCGCCATCTCCGCGTACGCGGCCAGCGTCGCGTCGTTGTCGACGCTGCCGTCCGGGGCGAGCAGTCCGCAGTGCCCGTGCGAAGTGAACTCGTCCAGGCAGAGGTCGGACATCACCACGGTGGTGTCACCGACCTCGGCCACCACATCGCGGATCGCGGCGTTGAGGATGCCATCGGGATCGATGCCGCCGGAGCCGCTGGCATCGCGGGTGGCCGGCACGCCGAAGAGCATCAGGCCGCCGACCCCCGCCTGCACCGCCTCAACCGCCGCTTTCCGCAGCGAGTCCCGCGAATGCTGCACGACACCCGGTAGGGAGGCGATCGGGCGCGGCTCGGTCAGCCCCTCCTTGACGAACATCGGCAACACCAGCTCCGCCGGGGCCACCCGCGTCTCCGCCACCAGGCGACGCAGAGCAGCCGACCGGCGTAGCCGGCGCGGACGCATGTCGGGGTACGCCATCCCGCCTCCTAACGGAACCGCAACGCGGTCGGTCCCTGCACCTTCGACCCGCGGCGCTGCTTGGCCGGCATCGCCGCGAGCTTCTCCCGCAACTCGACGGCGTACACCGCGAGCTCCTCCACCAGGTCCGTCACCGCAGCGTGCTGCGGCTGCACGTCGACCCGCAGGCCGAACTCGGTGGCCGTCTCCGCCGTCTTCGGGCCGATCACCGAGATGACCGTCCGGGCGTGCGGTTTGCCGGCGATACCGACGAGGTTCCGCACCGTCGAGGAGGAGGTGAAGAGCACCGCGTCGAAGCCACCCGATTTGATGGCGTCGCGGATCTCCGCCGCCGGGGGCGAGGCGCGCACCGTCCGGTAGGCGGTCACGTCGTCGACCTCCCAGCCGCGCTCAAGGAGCCCCGCGGCGAGCGTCTCGGTTGCGATGTCGGCCCGTGGCAGCAGCACGCGACCGACCGGATCGAGGACATCGTCGTGCGGCGGGAACTCCGCCAGCAGCCCCTCGGAGGACTGCTCGCCGCTGGGCACCAGCTCCGGCTGGATACCGAAGTTCCGCACGGCCTGGGCGGTCGCGTCACCGACGCAGGCAATCTTCACGCCGCCGAAGTGGCGGGCGTCGAGCCCGTGCTCGGCGAACTTCTCCCAGACCGCCCGCACAGCATTGACGGAGGTGAAGATGATCCAGGCGTAGCGGCCGTCAACCAGACCCTTGACCGCCCGCTCCATCTGGGCCGGGGTCCGGGGGGGCTCGACCGCTATGGTCGGCACCTCACACGGAATCGCCCCGTAGGCCCGCAGCCGGGCGCTCATCACACCGGCCTGCTCCCTCGTCCGCGGGACCAGCACCTTCCAGCCGTACAGCGGCCGGTTCTCCCACCAGCTCAGTTTGGTGCGGTCGGCGACCCCCTCGCCGAGGGTGAGCACTACCCGGCCGGTGAACCCGAGCGCGGCGGCGACGAAGCTGTCCACCGTTGAGGTGGTGGTGTACTGCGTCTCGCCGGTGCCGTCACCGGTCACGGCGATGACCGTTTCTCCATCCACCCCCACGGCGAGCAGCCCGTCGCGGACAGCAGCCAGATCACCGGCGTCGACGGCCAGTGCGAGCGACCCCCGCTTGACCGCTGCAGCCAGCGCCTCGAAGTCGAGCGTCTCCACATCGTCGATGTCAGCGGCGACGCGGACACCCGATAGCGGGACACCGGCGTAGGTCGCTACGCCCTCGGCCTGGCCGACGCCGGGGATGACCTCGAAGGGCACGGCGGTACGCGCCACCGCCTGCACTTCCTTGACCAGGGATTCCTGGCCGAACGGGTCGCCGGCGACCAGGCGTACCGCCACCTGGCCCGAGCGGGCCGCCGACAGCAGCACCTTGGCCACGTCGCCGGGGGCCCCCTCGGCCGGGCTGAACTGAGCATCCTGTTTCGCGTCGGGGCGAACAGCATCGAGTAGCGGCTCGGCGACACGCCGGTCGTATATCACCTGGTCGGCGTTGACCAAGGCGTCGTGCGCCCGACGGGTCAGCAGTCCGGGGTCGCCGGGGCCAGCCCCGACGAAGACAACACGGCCTGCGGGCTTACGGGTGCGGGTCATTCTGTGCTCCCATGTCCTGGGTCTGCGCGCCGGGTGACAACGGCGCGTCTTCCTGAGTTCGCGCGCCGAAGGGCACCGGCGCGTCAAGAATCTTGTCGGCGCCGGCGTCCAACAGTTCGTTGGCCAGCGACCTTCCTATCTCTTCGGCGGCCCTGAGCGCCGTTGCCGCATCAGCGCGGCCCTCGGGTGCGGTCTGCCCGCTGTGGGACAGCCGATGTTCGCGGGATCCGTCCGGATTGATCACCGCACCGCGCAGGTAGATCTCTTCACCGCTCTCCCCCTCGGCGATCACGGCAAACGCGGCGACCGGGGCGCTGCACCCGGCCTCGAGAGTGGCCAGGAAGGCCCGTTCCGCGGTCACGGCCAGGCGGGACGGGGCGTGATCCAGCACGGCGAGCGTCTCACGCATGTCGCGGTCATCGGAGCGGCACTCCACCGCCAGCGCCCCCTGCGCGGGTGCGGGGAGGAGCATCATCGGGTCGAGCGTCTCGGTGATGATCGCGGTCCGGTCGAGCCGGGCCAGGCCGGCGCGAGCCAGTACCACCGCATCGAGATCCGCTTCGGGGCCGAAGACCCGCCCGAGCCGCTTGTCGATATTGCCACGGATCGGCACGACCGTCAGCTGTAGACCGAGCGCGTGCAGTTGGGCGATGCGGCGCAGCGCACCGGTCCCGACGGCAGCTCCAGGCGGCAACTCCGCCAGGGTGCGCCCATCGCTGGCGACCAACGCGTCGCGGGGATCCTCCCGCGGTGGCACGGCGGCGATATACAGCTCCTCGGGCCCGGCGGTGGGCAGGTCCTTGTACGAGTGGACCGCGAAGTCGATCTCGCCGGCGATCAGCGCGTCCCGCAACGCGGAGACGAAAACCCCGACGCCGAGACGGTGCACCGGAGCCGTCGACTGATCCCCCGGGGTGATGATGTCGACCAGTTCGACCTCACGGCCGGTAGCAGCTTTCACCGCATCAGCGACAGTCTGCGATTGGGCTCGGGCCAGGGGGCTGCTCCGGGTACCGAGGCGAAGTGCGGGAACGGTCATCGCTCACCCTTCGGGTCGAGTTCGGGAATGGCATCAGCCGTCGAGCCGTGCGGCACTTCGAGATCGAAGAGTTCGCGGAGCAGTGCGGCCAACTGTTCACCACCCGGCTCAGCTGCCAGTTGACGTACCCGCACGGTGGGCGAGTGGAGCAGCCGCTGCACCACCCGGTGGACCGTGTGGGCCACTTCGGCCCGCTGGTCGTCGGTGAGGTCCGGGCGGCGGGTGGCGAGTCGCCGCAACTCGGCGGCGACGACATCGTCGGCCCGGATACGCAGGGCGGCGACGGTGGGGGCGACATCGGCCCCGCGGAGCCAGGCGAGGAAGGACTCCACCTCGGCGGCGACGATCCGCTCGACCGCGGCCGCCTCCGCAGCGGCCAAACCCACCCCGTGGGCATGCACGGAGTCTGCGTCGCTTGCCGCCTCCTCCGTCTCGCCAGGAAGGCTGGCGGCCAGCCCGGCGATGTCCACGACCCGGACGCCGGGCAGTTCGGCGGCGGCCGGCTCCACATCGCGGGGTAGGGCAAGGTCGAGCAGGACCAGGCGCCCGGCGCGGTGGAGGGCACGCTGTCGTAGCGCCTGGGCCACCAGATCGCCGGTCAGCACCGGATCGGTCGATGCGGTCGCCGTGACCGCAACATCGACGTCGGCGATTGCCTTGGTCAGGTCGGTGAAGGGGAGGGCCGTCGCATCGTAGGCCTGGGCCAGCCGCTGCGCCCGGTCGGCGCTGCGGTTGGTGACCGACAGCGGTGCGGCACCGAGCCGGGAGAGCGTCGCGAGGGCGAGGGCCCCCATACTGCCCGCGCCGACCACCAGGGCCGGTCGGCCCGCGAGCCCGCCGTCAAGATATGTGGCGCCGAGGTCGAGCGCTGCGGTGACCACGCTGCGGCCGGCGCGGTCGATACCGGTCTCGGCATGGGCCCGCTTGCCGACCCGCAGCGACTGCTGCATCAGCTCATGCAGTAGCCGCCCAGCAGCGTCCGCCTCGGTGGCGACGTGGTAGGCGTCACGGATCTGGCCGAGAATCTGCGCTTCACCGATCACCATCGAATCCAGGCCGGTGGCCACCCGGAACAGGTGCTCCACCACGGCGCCGTCGTAGCGCACGTAGAAATGGTTGGCGAGCTCGGCAGGGGTGCTGCCGGCCCCTTCGGCAAGCACGGTGCAGATGTCGCCGACACCGCCGTGGAAGGCCTTGACCGCGGCATAGACCTCAACCCGGTTACAGGTCGAGACCAGCACCGCCTCGCCGACATAGGGCTGGGCGAGCAGTCGCCGGAGAACGCTGGTGACGTCGCTGGGGGACACCACCAGCCGCTCCAGCGTGGCGATGGGGGTGGTGCGGTAGGACGCACCGACGACGAGGAGTCTCACGGGCCGACCGCCTTCGGTTCTGTCGGCCGGCGCCGGTCGGTTGGCAGCCTCGGCGTGGTCGTGGCGGCGAGCCCGCCGGGTGTCGTGGTCAACTCCTCACCGGATGCGGCGGGCGCGGAGGCCTTGCGGTGCTCGTGGAACGACAGAATCTGCAACTCGATAGCGAGATCGACCTTGCGGACGTCGACATTGTCCGGCACCGAAAGAACGCACGGCGCGAAGTTGAGGATGCTCGTCACTCCGGCCGAGACCAACTGGTCGACCACCGCCTGAGCGGCTGGGGCCGGGGTGGCGATGACCCCAATCGTGATCGACTCCTCAGCGACCGTCTGCGGCAGGTCGTCAATGTGCCGGACGAGCAGCCCGCTGATCTCCCGACCAACCAGGCGTCGGTCCGCGTCGAAGAGGGCGGCGATCCGGAAGCCGCGGTTGGCGAAACCCGCATAGTCGGCCAGGGCCTGCCCCAGGTTACCCACACCCACCAGGGCGACCGCCCGTCGCTGAGTCAAGCCCAACACGTACTCGATCTGCTCGATCAACAGGACCACGTCGTAGCCGACGCCACGGGTGCCGTAGGAACCGAGATGCGACAGATCCTTACGGAGCTTGGCGGAGTTGACCCTGACCGCCGTGGACAGCGCCTCACTGGAGATCGTGTCGTTGCCGGCTTCGGCGAGGCTGTGCAGGGCGCGGAGGTACACGGGGAGCCGTGCCACGGTCGCCTCGGGGAGGTCCGGAAGCGCCGGAACAGGGCCGGCGCTGTCGGACGCGCCTGTGGGGCGGTGCTGACTCATAGGACTCCGTGGTGCGATCCTCGGCCAGCCGGGTCGGCGGGCCCTCTGGGAAGACCCCTCCGGCGACCGCCGGAATCGGCTGCTGGCGGGGCTCGTCGGATTCATAGCCTAGGCGCTTGTGAAGGCGTGCACAAATCGCGATCTTGATCAATCGTGGCAGGTCACCGCCACACCTCGGGCTACGAGTGATGTTTTGATAACAGAATGCTATCCGGCAATTATGGCCGGATTCCGGACTTGTTGCCACACTGCCACGCCGTCCGCCAACCCGAGGGTCGCCGCCCCGCCACACCCTGGGCCGGGGCAGAACGGCTAGGCCGACGCGGCGAGGGTGATGGCCTCGGTGAGGCTCTCGGCGACCGGCAGTCCGCTGGCGCGCAGCCGCCCGGGGTCGGTGAACCCACCGGCGTAGAGGACGCAACGCGCCCCCACGGACTCAGCCGCATCGGCGTCATCGAGAGAGTCACCGATCAACACCGTCGACCGCCCGTCGACACCGAGCGCCGCCAGGTGGCGGGCCAGGTACTCAGCCTTGCGGTCGCCGCCAACCGTCCCCGGCAGCCCGTCAACCCGTACGAAGGCATCGGTCAGCCCGTACGTCTCGATGGTCGGCACCAGCTCGTCGTGGAACCACATCGATAACAACGACTGGGTCCCGCCCCACTCCCGCATCGCGTGCCGGGCATCTTCCGCCAACTCACAGGCAGCCAGCCGTGTGCGGTAGGCATCGTGGAAGATTTTGTCGAGGCGCGCGAACTCGTCGGCGCCCACCGGGCGCCCCAGCACCTCCGAGTAGTAGTCGGCGACCGGGCGGCGGAACCGCACCCGATGCTCCTGCGCGGTCACGATCGGACCGTTGACGCGGGCAAATGTGATGTTCGTCGATTCGACAACCAGGCTGAGATCGTCGAGAAGAGTGCCGTTCCAGTCCCAGACAAGGTGTTTACGCATCGGACAACGATACCGGGCCCGGTACTCAGTCAGCCGCCCGCAGATCCCGCAGCAGCCGCTCCTCCTCCACCCGCCAGTAGCCGTGCTCCTTACCGTCGAGCAGGATGACCGGCAGCCGATCACCGTACTCCCGCTCCAGCTCCAGGTCACCGGTCACATCCCGCTCGACCCAGCGGTCCCCCGTGACCGCCACCACGCGGTCGAGCGCCTCCTTCGCCACCTCACAGAGGTGACAGTCGGTCCGGGTGATCAGGGTCAGGCGCGGCTCACTCACCAGTCTGCTCCGATTGTGGACTTCTGCTGCCGGGACAGCCTATCGCCAGCCGCGTAAGCCGAACCCCATCCCGCCTGACCTGCGGCTGAGCAGCCGCAAAAACTTTTCCTGCCTCATTGTGACGGAGTTGGCACGGGCGCGTGCATTTACGCCTACCATCACCTGCGTCGGCCAAATCCGATTTGGTACGAGGTCGACACCCCTCTGCCCGAGGAGGCCGCTGTGCCCGTGAACGCACCGCACCAGCACCTCAGGGGTGTGTGCCGGATGATAAAAGGTCCCGCCCACTCGCAACGGGGGGCGGGCCGATGACGAGCTACCCGTACGACGGCCTCGTGAGCCGTGAGGTGCACGCCGCGCAGACCGCCCTCACCGCCGGACTGGCCCGACTGCGCACTTCGCTGAACGACATGGTGAGCGTCGCTCTACGGGGCGAGGACGGCACCAGCCACTGGCGCAACCGGTCACCGGTTGACGCCTCGTCGTCCCCGTCAAGCGGTCTCCGCTCGTCGGGTGGCGGGGTCAGCACTCCGGCGCGGCCGGCGCAGGCGGCCGCACCGGCACAGCGCCCGGCGACGGCCCTCCCGCCGGCGGACACCGCCGACACGGTGGTCCTGCCCGTCACGACCGCGGACACCGTGATCCTTCCAGTGGTGCCGCCGACGGAGAAGCCGATCCGCCCGCGCGGCGGACCGCCCCCCGAATACCCTGATCAACCGGATCCGTCCGACCCGGCCAGCGAGGTCTGGGGGCTGATCCGCCGGGCGCAGGCGGGTGATGCGGAGGCGTTCGGTCTCATCTACGACCGGTACGTCGACACCGTCTTCCGCTTCGTCTACTTCCGAGTCGGCAACCGCCAGTTGGCCGAAGACCTCACCTCGGAGACATTCCTGCGGGCATTACGCCGGATCGGAAGTTTCACCTGGCAGGGCCGGGACATCGGGGCCTGGCTGGTGACCATCGCCCGTAACCTGGTGGCCGACCACTTCAAGTCCGGCCGCTACCGGCTTGAGGTGACCACCAGCGACGTGCTCGACGCCGATCGCGAAGACCGGGGGCCGGAGGGAAGCCCCGAAGCCGCCGTCGTCGAACACATCACCAACGTCACGCTGCTGACGGCGGTGAAGAAGCTCAACCCCGAACAGCAGGAGTGCATCGTGCTCCGCTTTCTGCAAGGCTTCTCCGTCGCCGAGACCGCAAAGGCGATGGGGAAGAACGAGGGGGCGATCAAGGCCCTGCAGTACCGCGCCGTCCGGTCACTGGCCCGGCTGCTGCCCGAAGGCTTTCGCTCATGAACCGGGTGGGCGTGGCGTTCAGCACGTCCGACAAACCCGACTATGCTGTGACGCTCGTCACTATGGGTAATTTTTTTGCTCACCACTCCGTAACCCTGCACATCGAGAAAGCGTTTGACCCGGTGCGACCGGTGATGGACCCGGGCCCCCTTCCACTTCGGGGGGATCGCGGAACGCCACCTCCGGCTATGCCGGTTCCGGCCCCGACCGCCGACAGATCCGGCGGCGATGAGGCTGGCCGCACGACAGTGGCCAGCGAAGGGAGGTGCCCGCGATGAGCACACCCGTCTTCTACCGTCGGCGGGCCGAGCGCTTCGCCCGACTTCTCGAAGAAGCCGTTGACGGTCCTCGCCACCGCTCCCGCGCCACTACCGAAGGCGACGAACTCGCCGAACTGGTGGCCGTCGGGCAACGGATCTCCACGCTCCAGCCAGCCGGCGAGATCGATCCCGATTTCCGCACCGAGTTACGGGCGATGCTGATGGCCACCGCCACGCGGGAAGGGATCGGGACGCCAGCGGCCGCAGGCCCGGCGACAGCCGCCCGTCGCGCACCTCGTCGCCTCCTGGCGGGCCGCGGCGATCGGCGCGGCCGGACCCGTGGCGTCGTCATTATCGGAGTGGCGGTAGGGGCGATCACAGTCTCCGGGATCTCCGCGGCGAGCGACAACTCCCTGCCGGGCGATGCGCTCTACGGCTTGAAGCGCTCGACCGAGCGGGCCCAGCTGGCCTGGGCCCGCTCCGACACAGATCGAGGACAACGCCATCTCCAGTTCGCCCAGGCACGGCTCGCCGAAGCACACGCGCTGCGCGGCGACGTAGCCCGCACCATCGCGCTCCTCGACGACATGGACGAGGAGACCCGCCAGGGGGTCAGGCTGCTCAGTGGTGCAGCCGTGCAGCGTAACGAGGCCACACCGCTCGACACCCTGGCGGCCTTCGTCGCCGGCCAGCGCGAACAGTTGACGGCGCTGCTCGATCACACGGGTGACGCCGCCCGCGACCGCGTGGAGCAGTCCTTCGACCTGCTCGAATCAGCCACCGGGCATGTGGAGGGGTGGCGTGTGGCGCTGACCTGCGAAGCCCCCCCATCGGGGAAGGTCGACATGTTCGGCCCGCTGCCAACCGATTGCGCATAACAGTTGATCCCGGTGGCCGTCGCCATCGCCCGCTACCCTCGCTAAGAGCATCCGCCAGGAACGGCCGGCGATTGCGGCCGGCACATGCTCACGGAACCGGGCGGCGGGCGCGCGGAGGCGGCGCACGCATCGAGCGGAGGGGGTCTGCTGGTGACCCGCACCCGAAAAGGCACCATCAGTACCGAACCGCGCGTCCACACCACCGGTGTGGACGCGCCGGCACAGGACGGGGCCGAGGCGGTGGCTGACAGCGCCGCCTTCTTCGACATCGACAACACCATGATGCAAGGGGCATCGATCTACTGGTTCGCCCGTGGGCTCGCCGCCCGCCGGTACTTCACCACCGGCGACCTGCTGCGGTTCGGCTGGCAGCAGCTGCGGTTCCGGCTGCTCGCCAAAGAGAACGCGGGCGACATGTCACAGGCCAAAGAGGCAGCGCTCGCCTTCGTGGCGGGCTGGCGGGTCGAGGATATCGAACGCCTCAGCGAGGAGATCTTCGACGAGTTGATGGCACCGCGCATCTGGGCGGGCACCCATACGCTGGCACAGGGGCACCTGGACGCCGGAGAACGGGTGTGGCTGGTCAGCGCCGCCCCGGTGGAGATCGGGCAGGTGATCGCCGGGCGCCTCGGTCTGACGGGGGCCATCGGCACGGTCGCCGAGATCGTCGACGGGGTCTACACCGGGCGACTTGTCGGTGATCTCATGCATGGCGCGGCCAAAGCGGAGGCGATCGTCGAACTCGCCGCCATCGAGAACCTCGATCTTGCGGCCTGCACCGCATACAGCGACTCGGCGAACGACCTCCCGCTACTCACCGCCGTGGGGCGGGCCGTAGCGATCAACCCGGATAACGTCCTGCGCTACGAGGCGCGGCGGCGAGGCTGGACGATCCACGACTTCCGTACCGGCCGCAAGGCGGCCAAGATTGCTGTCCCCTCGACGTTCGCTGCCGGGCTCGCGGCCGGCGGGATCACCGCCGGCCTGGCGCTGCGACGTCGCCGGCAGCGGCATTGACATCCGGCTCTGCGGCCGGAGGCTCTGCGGTCGCTGAGGCCGGCGTAGAGGGCTTCCGCCGTCAACTGCGGTAGGGGTCGGGCCGATGCTTCAGCAGACGGTGCAGCGTCTGCTGAATAATCTCCCGCACCTCGTCGGCCAAATTGAAGACGACCAACGGATCATCGGCGCCGTCAACCAGATGCGTGGTGCTGATCGGCGGGCAGAATTCGATCAACCACTTGCTCGGCAGCGGCACCAGTCCGAGCGGCCCGAGCCACGGGAAGGTGGGGGTCAGCGGAAAGTAGGGCAGCTTGAGCAGCCGGGCCAGCGGCTGCACGTCGGCGAGCATCGGATATGTCTCCTCCGCGCCGACGATCGCCACCGGGATGATCGGGGTACCGGTGCGCAGCGCCGCCGACACGAAACCACCCCGGCCGAAACGCTGCAGTTTGTAGCGCTCCGAATAGAGCTTGCCGACCCCCTTGAATCCCTCTGGGAAGACCCCCACCAGCTCACCGTTGTGCAGCAACCGCTCCGCGTCCGGGTTGCAGGCCAACGTGCCGCCGGTCTTCCGCGCCAGCTCGGAGAGGATCGGCATCCGGAAAACCAGATCGGCGCCGAGCAGCCGTAGATGCCGGCGGGCGGGATGGTGGTCGTGCAGAACAGCCGCGAGGATCAGCGCATCCAACGCAATCGTGCCCGAGTGGTTGCCAACGACCAGTCCGGGGCCGTCCAACGGGAGATGCTCCACCCCGAAAACCTCGGCGTGGAACCAGTCGCGGTACAGCCGGCGCAGCACCGGATAGACGACCTGCTCGGTCAACTCACGATCGAACCCGAACTCGTCGACCTCGTACTGACCGGAGAGCCGCCGACGGAGAAACGACAGCGCGGAAGCGACCCGCCGGTCCCAGACATCCCCCGACTCGTCCGACACGTTCATGAACTCTCCCGCAGCGCGGACCGGGCCCGGCGAATGCCATTGAGGATCACCTGTTCGGCCACCGCCAGATGGAATCCGCTGATCACCTCGCCACCCGCTCGCGCCCGGAGGAAGTCGTCGAAGGCATCGGGGGTGCTGCGCGGGGTGAAGCCGAACTCGGTGATGAGCCGGCGGACATCGACCACCCGCCCGTGCACGAAGAGATCCACCTGGTCCAGCCCATACCGTTCGAAGCCGAGGCTATGGGCGACCCCCGCCGCGCCGGAGAGGCCCTGCTCCGCCACCGGCAGGGCGACACGGCCGGCTCGTCGGATCGCCTGGGACAGGGTGAGTACGCCGGGGCCGGCGACGTTGAAGGTGCCCGGATGGTTCTCGAGCACCGCACGGTGCAGCACCTCGAGGGCATCGTCTATGTGCACGAACTGCAGACGCGGGTCGCGGCCCAACACCGTCGGGATCACCGGCTGTGCGAGGTACCGGGTGAGGGTGGTGTCGGCTGCTGCGCCGATCAACGGAGCGAACCGCAGCACGGTGACCCCGACATCGGGACGCCGCCGGGAGAAGCCGCGAACGTAGCCTTCAATGTCGATGATGTCCCGGGCGAAGCCACCCCGCGGCACCTCGCGGGGTTCGGTCTCCTCGGTGAAGACGGCCGGGTCCCGGAATGATGCGCCATAGGCCGCAGTGGACGACCGGACGACCAGCCGGCGCAGCCGGGGTGCCCGCTGACAGGCGGCGAGCAGCTGCATGGTGCCGATGACGTTCTGCTCTTTCATCGCCGCGCGGCCGCCCCGCTGCCGGTCCGGAACGCTGGTCACCCCCAGGTGGACCACCGATTCCGCCGCCAGGTCGACGATGACCGTATGCGCTGAACCGGCGTCGGCGCGCACCTGCTCCACCCCGTCGAGCAGGGCCGCCAATTCCGGCGGGGGTTCATGCGGGTCCAGCCCGATGACCTGATCGACCTGGGGATCAGCGGCGAGCCGACTGGCCACATGCGCGCCGAGGTAACGGCTGACACCGGTAACCACGACCCGCTTCAACGTTCGATCGGTGGTCATGCCGCGCCACCGGCCGCCCCGGCCGTATCGAGGCTGATCGGCGCCCGGCCCGGATTACTTGCCGAGACGGCGACGCTGGACCCGGGTCTTGCGCAGCAGCTTGCGGTGCTTCTTCTTGGACATACGCTTGCGGCGCTTCTTGACCACCGAGCCCATACGACAGCCCCTTCACTAAAGCGTGCGGGTCGGACCGACAGCCACGGGTTGGGTGGCGCCGTGAACCGATCTGAACGACGGACCGGACCCGGCTGGCGGACAGGAGACGCCGAAGTGGGGTCACGGCCGCGGTCCAGCCTAGCCGCTCTGCATCGGCGTACCCAACGCGCCCCCGCCGCAGCTCCGCTGAGGACCCGTCGGCGCGCCCGGGCGGGCATCGCGCGGGCGGCGGTCGCGTCGGTTCTCGAACGGTTCAGGCCGACTCCCGGAACGCTCCCCGCAGGTATTCGTGCACCGCAT
>DASULK010000240.1:0-3120 GCA_036278255.1 Micromonospora sp.
GCAGGGGTCACGGTCGGGCAGCCTAACGTATACCGGCCGGTCCGCTCGCCGCTGTGGCCGGCCACAGCGGCGAGCGGACCGGCCGGTATACGTTAGGCTGCCCGACCGTGACCCCTGCGAGCCCCACCGCCCTCTCCTCCGCCTGCCGCGCCGCCGGCGACGGCCGGCTGCGTCACGGCGCCGCCCTGAAGTTCTTCTGGGGACCGATGGACTGCGGGAAATCGACCATGGCGCTGCAGATGAACTACAACCACGCGCGGCAGGGGCGTAAGGGGCTCGTCCTCACCCGCATCGACCGCTCCCTCGGCCCGCGGGTGACCTCCCGCATCGGCCTGGCGCACGACGCGGTCGAGGTCACCGATGAGCTGGACCTGCGGGCGCTGGTGCGTAGCCGCTGGTCGCAGGGGCTACACGTCGATTACCTGATCTGCGACGAGGCCTGCTTCTACACCGTCGAACACGTCGAGCAGATGGCCGATCTGGTCGACTGCTACGACATCGACGTGTTCGCGTTCGGGCTGGCCAGCGATTTCCGTTCACATCTTTTTCCGGCCGCGCAGCGGCTCTTCGAACTCGCCGACGAGGTGGCCCGCATCCAGGTCGAGGTGCTGTGCTGGTGTGGACGGCAGGGGCAACTCAACGCCCGGGTGGTCAACGGTGAGGTCGTCCGCGAGGGCGAGCAGGTGATGATCGGCGACACCGCTGACGACGACGCCGAGGTGCGCTACCAGGTGCTGTGCCGGCGACACCACCGCACCGGCGATCTTGGCACGCATCCCTGACCATCTGCCGCCCGCCGGGTTCGGCGGGGGCCGGGGCATCCATCAGATCGGGTCGCCGCAGACGCGCCAGTCACCACGGTCGGTGCCCAACCGCAGCGTCTGCCGAGCCACCACCCCGGATTCCCAGGTCAGTTTCGCGGTCACCGTGGCCTGGTGGCCGTCGCTGTCGGGGACGATCGTCACCTCCGCAATTTCATACCTGTCGACTTTCGGCTGGGCGCGGGCCCACCGGCGGAACGTCTCCCGGTCCATCTGTTCCCGAGTACGGGCGCAGAGCCGCCCGTAAGCGCCATCCAGGTCGTCGTCGGCCAGATCCCGCAGGAACGCGTCGGCGGCGGCCCGCGCCGGCCCCTGCTCCTGCTTGATCGACTGGAAGGTCCACACCCCCAGCCCCGACGCCGCGATGCCGCAGACGAGCAGGGTGAGACCGAGCAGGAACAGCACCGCCCGCAGCCGGCGGCGTGGCCGGACGGCATAGGTCGGCGGCAGTTCGTACACCATCACGTCAACGGTAAGCAGGCGTCGCGGTCACCGCAGCGAAGTCGCAGTTGCCGGAACGTGATCATGCTTGTGGCGGGGGATAGTGCGTCGTTTTGCCCTCTGCCCCGCCCACAGAGCTGATCACGGGCTTTCCCGGCACGTGGCGAGCCCGCCCCGGGCGTTAGTTACGGCGGCGGGCCCGAGCGGCCCAGATGGCGTACGCCGGATCCCGGTCCAGGTTGTGCCGGTCCCGGTCATAGCGGCGGGTGGTCCGCGGGTCGGCGTGCCCCATCGCGTCCTGCACATCTTCCAGCGGCACGCCCTCTGCCCGGGCGGTGGTGGCGAACGCGTGCCGCAGCGAGTGCGGCGACAGCTTCGCCCACGCCGGAATACCGGCCCTGCGGGCTATCCGCCGGACCAGCCGGAACACCGTGTGCCGGTCCAGCCGGGCACCGGAGGCGGTCACCAGCAACGGACCGGTGATCTGGTCGACCGGGACCTGTTCGACCGCTGCCCGTTCGGCAAGGTACGCATCCAGCGCGTGTGCGGCGCCAGGGGTGAGGGCCCGGCGGCGGGCCCGTCCGCCCTTGCCGACGAACCGCACGCTGCGGTGCCCTCGCTCGTGGCCAAGGTCTTCGACGTCCAACGACACCAGCTCCCCGACCCGCAGCCCCAGGTCGGCCAGGAGTACGAGGGTGGCCCGGTTGCGGGCAGCGGTCGGAGTGGTGTCGGCCTCGGCCGCAGCGAGCAGAGCGTCGACCTCCTGCGGGGTCAGGCCGACCGTTGCGGAGTAGTCCCTGCTCACCCGGGGACGGTCGGCCCCAGCCACCGGATTGGCCTCGACGGCCCGTAGCTTGGTCAGGAAGTCGTACCAACTGGACAAAGCGGAAAGCTTGCGGGCGACGGTGGCCGGGGACAGCGGCCTGCTGCTACGCGCATCCACGGTTGCTTCCAGGTCCCGGCCATAGGCGTTGACGTCGAGGAACGTCGCGGTCAACGGGTCCAGGCCACGATCTACGCACCAGGCGAGCCACCCGGCGATGTCCCGGCGGTACGCCACACGGGTGTGCTCGGAGAGGCGCCGGTTGTTCAGCCACGCCTCGGTGAATTCGACCGGTCCACCGGCGAGGATCGGCGTCGGGACGGACCGGGGAATGACAACAGTAGTGGGGTGGGACATGCGGATAGGTTCTCAGGCTTTCCCACCGCCGGCGACGTAGGGTCGCGATCCCACCGGAAAACTCGGTGGCGGGGCTAGGCACGAACAGATAGCGTCTCGCGCATCCGGCTCATCAAGGAGGTTCTGATGACGTGCACGGTCCTGCGCGAGGTAGCTGCCCCCGCCACGATGCGTGAGTTCGCCGCGATCTGACCTCCTGCCGCTTTCGGCAGCCTTTCGTCGGCAGTAGTCCGACCTCACACGCGAACTCCTCGCTTCGTAGTGGTGCCACTGGCCGCGGATCTCTCCGCGCCGCCAGCCGTGACGCCGACGTACGGCGCCACACCCACCGCCTATCGCGCTGACACGAGGAGAATTCGTGCATTCCGCATCATCCTTCGAACCGCTGACGGCGGCCGAAGGTGGACCAAGCAATGTCATCCGTTCCGGTGGGACCGTCAGGCGTCCCGCCCAACCCTGGACCAGGACCATCCACGCACTACTGCGCCACCTTGAGGAAGTTGGGTTCACTGGCTGCCCCCGGGTGGTCGGCGACGGCATCGACGCCGACGGCAACGAGGTCCTGACCTACATTGAGGGCACCATCGTCCACCCGCACGCCTGGTCGGACGAAGGTGTCTGGCAGGTCGGCAAGCTGCTCCGCGACCTGCACACCGCCACCGCCAGCTTCCAACCACC
>DASULK010000241.1:0-11821 GCA_036278255.1 Micromonospora sp.
TGGCTCCGGCCAGCCGCAGGGCGGCGAGTCGTCGGTCACGGGCGGGTGCGCCGAGCCGGACGCACTGGCCGGCCAGCGCCAGCACCGGGATGGTGAGCAGCACCAGCGCGAAGGCCACGCCGGGGCGCAGGCCCGGCTCGCGCAGCAGCGCGTTGGTGTACTGCTGCGACCAGGCCATCTGGTTGTCGTCGGACGGCAGCGGTGTCGGGATGGCGAGCACGGTCAGCGCAGCGAGGATGGCGAGTGTGGCGAGGGCGGCGCTGAGCCCGGTGAGCGCAACCCGCAGGGTGTCGGTGCGGGTGCCGGCCAACGCCAGGCGCACCAGAGCCGAGGGTTTCATCGGGCGTGCCGTCCGCTCGGCGTGGTCAGCCCCAGCCCGGTTTGGTCGATCAGGCCGTCGCGCAGCACGATCTCCCGGTCGGCGTATCCGGCGACCTGGGCGTCGTGGGTGACCAGGACGACGGTGGTGTGCTGCTCCCGGGCCAGTCGCACGAGCTGGCCGAGCACCTGCTCGCTGGTGAGCGTGTCCAAGGCGCCGGTCGGCTCGTCGGCGAAGAGCACCCGCGGTTCGGTAACGAACGCGCGGGCTGCGGCACAGCGCTGCTGCTGGCCGCCGGACATCTCGCCCGGCCGGCTGTCGGCCAACTCTGCCACCCCGAGCCGGTCCAGCCAGGAGAGTGCCGCGCTCCGCGCCTCTCGCCGCCCCGTGCCGGCGAGAAGCAGCGGAAGTGTGACGTTCTCCGCCGCGGTCAGCTCGGCGACGAGTTGCCCGAACTGGAAGAGGATGCCGAAGTCGGTGCGCCGCAGCTTCGAGCGGGCCGCCTCGGACCGGGTGTCGATCCGCTGCCCGCGATAGCTCACTTCGCCGGCGTCGGGGCGCAGAATGCCGGCGAGGCAGTGCAGCAAGGTGGATTTACCGCAACCACTCGGGCCGGTGACGGCGAGGATCTCCCCCTCGGACACCTCCAGCGTCACCCCGCGGAGCGCGGGCGTCTGACCGTACGCCTTGACGACCCCGCGGGCCTGTAGATAGGTCATGGGTGCACCTCCCGGTGCCAGTCGGTGACGCGGTCGAGGGTGGTCTGCAGCCACCGCAGGTCGGCGTCGAGGTGGGCGATGGCGAAGTCGGCGGCGATCACGTCGCCGAGCGCGGCCGCCGGATCGGCCTTGACGGCGGTCAACTCGCGCAGCCGGGCGATGTGGGCCTGCCGTTGCGCAATGAGGTAGTCACGGGCGCGTTCGACATCCGCTGTCATCACCGCGACCACGACTTTGGCGAGCAGGGTGCTGGTGATGCGGGGGGCGGGTGTCTCGACACTGCCCAGCCACGTGTCGAGGGCATCCCGTCCGGCACTGGTCAGTGCGTAGTGCGTGCGGTCGGGGCCGCCGTCGCGCTCCTTTCCGGCTGTCTCGACCAGGCCGTCCCGCTGCAGCCGGCCGAGCGTGGCGTAGACCTGGCCGAACGCCAGCGGTCGCGCCCGGGGCAGCCATCTGTCGTGAATGCGCTTCAATTCGTAGCCATGCTTGGGCCCCTCCGTCAGGAGCCCGAGAAGCACATGCGTCGTGGACACGGGCCAACTATTCACTGAGCGAATAGTTGCGTCAAGTCACCACCTGCGCCATCTGTGGCCTGTTGCCGGCTCCGGCCCGATCAGCCGCCGCTCGTCCGGTTGGTGGAGTACCTTCTGAGACGACGACAGCAGGAGGTTGCGAATGTCGTTGACGGTGCAGACAGAGCAGCACGATCCCTTCGTCGTGGTGTCGGTCGCTGGCGAACTGGACCTGGCCACCGCCCCCCAACTGCAGGACCAGGTCACCGCTCTACTCGACCAGGGGCGGAACCGCCTCATCTTCGACCTGACCGACCTGTCGTTCTGCGACTCGACCGGCCTCTCGGTCTTCCTCAGCGCCAAGAACAGCTGCGAGGAGACGGGCGGGCTGATCCGCCTGGCCGCACCCCAGCGCGGCGTACTGCGCATCCTTCAGGTCAGCGGACTCGTCGAGGTGCTGGAGACCTATCCCACCGTGGCGGAAGCCATCGCCGCCGACACCTCACCGGCCACGGCCTGAGCCCGGGCTGGCCGTGGTCGGCTCCCCGGACTCGTCCTCGATGTAGCGGGGCCGGGCGATGACCAGGCCCGCCACCGTCTGCGCGGCAAGGGCGGCGAGAAGGAAACCGATCGGCGCATCCCAGCCCCCCGTCGCGTCATATAGGAGCCCGACCAGCAGCGGCCCAAACGCCGCGATGACGTAGCCGGCGCTCTGGGCGAACGCCGAGAGCGCCACCGTGCCCTCCGCCGTACGGGCCCGTAGCCCGATTGCCGCCAGGATCATCGGGAAGGAACTCTGCCCGACCGCCAGCAGCACCACCCACAGCACCGCCCCGCCGTACGGTGCGAGCGCCAGGCCGAGGTAGGCCCCCGTCATCGCCAGGGAGATGACCAGCACCAACGGACGCAGGGTCGCCAGCCGGGTCGCCAGCGCCGGCATGATGAGCGCGATGGGCATCCCGACCGCGGTGACCCCGGCGAAGAGCAACCCCGCGGTCTGCGGGCGGTAGCCGGCGTCGCGGAACAGCTGCGCCAGCCAGCCCATAACGGCGTACGCCCCCAGCGCCTGCGCACCGAAATAGATCGCCATCGCCCAGCCGAGCCGGGTACGAGCCGGGCGTACCCGGCCAGCCTGCGCGGCGGACGTCTCCGCCCGGCTCATACGCGTCCTCGGTGGCACCGGCTTCAAGGCGGCCGGTAACCACGGGAGTACGGCGACCGCGGCGAGCGAGGCCCACACGCCCAACCCGACCCGCCAGGACCCGAAAGCGTCGGCGATCGGCACGGCCGCAGCGGCGGAGACCGTGGCACCGGCGGTCAGAGCGGTCGAGTACGCCCCGGTGACCAAACCGACCCGGTTCGGGAAGTAGGTCTGGACCAGGACCGGCATCAGCACGTTGGCCACCGCGATGCCGGCCAGCGCCAGCGCGGTGGTGGCGAGGAAGACCAGCACCGAGCCGGTGACGGCCCGCAGCGTCTGCCCACCCGCCAGGGCCAGCATCGCGAAGACGAGGACCCGCGCCGGGGAGTACCGGCCGACCAGCCACGGGGTGAGCACCCCAAATCCGGCGAAGGCGAGCGCCGGCAGCGTGGTTAAAAAGCCCGCCACCGTCCCGGAGAGGTGCAACCCGGTGCTGACCTCACCGAGCAGCGGCCCGAGGCTGGTGACCGCGATCCGGAGGTTGAACGCGACGAGCACCAGCCCCGCCAGGGCCAGTAAGCCCCCCACCATCGGCGCCGGCCTCCGGGCTGGACGGCCGGGCTGGGCCGGCTCGTCGAGCGTGGTGGGGGGCAGGCGCATAGGGCCGAACCTACAAGCGTTGGCCATCCTCCCCCCGGGTGATGTAACGGATGACACCACGTAGGTTGTCGCTACCAGACGCGACCGGAGGCATCGGTGCTCAAAGGCTTCAAGAACTTCATCATGCGTGGCAACGTCGTCGACCTCGCGGTCGGCATCGTCATCGGCGCCGCCTTCACCGGCGTGGTCACCCAGCTGACCAAATCCTTCCTCGAACCACTGATCAATCTCGTAGCCCTGGTGATCACCGGCAAGGACGGAATCGAGGGCACGGCGTGGAGCGCGCGCGGCGTCGAATTCGACTGGGCCGCCTTCATCAACGCGGCGATCACCTTCTTCCTCACCGCGGCCGCGCTCTACTTCTTCGTGGTGGCACCGATGAACAAACTCGCCGAGCGGCGCAAACGAGGCGAGGAGCCGCCGCCAGCCGCACCGAGTGAAGAGGTCAAGCTCCTCACCGAGATCCGGGACGCCCTGGTCGCCGCCAACCGCATACCGGAGCAGAGCCGCGACGACCTGCGCAGCCGCTAGCGGTTTAGCCGGAAAACGGCGGGGAACTGCGCCGCCATGGAGCCAGACATTCCCGACAACCCATCGCCGCTCACCCAGGTCACCGAGGGGATGCGAGTCATCGACGCGGACGGTGTGGAGGTTGGTGCCGTCAATGTCGTCCGGCTGAGCGACCCCGATGCCGTCACCGTGCAGGCCCCGGTCGGCGGTATCGGCCCCTCGGACCTGGCCGACGTCAGCGACGACGAGCCGGATGTGCCGGCCGACGTGGCGGCACGACTGCTGCGCAGCGGCTACCTCAAGGTCGACGGTGAGGAGGCGTTCGACGTCGCGGTCTACGTGGAGGCCGACCAGATCGCCGACGTCAGCGACAACCTGGTGCAGTTGGCGGTCGGCATGGAGGACCTCACCGAGGAACAGTGAGGCGTCCCGCCCCACACCTCAGCACCGCCTGGCAGCATCCGGCGAGGTTCTTTGGCAAGCTTCGCACATGACCTTGATGCTGCGTACGGCTGCGGTCAGCGACCCCGGCCTCGTCCGCACCAACAATGAGGACGCCGTCTACGCCGGTGCCCGAATGATCGCGGTCGCCGACGGGATCGGCGGCCAACCCTCCGGTGAGGTGGCCAGCGCCATCGTCGTTCGAGCGCTCTCCAAGCTGGATCCGCTGCCGGATCAGGCTGATCCGGCAGCAGCACTCTCCGCCGCGGTCATCGCGGCGAACGAAGAGATCCGGGCGGCCACCACCGCCGATCCCGAGAGCAACGGAATGGGGACGACGGTCACCGCCGCACTGCTGCACGGCGACCAGCTCGCCGTGATCCACGTCGGTGATTCACGCGGCTATCTCCTACGGGACGGCGCGCTCTACCAGTTGACCCGGGACGACACCTTCGTCCAGGCGCTGGTCGACAAGGGGGTCCTCTCCGCGGAGGAGGCGCGGGAGCACCCGCAGCGTTCCCTGGTCACCCGTGCGGTCCAGGGCGGCGAGGTGTCCCCGAGCACCGGGACGGTGCCGGTCCGAGCGGGTGACCGGCTCCTGCTCTGCAGCGACGGCCTGTCGGATGTGGTCGGCGATGCGGCGATCGCGCAGACACTGGCGGCCCACACCGACCGGCAGGAGTGCGCGCAGCACCTGGTCAAGCTCGCACACCAGGCCGGCGCCCCGGACAACGTCACCGTGGTCATCGCCGATCTCGCCACCTCCGTTCCCTGAGCCCGGCTGTGAGCAAGCCGACCGGGCTTTCGGGATCACCTGACGGGCTACGGCTGTTGATCCTGGTATGAGCAGGAAGCAGCCCGTACGCGACGTCGACGTGGTGGTGATCGGCGCCGGCCAGGCCGGGCTCTCCAGCGCCCACTTCCTCGCCCGGGCCGGCTTTCAACCCCACGACGGATACGTCGTGCTGGACAGCGGGCCGGGTGCCGGCGGCGCCTGGCAGCACCGCTGGCCGACGCTGCGGCTGGACGGCGTACACGGTCTACACGACCTGCCCGGTCTGCCGCTCGGGACGGCAGATCCGACCCGTCCCGCCGCCGAGGTGGTGACGGAATACTTCGCCACGTACGAGCGGCATTTCGCCCTGCCGGTCCGCCGCCCGGTCCGGGTGAACGCGGTCCGGAACGGCGCGGACGAGCGCCTGCTTGTCGAATCGACCGCCGGCACCTGGGCCGCCCGCGCGGTGATCAACGCGACCGGCACCTGGGAAAAGCCGTTCTGGCCCCACTATCCGGGCCGGGAGACGTTCCGCGGCCGGCAGTTGCACACCGTCGACTATCAGGGGCCGGACGAGTTCGTC
Organism: Micromonospora sp.; assembly: GCA_036278255.1. Classification (GTDB taxonomy): domain Bacteria; phylum Actinomycetota; class Actinomycetes; order Mycobacteriales; family Micromonosporaceae; genus DASULK01. Next base: position 5,661 of record DASULK010000241.1, read on the forward strand.
GGACAGCACGTCGTGGTGGTGGGGGGCGGCACCTCGGCGGTGCAGCTACTCGCCGAAATCGCCACCGTCACATCGACCACCTGGGTCACCCGTCGCCCGCCGATCTTTCACGAGGGTCCGTTCACGCCGGAGCACGGGCGCGCCGCGGTGGCACGCGTTGAGCAGGCGGTACGGGCGGGCCGGCCACCGCAGAGCGTGGTCAGCGTGACCGGACTGACCCTGGCCCCGCCGGTCCAGCAGGCCCGCGAGCAGGGCGTGCTGACCCGACTGCCGATCTTCGACCGGATCACCCCGGACGGGGTCGCCTGGGCCGACGGCCGGTTCGTGCGGGCGGATGTGATCCTCTGGGCGACGGGTTTCCGGGCCGCGCTCGACCATCTCGCCCCGCTCCGGCTACGCGAGCCGGGTGGCGGAATCCGGATGGACGGCACCCGGGTGGTCAGCGAGCCACGGCTGCACCTGGTCGGATATGGGCCGTCAGCCAGTACGATCGGCGCCACCCGGGCCGGACGCGCCGCCGTACGCGAGATCCGCCGGCTGCTGGCCGATCCCGTACCCGTGGGCTAGTCCGGTAACCTAGTGGCGCGGGTCGCTAGCTCAATGGCAGAGCTGCGGACTTTTAATCCGTAGGTTCGGGGTTCGAGTCCCCGGCGACCCACCAGCTTGACCAGCAGAAACCGCTGTTGAGGAGCCTTCCTCGGCAGCGGTTTTCGCGTTACTGGTCACCGACTGGTCACGCCGGGATTTACGGGGCACCAACGCGTTAGCCTTCTCCGCCGCCGCCTTGCCCACGCCGGCGAGCAGGTGGGAGTACGTGTCGCTCGTGATGGACACCGAAGAGTGCCCGAGCACCTTGGAGACCACGGTGATATCCGCCCCGGCCGCCAGCCGCAGCGACGCCGCGCCGTGCCGGAGATCGTGAAGCCGTACCGGGCGTACGCCGGCTTCCGTGACAAGCTCGCGGAACCGCTTGGTGATCCAGTCCAACGCGATCGGGTTGCCGTCCTCACGGGCGAAGACCAGGCCGTGGTCGACGTACGCCTCACCCCACTCAGCGCGCTCGGTCTGCTGGTGCATTTGGTGGGCCAGCAGGACGCCCACGGTCGCCGAGTCCAGGTCGACGCGCCTCGCCTCACCGCTGGCCGTCTTCGGCGGCCCGAAGGCCACACGGTGTTTCCCGGCGCAGTAGCGGCATGCCGGCAACTGCTCGTCGGGCATGTTCACCTGCACGAGCTGTTGCCGCACGACCAGGAAGTCGTCCTCCAGGTCCACGTCCTCCCACCGCAGCCCGGCCGCCTCGCCGCGGCGTAGCCCGGTCGCGGCAACCAGCTCCACGAACGCGCCAAGGCGAACATCGGTCACCGCGTGGTCCAAGAACGTGCCGAGCTCTTCCGGCTCCCACGGGCGGACCTTCGGTCGCGGCGCTGCCGGCAGTTCGACGTTCTTTGCCACGTTGAAGGCGATGAGCTGTCGCCGGACCGCGCTGGTCAGGGCAGAGCGCAGGGTGGCGTGCACCCGGCGGACGGTGGCCGGGCCCGCACCGCCAGCCGGCACAGTGCGCAGCATCGCCGAGACGTGGCCGGGCCGAAGGTCACGAAGCCGGAGATGCCCGAACGCGGGCTTGATGTAGTCGCGGATGTGCTGCCGGTACGCCCGTTCGGTGCCGATACGCAGCCCGGCTTCCACCTTTGCGGTCAGCCACTCGTCCATGAAGGCGCCGACCGTCTTGCGTTCATCGTGGGCGTAGGTGCCATCGGCGAGGCCCTTCAGTACGACCGCCAACGCCTGCTCGGCCTCGTCGCGGTCGCGGAACCCGCCGCGCTTCTCCTGCCGGCGCTTACCGTCCTTGCCGGGGTCCAGGTCAGCCACGTAGTACCAGGTGCCGTGGTTCTTCTTGCAGGCCGGTGGACGCTTGCCGCCGCCGCCGGTCACACCGCACGGACACCGCTTGAAGACGCTGCCCTTCACGGTGCCTCACCGTCGTCCGGCACCCAGGCGGGCATGGGTTCGGCGAGCCGCGGCGGTGTAATCCCCTGGTCGTGCATGTACTGGCGTACGTCCTTCAGGATCGCCTCAGTCTGACTGAGGGTGTCCTCGGCGAGCCTTAACGTTTCGGCGATGTCGCCATTTTCAGTGCGAGCCCGGATGCCGAGGGTTGCAACATTCGCGCGGGCTCCTGCTAGCCGCCGGATCGCCTTTTCGTGGTCCGCGTACAGGCGCATCGGCAGCCTATAGACACGCTCACGACTGGCGTTCGTTGTGGGCGTCGGGTCTTCTCCCTGACCACCGAACCACTGAGCCGCGCGCCAAGTGTCGACCTTCATGCCCGGCCGGAACTCGCTCAGTTCTTGGCTACCGACCGGGAAGACCAGCAGCACTGGCGCAACGTTCAGGGCAGCCGCGAGCACTAGCAGCTCCGGCACCGAAAGGTTGGCGCGGCGGCCACTTTCCAGATTGGCGAGCACGGACCGCTGTATCGGCAGGCCCAGCCGCGCGCAGGCGTCAGCGAGCTGCTGTGCGCTAAGTCCACGTCGCTGCCGGTGGCGCTTCACCTCGCCGGCGATGACCTCGACAAGCCGTTCCGGCCACGGTGGTTGTGTCATGGGAACACAGTAACGGTATTGCTTGACAGAAGGCAACACCGCCCGGCAAGCTTGTGTCGTGAGATCACTGACGACCCCCTTAATGGTAGGTGGCGACACAAGATGACACGTGCGGAGTTGCTGGCGCTGCCGGTGGCGATGGATCTACTAATCGCGGCTCGTGCCTTCGGCGTCGGGCGGACGCTCGCGTACGAACTGGCCCAGCGCGGTCAGTTCCCCTGCCGCGTGCTGAAGCTCGGAAACCGGTACAGGGTCACGCGGGCCGACTTGTTTCGGGCGCTCGGCGAGGACGACTTGGGGCGGGATGCGGCATGACCGCACAGAAGCGACGAGCGCCCGGAGCTGGGGAGCTAACCGGGCGCACATCAGAGACCTTGGTGAGGGTCAGCCTGAGCGTAGCGGACCACCTCGACATGCCGCACGGGCGCGCCTTGGCCGGGCCGCCGTGCCCCGGCCGAACGCTGTGGGCGGTGACCACCCCGACGTGCCCACGCTGCGGCGGGATGCATCAGCACCGCGTGGGCGAGGCTGGCCGGCTGTTGTCGGGCCGGATCGTCAAGGTGTGCCCGACGACCGGCCAGCCGTACCGACTCGGCCCGGTGCAGAGGCGACGGGAGGCCCGTCGTGTCTGACCTGCTCGACGCTGCCCTGCGTTATGCCGCTACCGGGTGGCCGGTGGTCCCGTGCTGGCCGGGAGCGAAGGTGCCGCTAACGCGGCACGGCGTCAAGGATGCGACCACCGACCCGACGACCATCACAGCCTGGTGGTCGCGCTGCCCGGCGGCAAACGTGGCGATCGCTACGGGGGCACCTGGCCCCGATGTCGTCGACATCGACACAAAGAACGGCGCGTCCGGCCGGGCCAGCTACGACCGGCTACGCGACGCTGGCCTGCTGGTCGGTGCGTTCGCTCTAGTGATTACGCCGTCCGGCGGGTGGCATCTGTACTACAGCGGCACTGACCAGGGCAACGGGGCACTTGGCCGGCACGGTGTCGACTTCCGCGGGCGGGGCGGGTACGTACTCGCCCCGCCGAGCATCATCGGCGGCAAGCCGTACGAACTGGCTGACCGGCGTGAGCCCACCGGGGTGGCCGTCGACTGGCAGGCCATCCGCCGACACCTCGACCCGCCCCGACTGGTTGGCCCGCCAAGGGTCCGGCCGGGCCAGCGCAGCGACCACCGCCGCCTAGTCGAGTGGGTGGCCGCGCAAGCCGAAGGCAACCGCAACAGCGGGCTGTTTTGGGCCGCATGCCGCGCGCTGCAAACCGGGGGTGACGGTCAGGTGCTCGCCGAGCTGGTGCGCGCTGCCGTCGCCGCCGGGCTGCCCGAACCCGAAGCCACGCGGACCGTGTGGTCCGCTCACCTGAGGACGGGGGTGGGGCAGTGAGCGACACGCCCAAGCTGACCGATGTCGACCAGCCTGCCGAGTGGTCCGACCCGCTGCCGCTGGGCTGGCACACTAAGGCACCTGCGTTCCCGGCGGGAGTGTTCCCCCCGGCCGTCGAGCAGTACGTGACCGCGCTGGCCGAAGCCACACAGACGCCGCGTGACCTGCCCGGCACGGTGGCGCTGGGCATCCTCGCCGCGTGCATCGGCGGCAAGGTAGACGTGCAGTGCCCCACGTGGGTCGAGCCGACCAACCTGTTCGTGGTACCGGTCATGCCGCCGGCCAGCCGAAAGTCAGCGGTTGTCGCGGCCTGCCGGGCACCGCTCGCGGAAGCTGAGCGGCAGCTACGCGACGATGTCGGCGACCAGGTGCACGACACCCGTACGGCGTGGGAGGTGCTCCACCGTCGCGCAGAAGCCGCGAAAGGCACGGCCGCGAAGACCGGCGACCCGGCCGACATGGCGGAAGCTCAGGAAGCCGTGCGCGAGGCCGAGCAGGCACGAGAGCAGATCGTCGCCTGGCCGCGGCTGTCCACCGACGACGCCACCCCGGAAGCGCTAGTGAGCCTGCTTTGTGAGCAGGGTGGCCGGATCGCTGCGATATCCGCTGAGGCGGGTGTGTTCGCCTCACTGGCGGGGCGCTACACCACGAAGCCGAACCTCGATCCGGTGCTGAAGGCGCACGCCGGGGACGAGATCACGGTTGATCGCCGCTCGCGGGATCCCGAGCACGTCGCCCGACCGGCGTTGACCATCGTCGCGTCGATCCAGCCCTACGCACTGCGCGAGATGGTTGACCGTGGCGACTACGCCGGTCGCGGACTCCTGGCCCGCCCATTGTGGGCGCTGCCCGCCGACAACACCGGCTACCGCAGGGTCCGGGACGTTGGGCCGGTGCCCGATGCGTTGACCGCCACCTACCAGGCTCTGGTAGTCGACCTCGCGAAGTGGGCTGGCGCCGCCAAGGACACGCTCCCGCTCAAGCTCGACGATGAGGCGACCGAGGAGCTGCTGAACTACGGCGAGCGGGTCGAGCGGCAGCTACGGCCGGACGGCGACCTCGGCGAGCACGAACTGACGCGAGGCTGGGGCGGCAAGCTGGTGGGCGCCGTCGCTCGGATCGCCGGATGCCTACACGCCGCCCGCGGCGTTGCCACACTCGACGAGACGATCAGCGGCGAGACGATGCGGGCGGCCGTCACGCTCGGCGAGTACTACCGAGCGCACGCGGTGCTCGCGCTCACCCCGAGCGACGACAGGCGTACAGCCGCCGCCCGCGTGATCCTCGGGCGGCTCTGCGACAAGGGCATGGGCACCTTCACGGTGCGCGAGCTTCAGCGTCGCGTGCCTCGCGCGCTCCAGAAGGCGGACGTGCTCGCCCGACTGCTCGACTACCTGTGCGACCTGGATTGGGTTCGCCCGGCCGGCGACGGCAAGGGCTGGCAGTTGCACCCGAGGGCAACCGAATGCCTGAAGGCCGCTGACACTGCTGACACTGCTGACAGCCCGAATGAAACCGCAGGTCAACGCACATGCGCGCCTACCCCGAAAGGTGTCAGCACCACTGCTGACACTGCTGACACTCCGGTTGGAGCCGACGAATCTGTCAGCGGTGTCAGCGGCACTGCTGACACCGTGCCGACACCGCCGGCAGTACCACCGACCAGCGCAAACACGCCCGGCGTCGGCGGTGTCAGCGCTGTCAGCACCTTTGCGGGGTCGAGCACGGCGCACGTGTGGTGGGCCGCCCGCAAACGTCCCGAGCACCCCGACTGCCAGGAATGCGAGGCGGCACCCGGCGGACCCGCACACGGAGCCGTCGCATGAGTCAGCACCGGCCGCCGCGTCTCACAGTCGGTCAGGCGTTCGCCCTGGCCGCCGTCGTGGCCATCCTCATCAGCCTTGAGATTGGAAAGGGGGCAGGCATATGACCGACGCCGAACGAGTCGCTGCACAGCGCCAGCGTCGGGCGCAACGCCGGCAGACCCGCCGGCCAGGCCAGCACGGCGAACGCGGTAGCGGCCCGGTCGCCATCGTCGCCGAGCCGATGGCCCTCCCGCTGCCCGCCGGCCCCGGCACGGTCGCCGACCAGCTCGCCGAGCGGCAGCGCGAAGCCCTGGCGCGTCTCGTCCGCGCCACAACCGCCTGAGCAGCAGAAACGCTCTCAAAC
>DASULK010000242.1:0-7962 GCA_036278255.1 Micromonospora sp.
CGTACTGGTCGACCGCCCGGTACACGTACCGCCATACCCGTTGACCTTGGCATAGGTTTCGTCAACGAACCACCTGTCCCTTGGCGAGTGGCGGTGAAACCGGGCCGCGTCGGTCAGCAGCGGGGTGAACCGCTGCACCCACCGGTAGGCGGTGACGTGGTCGACCTCCACCCCACGTTCGACCAGCAGTTCCTCCACGTCTCGATAGGACAGGTTGAACCGCAGATACCAGCGGACCGCGAGGACGATCACCTCCGGCGGAAACCGGAACCCAGCGAACGCCGACTTCGGTGGCAGCCACGCGCAAGACCTGGTCGAAGGCTTCACTGCTCAAGTCTGCCTCGATCTGGCCACGCTCAATGCAACGGCGCCGGTTCGAAGCGAAGACGAACCACACCACTACGGCGGCCGCGGATAAAGGGTATCCGGTGGAGGTTGGGCGGCAGCCATGCCAACGGCCCCCTACCGGGCGGAGAGCGCACTTCGGAAACATCTGAAATGTTCGGGTGCAACCCACGAAGGCTCTGCCAGTCCACCGAGTTGATACACCAATGCAGCTCTGGCGGTTGATAGCCCGACGCCCTGGTGCTGGCCCGCCGCACCGCACGCGCCATCCATGGTGCAAGCGTGTCGAGAACCATCACGCCTGCGGGAAACCTCTCGGCACAGGCCCGCAGTAACCGGTGCACGTCATCGGGCTGAAAGTACATGAGCAGTCCCTGCGCTGTGATCAGGACACCCCTGCTGGAATCGACCTCATCCATCCAGGCCAGATCGAAAGCCGAGCCGGCATACAACTTTTGACGGTCGCTGCGGGGCAGCAGCCTCTCCCGCAACCTCACGGACGCAGGCAGGTCAACCGTGAGCCACCGCACGAGTCCGTTGTCGATGCGCCAGAACTGAGTCTCAAGCCCTTCACCGAGGGCGACCACCATACCGGTGGGATGCTCAACCAGAAAGTCCCCGACGGCAGCATCAAAGCAGCGGACTCTCAGCGCGAGCAGTTGAGCCTGGGTGCGGAAGCCTTCGCCGAAGCGTTCGGCGAACGGAAAGTCGATGCGCGTGACCAGGTCGACGGCCCTCGGATCGGCGAGCATCGCGTCGTGCCTTTTCGTCTCCAGGGCACGATGATGCAGCGTCCACAACGCCGTCTCGGGGACGCCGTCAAGCTGCGGTGTGATGGCCATGGTCGCTATCCCTCCCACCATGCCAAGTCATGTGGACCATGCTCACCTGCACCATCGGCCCCTACGTCCGCCGGTCAGCCGTCGTAGCTGAGCCCGTGTCCGAAGGGGTAGAGGGCACCCGAACCGTCCGCGCGCTCGATCGTGACGGGCAGTTTGCCGACGGGGTTGACCTCCCCGAACAGCACGCGGGCCAGCGACTCCATCGAGGCGGCCGTGTAGCCGTAGGTGGCAAGGTAGGTTGGTGCCTCGGTGAGGTACGAGATGTCATAGGGGTTGCGCATTCCCGAAACGACGACAGGCTTGCCCGTCGCGAGCAGCGCTTTGACCAGGGCCTGCTGAGCGGCGGCCGACGGGGCGGGCAGCCCGGTGTCGAGGTTGACACTGGCCGCGTTCATCGTCGATACCACCACGAGGTCGCTGCGCGCGGCTTCGGCGACCACCTGGTTGATCCTGGTCTGGCTGGGTGTCGTGCCCGTCTCCGCGATCGTGACCGTCTGCCCACGTTGGCCGATCGCGTTGCCGAGCGCGCTCGTCGTCGTCACGCCCCAGCCGGTCACGAGAACCTTCCGCGGGTCACGAGTGAGCGGCAGCACACCAGCGTCGTTCTTGACGAGCGTCGTGGTGTGGTCGGTGATGAGTTGCGCATCGTGGAGGTGGTCGGGCGCGCCGACGACCTTGTCCGCCAGCTCGACGTCGACGAACGGATGGTCGAACAGGCCCCTTTTCATCTTCAGACGCAGGATCCGGTAGACCGAATCGTCAAGGCGCCGCGTGGAGATCTCGCCATTGCGGACTGCGTTGAGCACCGACGTGTAGGCGACGTCCATCTGCGGCGCCAGCACGAGCTGGTCGGCGCCAGCCTTGAACGCCTCGACCGGCGCGACGTTCGGCGGGTACGTGCTCGTCGCCCCTTGCATGTCGAGGGCGTCGGTGACGATGAGCCCGTCGTAGTCCAGCTCCTCGCGTAGCAGCCCGGTGAGGATGGGCTTGGACATCGTCGCCGGTGCGCCGCTGGAATCAACCGACCGGAGCACGACGTGCGCCGTCATGATCGCGTCGACGCCTTGAGCGATCGTTGCCCGGAACGGAGGAAGGTCGATCGCCTCGAGCTGAGCGCGGGTGTGGGTGACCTCCGGCAGGCCGAAATGGCTGTCCGTGGCGGTGTCACCGTGCCCCGGGAAGTGCTTGGCAACCGTGGCCACACCGCCGTCATGGTAGCCAGCCACCTGGGCAGCCGCTATCTCGGACACCAGAGTGGGGTCTTCGCCGACCGATCGCACGCCGATGACCGGGTTGGCGGGGTTGACGTTGACGTCAGCGACCGGTGCGTAGTTCTGGTTGATCCCGACGGCCGCCAACTCGGCGCCGATCACCTCGGCCGAGCGGTACGCGTCGGCCGCCGATCGTCCCGCGCCGAGGGCCATGTTGCCGGGCATCTCCGTGGCCGGTGCGACGAGCCGGAAGACGACTGCGCCACCCTCCTGGTCCGTGGAGATGAGTAGCGGGATCGGTTGCCGCTGGCGGACAGCAGCTGCCTGTAGTCCGTTGGACAGCGTGGCGATCTGCCGCGGGTTTCGCACGTTGTCGGGCCCGCGTCTGGAGTCGAAGTAGATGACCCCGCCCGGCTGGTATTTGTCGATGACCTGGGCCGGGGTGTCGACACCGTACAGCGCCCGGTTTCTGGCCGCCATGGCTGGGGACACGGTGTTGGCGTCCTGGCCGTACACCTCGACGACGAACAGTTGCCCGACCTTCTCCTCGAGGGTCATGTGCCGAATCATGCTGATGGTCTTGCCGCGGAACCCCGCGTCACCCGAATGCCCGGGCCCACTACCGTTCACCGCGCCGATCGGGCCCTGCGGCTCAGCGACCGCCGGCGCCGCCGTAGACGACAGAAGCGCGCCAGCCGAGACAACGGCGACGCAGACTCGCCAACCGAACCGATGGCGCATGCGAACCTCCAGGGGAAGACCAGTGGCCGTCCTAACTGTAAGCGAACCTAACTAACTGGCAAACGGCTCTGGCACGAATGTGGCGACCGGTGTTTGTTGATGTCAGTCGGCGAGGAGAATCCGGCGGCGGAGTAGATCGGGGTTGGCTCAGCCGTACATCTCTCTTTTGATCATTTTGATGCGGTTCACGGCGCCTTCGGCTGCGCCGGAGCTCCTGTGGGGTTCCATAACCCTGTTGCCGATCCTGAGCTGGGCTTTCCACGCGGCCCACTCGTACTCGTTGATGAGTCCACCGAGGGCGGGTCTGCGCTTGATCCGCTCTTTGAACAAATTTTTGAGGGACACTTCCGAGGGCCAGCGTTCGCGTGGCCGGAAGTCGTCGCCGCAGCGCACCAGCCGGATCAGGATCACACCCGGCCGAGCGGCTGCTCCTGCTCGTCCCGGCCTGCGCCGACGGCAAGCGCCCGCGCGAGGCCGTCGACCTGGTCGCGGAAGCCCTGGCCGCTGTCGGCGCCCGGTCCAAAGTGCGTCAGGTCAGCGAAGAACTGCTCAACAGCCACAGGTACTGGGCGCCGTGCCGATGGGCAAACATTGACGACATCTTCGTCGGCCTGGGATCGCACGCCTACCGCCGCCACGGAGGTGAACTCTCGCTGGAACAACTCCGCCTCATCGCCGACACGCTCCAGCCCTCAGGGACCACCGAACACCAGTAGCACGCCAACGCACTGTCTTCCGACGCTCCGAACGCTGGGCGTGTCCAAGGTTGCCGCCACTCGATGCACGAGTTGCGGCATTATGCAGGTAATCGCTGTCAAGTTGATCATGACGCCGTTTGGTCGACGCGGGTGAGGAGCCGGTCGAATAGGTCAACGCGGTGGCCCTGGTTGTGGTGGGCGGCGTGATCGCGTTGGCGTTGCAGGGTGGGTCGGAACTCGATGCTGGTCTGGAAGAAGGTGCAGGTCTCACAGATCGCTTCGAAGGCGCAGTCGAGTTCGGGTGGGCGGGTGCAGTAGCCGTTGCCGAGTAGTCGGTGGTGTTCTCGGCGAAGCCGGGCCATTTTCGGTCCGGCCGCGTCGGCTGGAAGCGGTTTGCCTTGTCCGTAAAGGGCTTCGACCTTCTCGGTGACGGCGAAGTACTCGTCGGCGACGGTGCGGTTGGCGATTTTGGCGTAGCGCAGGGTCATGTCGAGGCTGCGGTGGCCGAGCAAGGCGGCGATGGCCTCGAGGGTCATGCCGCGGTTGATGGCCTGGGTGGCCAGGGTGTGGCGCAGTTGATGCGGGTGGATGTGGGGCAGGTCGGCGGCAGCGCCGGCTTTGTTGATCAGCCGGGTCACGGTGTGCCGGTCCAGCGGGCGGCCGTTTTCCCGTGGCAGCAGCAGCGGATTGTCCGCGCCGACGTGGGCGGTGCGGTAGTCGTCGATGAGCGTGACCAGGTGGGGATGCAGCGGTAGGTAGCGGTCGTTGTGGAGTTTGCCGACGGGCACGTGCAGCCAATGTGCGGCGCCGATGAGCATGACCGCGTCGGCGCGCAGGGCGGTGAACTCGCCCACGCGAAGTCCGGTGCGCAGCAACACTTCCACGACGACACGGGCCAACATCCGCGGCTGGGCTTGTGCGGCACGCAGCAGTTTGGCCGCAGCGGCGTCGTCGAGGGCTTTGGGTAGCGGACGGTCCTGGCGGGGCAGATCCCCGGCGATGATCGGTACCCGCGCCGGCGCGTCTGGCCAGTCCCACTCGCTGATGCGCACGAAGAACATCCGCAGCGTGCCGAGCCGGTGGGTGAGGGTCGCTGCCGTGAGGCGAGCGGCGTTGCGGCCGGGTCTGGCCGCCAGCCAGCGGATGAAGTCCTCGATGTGGCGCCGGTTGATGTCAGCGACGGTGATGACGTCGGGGGCCTGCTCGACCAGGAACGCAGCCAGTGACCGCAAGGCCAGATCAGCGCCGCCGACACTGCCGGGACGCAGCATGCAGGCCAACTGATCAAGATAGCGGCGCATCGTAGCCACAATCTTCGGCGCCACATCGGCCAGATTTTCCCAGTCCGGTAGCCGGACCGGGCCGCTCACTGTCGGCCTCCATTCACAACAGACAGATTTGGTCGGGTGGCGACGGGTTCGCCGGACAGCATCTGCGCGTCGATCGCCTCGGCCGCGCGGCGGTACTGGGAAGCCAACCAGTCGTCCGCCAGGTGAAGGTAGATGCGGGTCGACTCGATCGAGGCGTGCCCGGCCTGGGCCTGCACCGCTTCGAGGGCCATTCCGGCTTCGCGCAGTCGGGTCAGGCAGGTGTGGCGCAGCTGGTGGCAGGTCGCCTGGGCCAGCCCGGCCCGCGCTCGAGCGCTGTCGAGGACCTGGTCCAGACCGGCCGCCGACAGCGGCCGGCCCCGACGTCGGCCCTTGAGCACGACGAACAGCCGATCGGTGTCGGCATCGGCCGGCCGTTCAATATCCAGATAGGACGCTACTGAGGTGAAGAATCGGCCAGACACCGGGATCAGCCGCTGGTGGCCGCCCTTGCCCTCGGCGATGAACACCCGCCGGGCGGCCACCTGCAGATCGGCCAGGCGCAGCCCTAAAACCTCGCAGCGGCGTAACCCGCCCAGCACCATCGCCTGCGCCATCGCCCGGTCCCGGTGGGTGCGCAGCGCCGCCAGCAGCGCATCCACCTGCGCCGGGTCCAGGATGCGTGGCAGCGTCCGCGGCGTGCGGACCAGCGGGACGCCTTGACGGGGGCGCTGACGCTCTCGCCGGGTCGGCAGCCCCCGCGGCACCGGGTTCATGGCGACATCGCCGCGCGCGTGCAGGAACGCGAACAGGCCCGACACGCTGGACAACCGGCGCCGCACCGTCCGCGCCGACACCCCGACACCATCACCCGCCAGTTGCACCCGGTCGAGCGATCCACCGTTGCGTTGGGCAGTGATGAACCCCAACACGTCCGCCGATGTGACCTCGACTGGCGGCTTACACACCACCGTGAAGAACACCTTCAGGTCGTAGGCCACCGCCAGCACAGTGTTCGGTCGCGACCGGACCGCGAGAAACTCCAGGTACGAATCCAGCAACTGCACACCCAGCCGCACAACAAGATCACCCGACGCGTTCCGGAAACGCTGCAAGCACGGATCGACCAAGAACATACGGACACCTCTCTGCCAGACTCTCCGCGGACAACACCGCTAAAGAAATCAACGAGGATTACCCGCATATCAAGCATGTGCGGATGCTGGTCGTCAATGATTGTGCCTCTCCTCGACGCAGGCGGACCGCCTGGTAGCCCGATCGGCGGCGGGGCGGGGATGCAGGGTCGCCGTGGCGGTCGCGGCGATTCCCTCCCCGGGTGGGTTCGCTCGTGTTCAGGTGACTTTCAGGGTGAAGGCGCCGAACTGGTTGGCGCGCTGCCCGTAGTGCGGCAGGTAGAGCTTCCACGTGAGCGTCAGCTCGCGCCCTGCGCGCATTGAGGCCGGCACCTCGGTCACCATTTCGAATACGGTGGTGCCGCCGGCGGGGATCTGCGTGAGCGGGCGGCAGTTCAGGCGGTACAGCTGGGACGTGTTCACCGGCTCGTTCGTCGCGTCGCCGAGGGAGAAGCGTTCCATCAGGTAGCCCGGGCAGGGGTTCAGCGGGAGCGGGCCGCCGGTCGGGTTGCCGAGCGTCACGTGGAAGGTGAGTCGCGACCCGGCTGCGGCGGTCGGCGGACCGGCGACAGCGACGGTGAGCTGGTCGAGCGGCGAGGACGGGGGTGCCGACACCGCGACCGGCTCGGTGAACCCGCTCGCGAAGAGTGCCGCCTGGGCGTGGGGATTGATCCCCTCGCCCTGCTGGCAGCCGGGTCGGTCGTCGGCGGTGATCGGTGCGCGCAGGGTGCCGCCGCCGTTCGGCAACTTGATCGCGAGTTCCAGCGGTCCGTCGATCGGCTGGCAGAACGGCCCGGACCAGTCCAGGCGCAGGCTGGCGTGGCTGCTGGCGGGTACGGCGACTACCCGGGCCCGGCCCTCTTCGTTGATGCCGTGCGTGTACTGCATGGGAATCTCGCGGCCCCCGGCGAGCATGGTGGTGGGTACCTCGCCCTGCAGCGTGCACTCCACCGTCGACACGTTCTGGACGTCCACCTCACCGATGAGCTTGCCGATGGCGGCGTCCATGCCGCGAGGTGTCTCACCGCCGCCGCTGGGGCGCACCCAGCCGGTAAGCCGGCCGGACAACTGCTCCGCCCGGCACGGCTTACTCCCGGCTGCCGGAGACCGCGGCACGGCCGGTCGCCCGTTGAGGTCCTCGCCGGTGATCTTCAAGTCGGCCCATGGGACACTGCCATCGGCGAGCAGCGAGGCCGGCGCCGACCCCTCGGCCGACCGTTCCGGGCGGCCCGGCTCGGCATTCGGGCCAGCGCAGGCCGCGGCAACGGCAGCGGCGAGCACGATCAGCAGCAGCGACAGTCGACGCATGCCACCATCCTCACACGACAGACGGCACCATGTCTGAGTAGCCATGCTCAGAAACGGCCAGCCCGTGGGACGTCGAGACCTTACTGACACCCAGATGTAAACCCACGATCGGCGGCAATAGCGGATGGTGTGACGCCGTTGCTTCAGGTTCACTGTTCATGGTCGTCGCCGGAACTATGGCGTAGCTCGAGCCCCCTCGCAGGGTGGCCGCGGGCGTTCAGCTCCAATCGGGCGGTGCTTGAGCGTAGGCGGGTGGTAGGTGAGGCCAGCTCAGCGGGCGGCCGTCGAGTTGACCTGGTGGGCTGATCGCGCTCCACCCGTTTCCGAGTGCTGTTCGGTAAGTGTCGGCTTGGCGCTTCGGGTCATCGCCCGCGCTC
>DASULK010000243.1:0-4977 GCA_036278255.1 Micromonospora sp.
GCCGGGCTCGACCCGGTCAGTAGTGAGCCGCGTGGCCGGCTGCGGACGGATCCGAGTGCGGTGCGGTTCGTGGAGGTGGTGGTGAACGGGCCGAAGACCTGGTCGCTGGCCGCCGCGCTGGACCCGGACATCGCCGCGGCGTACGACGCGGCCCAAGACCGGGCCGCGCGGCAGATCATCGGCTGGCTCGCTCAGCATGCGACCACCCGGGTGGGACCGCGGGGCGGGCAGCTGCAGGTGCCGGTGGAGCAGATCGAAGCCGTCACGGTGCGCCATTACTCCTCCCGGGCCGGGGACCCGCACCGGCACCTGCACCTGCAGATCAACGCCCGCGTGTTCGCCGAGGGGAAGTGGCGGGGTCTGCACACCGTCGGGGTCCGCGACTGCATCGACGCGATCAACGGCATCGGCCACGCCGCGGTGATGTGTGACCCACAGTTCCGCAGCGTTCTCGCCGCGCACGGGTTCAGCCTCGACCCCGACACCGGCGAGGTCGCCGAGCTGGCCGGGTACGTCGGGGCGTTCTCGGCGCGGGCCCGGCAGATCGCCGCCAACCTCGACCGCTACGAGACCGACTGGCGGCACGCGCACCCGGGCCGGGAGCCGGGCCCGGAGCTGCTGCGGGCCTGGGACCGCCGGGCGTGGGCGCAGGCCCGCCCGGACAAGGTCATCCCGACCGACGGCGGTGAATTGACCGACCGCTGGGTCGAGGAGCTGCACCGACTCGGGTTCCGCGACCCCGCCCGCCCCACACCGCAGGCTGCTACCAAGACCGGGTCGCTGGCCCGGGACGCCGCGGTCGCGGTGGTGGTGGCGCGGCTGGGTGCGCGGCGGTCGGCCTGGAACGCCGCCGACATCCGCGGCCAGGTCGAGCTGCTGATCGCCGGCGCCAACGTGGTCGCCGAGCCGGCGGTGCGTACCGAGCTGGCCGAAGACCTGACTGCCCGGGTGCTCGACCAGTGCGTGCGGCTGCTCGAAGAGGTTGGTACCCCGGAGCACATCCGCGCGCTGACGTCCCGGGAGGTGCTGGCGGTGGAGGCCGACCTGTCCGCCGCGTTCGCGACCCGCGCCTCGGGACCGGCGCGATGCGCGCGGGTCCGCGGCGGACAGCTGGACGCGGCGCAGCTGCGGGCCGTCGAAGCACTTGTCGGGACGCACCGGCTCGTGGTCTTGGAGGGAGCGGCCGGGGCGGGCAAGACCGCCACACTGGCCGCCACGCGAACACTGCTCGCCCAGAGGGGCCACCGGCTGGTGGTGGCGACACCGACGTTGAAGGCCGCCCAGATCGCCACCGGCCAGGCCGGATTGACTGCGTTCTCCGCCGCCTGGCTGGCCAGCCAGCACGGGTTCCAGTGGAACGCCGACGGCCGCTGGACCCGAGAAGCCCATGACCCAGACGCTGCTGCGGTGCTGGCGCGGGGTGACCTGCTACTGGTCGACCTATGCCGAGCTCGGGACTATGCCGATTGCTCGGCCGGCGCCGCGGGATCGGTCGGCCGGCTTGGAGTCCCGGGGCCGGAGGCCGCGCAGCGATCGGCATAGTTACAGGCCTTCGAGGAAGGCGAGCAGCTTGTCTGGGGGCCGATAGCGGCCGTTGGGGATCGCGGTCGGTTGGACCTTCGCCAGCGCGCGTTCCTTGACGGCGAGATCGGCGTGTAGGTAGGCGTTGGTGGAACGGACATCGGCGTGGCCGAGCCAGAGCGCGATCACCGTGGTGTCGACGCCGGCGTGCAGCAGGCCCATCGCGTTGGTGTGGCGAAGCACGTGCGGGCTGAGTCTGCGGCCGGTCAGGGACGGGCATCGGTGCGCGGCGTTCTGGGCGTGCAGGGTAAGACGGCGTTGGACGGCGTCGGGACTGAGCCTCCGTCCGGTGTGGGCGCAGAACACGGGCTCGTCGGGCAGTCCGCGGCGTTCGGTGAGCCAGAGGCGGAGCGCTGCCTCGACGGGTCCGGTCAGGGGGACGGCTCGCTGTTTGCGGCCCTTGCCGTGGCAGCGTAGGTGCGCCCCGGTTCCGAGGGTGATGTCGCCGCAGTTGAGGCCGAGCAGTTCGGAGACCCTGAGCCCGGTCTGGATGGTGAGCAAGATCAGGGTCCGGTCGCGCCGGCCTTCCCACCTGGCCCGGTCCGGAGCGGCCAGCAGTGCGGCGACCTCGGTGTCGTCGAGGAACGCGATGTTGGCCCGGTCGAACCGTTTGGGTGGGATCGCGAGCACGCGAGCGATCAGGTCGGCGTGCTCGGGGTGCCGCAGCGACGCGTAGGCAAACAGGGATCGGATCGCGGTCAGCCGGAGGTTCCGGGTCCGGGCACTGTTGTGCCGGGTCCTCTCCAGGTCGTCGAGGAAGGCCGCGATGGCCTCGGCATCAAGGTCCGACCAGTCCAACCGGGAGGGCGGCTTGCCGGTGCGGGACTGCAGGAACCCCAGCAGCAGCCGTATCGTGTCGCGGTAGGAGGCGATCGTGTGTGGGCTGGCCTGGCGCTGGCCGAGCAGCCGGTCGGTGAAGAACGACTGCAGTGTGGCGGTGATCGTGGTCATCGTGGCAGCACCTTCCCGATCATCGGCTCCAACCGGTCGGCGGCCAGGGCGAGTAGTTCCGGAGCGGCGGACAGATACCAGTAGGTCGACCGCGGGTCGCGGTGGCCCAGGTAGGTCGACAGCCACGGAAGCCAGGCGGCGACGTCGACCCCGTCGCGATACCAGCCGATCAGGGTGGTGACCGCAAAGCTGTGCCTGAGGTCGTGGATCGTCGGACGGCTGGTGGAGCCTTCGCCGATCCGGTCTTGGGCACGGATTTGTCGGAACACCTCGTCGACCGAGACGTAGATCAGGCGCCGGCCGGTGAGCGAGACGAAGAAGCTGTCATTGCCCGGCTGAACCCGAAACTCCCCACGCCGGTCGGCATAACCGCCCAGCGCCTCGAGAGTGGATGAGTCCACCGGCACGAGGCGAGACTTGCCGAACTTGGACTCCCGGATCTGGATCACCCCGGTGTCGAAGGCGACGTCGGTCCGGTCCAGCCGGATCGCTTCGCCCACGCGCGTGCCGGTCACCGCGAGCAACCCGAACAGGGTCTCGTAGGTGGCCGCCCGTAGCGGTGAGCGCAGCTGCCGGGCTCCTCCCAGCAGCATGGCGATGTCGTCGCGGCTGTAGATGTAGGGCGGAGTCCAGTGGCGTCGTTCAGGCAGCAACCCCAGCGGCGGCACCTGGGTGGCCGGATCGATCCCGGCAAGGTAGCGGGCGAACCCGCGGACCGCGGTCATCCGATGCGCCCAGATCACACTGTCAGGTCCTGTCGCAGGCTGCTGCTGACACCACTCCAGGGCGGCAGTGATGGTCACCGTGGACTGGCCCGTGTCGTCCATCCAGGCCACGAACCGGGGCAGGACCCGCGCGGCGTCGGAGAGCCGATGGCCAAGCCGGTTGCGCAGCGCGAGATAGTCGCTCAACGCGGGGGCCAGGGCGCTCATCGACGGGCTCCGTTCGCTATGAGCGAGGCGTCTGGCCAGGGCCTGGCCACCATCCTCAGCGACTCCAGGTCGACCTTGGCGTAGATCGCGGTGGTGGCCAGGTCGCGGTGTCGTAGCACCTGGCTGATGTCGGTGAGCACGACTCCCTGGACGAGCATCTGCCGGGCCAGGGCGTGACGGAGCCGGTGTGGTCCCACCGGGGCCATGCCCACACGTCGACATGCCCGTTTCACGACGTCGCCGACCAGGTCCGCGCGGATCGGGGCCCGCGGGGCACGCCCGGTCCAGAACAGCCTGCGCTGTGCGGGGTCGGTAGAGGGTCGCGCCTCGACCAGGTAGGAAGCAACTGCCTTTCCCACCTCGACCGGCAGCGGCATCGTGTCCAGCCGGCGGGCCTTGCCGCGGATGGTGATCTCCCCGGTCCGCCAGTTGATGTCGTCCAGCTCCATCCGGGCGACCTCGATCGAGCGCAGCCCCAACCGGGCAACCAGGGTGATGATTGCGTGGTCCCGGATCCCGTTCGCAGTGCTGCGGTCGCAGCTGTCCAGAAGCGCCTGGACTTCCTCGGGTGAGACGGTCGACGCGATGCCGGTGTTGTGCCAACCCGCCACCGGTGGGACCGCTGCTGCCAATTGTCGAGACGTCAGCCCGCGCACGAACAGGTAGCGCAACAGCGACCGGAGCTCGGCGACCCGTCCCTTGGCCGCGCCCACGCTGCATCGGGTGGACTCGGTCAGCAGAAACGAGTTGACCTCGACGCTGGACACCCCCGCCGCTGGACTCTCACCGCTGAAGGCTCGCTGGACGAGGAAGCGTCGTGCGGTCCACTCATAGCGCTGCACCGTCGTCTCGGCCAAGCCGCGCTCACCCAGCATCCAGTCCCGGTAGTCCTCGAGGAACAGCTCCAGCTCGGACTTCGCGACGGGCGCGGGCCTGGTGACCACGCCGTGCTCGACCAGATGTTCCAGCACCTGGATCGCGGTGTGACGGTCGGCCCGGTGAAACCTGCGCTCCTGCCGTACCTCAACAAGAAAGGCGTCGATCAACGCCACGGTGAGGTCCGCAGGGCTCAAACCACGGGCTTCCATCCAACGACCAAGATGACCCAGCACCTTCATCTGACCCCGGACCGTGCCCGGGGTGTAGCCGCAGCCCTCCAGGTACGACTGGAACCCCTCAACGTGCGGCCCCAACGCCCCGGGCTGCCTCCGCGATGTCGCCATGACATGGCCTCCGATCTGGAGCACCCTGCTCCACCGGAAGCCTCACCCGCTCACGGCACTATGCCGACCACTGCACGCACCTCCCGCCCCGGAACTCCAAGCCGGCCGACCGATCCCGCGGCGCCGGCCGAGCAATCGGCATAGTCCCGAGATCGGCATAGATCGACCTATGCCGAAGTCGGCATAGGTCGACGAGGTCGGCTACCTGCCCTTCGAGCAAGACGCCGCGAACCTGTTCTTCCAACTCGTCTCGTCCCGCTACGAGCACGCCTCGCTGATCCTCACCTCCA
>DASULK010000244.1:0-5880 GCA_036278255.1 Micromonospora sp.
ATGCCGTGGGACGAGGCCATCGCCACGTCCTACCTCTGGAGCAACATCCTGGAGGCCAAGGGCTACCAGGTCGAACTCAAGAACGTCGGAGCCGGCGTCGTATACCAGGGGCTGGCCGACGGGGACATCGACCTGTTCCTGGACAGCTGGCTGCCTCAGACCCACGCGGACTACTGGAAGAAGTACGGCGACAAGGTGGAGAAGCTCGGCGTCTGGTACGACGACGCCAGCCTGAGCATCGCCGTCCCCACCTACGTGGACGGGGTGGACTCGCTGGCTGACCTGGCCGCCAACGCCGACAAGTTCAACGGTGAGATCATCGGCATCGAGCCGGGTGCCGGACTGACGGCTGCCACCCAGGACAAGGTCATCCCGACCTACGGCCTGACCGACGTGATGAAGCTGAAGACGTCGTCGACCCCGGCGATGCTCGCCGCACTGGATGGGGCGATCGCCGACAAGGAGCCGATCGTGGTGACGCTGTGGCACCCGCACTGGGCGTATGCGAAGTATGAGCTGAAGGATCTGGCCGACCCGGAGGGCACCCTCGGGCAGGCCGAAGAGATCAACGCTCTGGGCCGCGCGGGCTTCAGCACCGACTTCCCTGAGGTCGCCGAAATGCTGGGCAAGTTCGCCATGGACAACCAGCAGCTCGGCTCGCTGGAAGACCTGATGTTCAACGTACACAAGAACGATGAGAAGAAGGCCGTCGAGGAGTGGCTGGAGGCCAACCCGGAGTACATCGACAGCCTCTCCTGATCACCACGTGCCTGCACCGACGAGCCGCAGAAAGCGGCTTCGCCGGCTCGCTCCGATGTAGCAACGGGTGCATGGCGGCATAGCTGGGCGACGAGACCGGTTCGGCCTCGTCGCCCGCCGCATCTTCATCGACGATCGCCCGGCGCACTGAGCCGGACCGCGGGTGCCGTGCCCGTCAGGCCGTACCCTCAAGCGCGCGCGCCAAATCGGTTCGGAGATCGTCCGGGTCCTCCAGACCGATCGAGAGCCGGACGATGTCGGCGCCCGGACGCGCGTGCGCCGGGACCGGGCGGTGCGTCAGCGATGCCGGGTGCTGGATCAGGGAGTCGATGCCGCCGAGAGAGACCGCGTGGGTGAAGAGCCGGACCCGGTTGGTGATCCGCACGGCCTGCTCATACCCGCCGGCGAGCTGGATGGAGAGCATGGCTCCCGGGCCACGCATCTGCCGGCCGAGCAGGCTGGCGGGATCCCCCTCCGGGGTACCCGGGAAGAAGACCCGCCGGACGGCGGGATGCGTGGAGAGCCAGGTCGCCAGCTTCTCCGCGGAGCTCTGCTGGGCCCGTACCCGGATCGGCAGGGTGGCCAGACCTCGGTGCAGCAGGTAACCGGCGAGGGGGTGCAGCAGTCCCCCGGTCACCGCACGGACCCGCCGCAGGGCCGCGGCCCACGCCGCTTCGCAGGCCACCACGCCGCCGACCACGTCGCCGTGCCCGCCCAGATACTTTGTGGCGCTGTGCAGCACCAGGGCGGCCCCGTGCACGGCCGGGTTCTGCAGCACCGGGGTGGCGAAGGTGTTGTCCACCAGAACCGGCCGCCCGGCCGCGGCCTCAACGACCGCGGCGATGTCCAGTAACTCCAGGGTCGGGTTCGCCGGGGTTTCGGCGACCACGAGACAGGTGTCCGGACGGACCGCGGTGGCGACCTCCTCGGCAGAGCAGTAGGTCACCTCGACATCGAACATCCCGGACCCGAGCAGGTGGTCGGTGCCTCCGTAGAGCGGACGGACAGCGACCACATGCTTGCCGCCGCGCTCTGCTTTAGCCGCGAGAACAGCGGCGGTCACCGCCGCCATGCCGGACGAGAATGCCACCGCCTCGTCGGTCTGCTCCAACGTGGCGAGCGCCGACTCGAACCGGGCCACGGTCGGATTCCACAACCGGGCGTAGACCATCCCGCCGCCCGCAACCGGGTGACCACCGGAGGCCATCGACTCGTACGAGGACCCACCCAACTCGATGTCGGGCAGCGGGTTGGTCGAGGAGAGGTCCAGTGGCGGGACGTGGACCCCGAGGTCCGCAAGGCCCGCCCGGCCCGCGTGCACCGCCAGAGAGTCGAATGAAAGATCCTGCATGCCCATACGGTGGATGGTGTGCGGAATCTGCCACCAAAGGCAATAGCCACGAAAGAACCTTCCGCAAACGCGTTAAACTGATGAAAATCATGGAGGTTTGTTCGTGGCGCGAGCGGTTGGGCCGAAGAATCCACCACCGGTTCTGGCGCCCGGGCCGATGCCGGCCCTGGACGGCACTGACCTGGCCATTCTCGCCGAGCTAGCCGCCGAGGGGCGACTGACCAACAGCGCGCTGGCGCACCGGGTGGGAATCGCCGAGTCAACCTGCCTCCACCGGGTGCGGGCGCTCCGCGAAACCGGCGTCATCGCCGGCTTCCACGCGCGGCTCAATCTGGCCGCACTCGGCCGCCCGCTGCAGGCGGTGGTGCGGATCCGGCTCGGCAGCCACAACCGCGATCAGGTGCACAACTTCAACGCCATCCTCGCGGGGATCCCCGGTGTCCTCACCGCGTTCCACGTTGCCGGGGCCGACGACTACCTCGTGCACGTTGCGGTCGAGTCCCCTGAGGCGCTCCGGGACCTCGTACTCGAACACATCAACATTCATCCCGTCGTCCGCCACACCGAGACCCAACTCGTCTTCGAAGTGCTCACCGGTCCGGGTGCCCTGCCTCCGTCCCACCCCGCTAGGCACCGGACGCCGGAGGCCAGCCGCAGCGGCCCGCGTACTAATGAGAGGTTTCCACCCTGACACGGGGATAGCGGTCGCGGTGCACCGCGAGAAAGCCATCAAAGGCGTCCAGGGTCAGGGGCGCCGGGATCGGATATCGGCCCGGCAAGGCACGCAGAGCCCGCGGATACCGGAAGAAGCTCGCAAGGTCGCCCGGGTACCGGTCCGGGTCTACTCCGGCGAATGACCCGGCCCGATTAGCACGTGCCAGCAGTGCCCGCCACTGCTCGACGGTGACCAGTCCCGCCGATTCCACACCATGACAGAAAAGCATGAGATGGAGGAAGTCGTACCGGTCCGACCGGTCGAGGTAGTGGCCGAGCGCCTCAGCTGAACGCTGCACCGGAAATACCGTCCAATACGGCACGGAGCCGGTGCGCAACGCCCACCAGGGGTCGAGGAGGATGAACGACTCCACCAGCAGCCGGTCGGCTGGGACCCCGCGTCGGCGATACCACCAGCGATACAGGTCGGCGACCAACGGACTGAGATCCTGCGGGTCGTCGAAGATCAGCCGCCGGACTCGATAGCCGTGCCGTTCGGCGAAGGCGACCACATCATCATGCAGCGCCGGCTCGAATCCCCACTCCGCCTCCGGGCGCTCGCCGTCCGGCTCCGGTCCCGGCCAGCATGAGCGGGAAATACCGTAGCGGTGCAGATAATCGGCGACGCGGGGATCTCCCCTGGTGTACTCCTCCGGCTGCAGCCCACCGACAGCACCGAGTTGAAAGACGTGCCGCTCACCGATCTGGGTGGTCGGCCAGCGCTGGGTGCAATCGGCGAGGAAAATCGTCCCGCCGGGGCGGAGGACGCTGGTCACGAAACTCTCGTACGCTGGCCCCAACCGGGTGCGTTTCACGCGGAAGTACGCCATTCGGCGCAGGGTGAGCCGGTCCTGGTTCGGGTCGTGCATGTGATGCAGTACGAGGTCCGGATTGCCGGCCAGCAGCGCACGGGCAGTCGGGTCGAAAGCATGTACGGCCTGCCGAGGATCGTCCACGGAGACCCGCCGCTGTCGCAACGGGAGCAGCAACGTCTGCGGTAACCACGGCATGCCCAGGGCCGCGCAGAGGTGCACGAGCGCCCCGTTGGAGGAACCGACCACCACCGCCGGGTAGGTCTGCCGGGGATAGCGGCCCACGAGCCTTGCCGCCACGTCCTCGATATTCAACGCCGCAAGCTGCGTCGCCGGCCGGGCCTCGGCCCCGCTGGCCCGGCTGTAAATCATCTCCCGTATTCCGGCTGGCAGGTGGTTGGCGGCGGTCGCCAGCGGTGACAGCATGCGGAGGGCCGGATTGGCCATGGGCGGTGTGCCGCGACCATGCAGGAACCGGGCGACCGCCACGACCATCGCCGAGGCAGAATCGAAGGCGGCCACCTCGCGCGCTACCTTCATCGCTCCGCGATCTACCCGGAACCCCACCCGCCACACCCGGGGCCGCTGATGGCCGGATAGTCCTCCGCTGCTCCCGGTCGGATAGTCCGGGCCTTGCCGGGTAGCCCGGGGGCATGCGACACGGCCGAACCCACCCGCCTCCCTTCCCTCAGGGCATCACCACGGCCTACCGGGATGGACCATGGGGTCGCATGCGCAGCCGCTCGGTGGGACAGCCCCGACCGAACGTGCCCGAAATAGTGCTCGTTCAAGGCATGGCGGTCGCGGACTATCTCATGCCCGGGCTCGGCGCTCTCGGCGAATGGACCCGCGCCCATCTGGTCGAGCTACCGGGTTTCGCCGGCAGCGGTGATCCGCCGCACGAACTCTCCGTGCCGGAGTTCGCCGACGCGGTCGCGGACTGGCTCACCGGGCGCCGGCTCGGCAAGGTCATCATCGCCGGACACTCCAGTGGCACGCAGGTTGCCGCGGAGGCTGCGGTGCGTCACCCCGGCGTACTTGGCGTCGTGCTCGCCAGCCCCACCATCGATCCGGCCGCTCGCGGCCCGTTGCGGCTCTTCATCCGCTGGCGGATTGACGGGCGCCGTGAGCCGCCCGGTCTCTCCATTTCGCATCGCCCCGAATGGAAGCGGGCCGGGATCCGGAGGCTGGTCCATCTGGTGTGGGCCCATCTTCACCACTCGCTCGAAGAACCGGTATCGCGGCTCACGGTGCCGTTGCTCGTCATCAGAGGACGTGATGATGCGATCAGCACGCGGGCCTGGGGCCACCGACTGGCTGCGCTCGCCATCGCCGGAACATACGTCGAGGTCGATGGGGCTCACACCTTTCCCTGGCGGGATCCGCTCGCCTGGTCCGCACCGATACGCCGCTTCGCGAACAGCCTCGTCACGGGCCGCTCGTGGGCCGCGTCATCCCGGTAGCCCCGAAGCCGCGTTTCCAACACCGGACATCCCGCTCCAAAAGCATGTGATCCAGGTGTGCCACCGGTACATCAGGTAAGACGGTCTAGTCACAATAGATGTTGATCAGACACACTCGCGGGGACCTTGTCGGCTGACACACGAGGAGGACACGCGTGCGAGTGCTTCTCGTCGAAGACGACCTGAGGGTCGCTTCGGCACTGTCGTCGGCGTTACGCCGCCGGGATCACGTGGTCATTCATGCGATGACCGCAGCGGAGGCGGTCGAAGCCGGTCCTGTCGACCTGATCCTGCTCGACCTCAACCTGCCCGACCGGGACGGCCTGGAGGTATGCCGGCAGCTGCGCCGCCACAACGAGGACGTCGCCATCATCGCGGTCACCGCCCGCGCTGAGGAACGCGACCGGGTGGCCGGGCTCCGCTCCGGAGCCGACGACTATGTGGTCAAGCCCTTCTCCATGGCCGAGCTGCAGGCCCGCATCGAGGCGGTGATGCGCAGAGCCGTCCGATCCCGGCAGTCCGAGACCGCGTTGCAGGTCGGCAACCTGCATATCGACGTGAATGCCCGCCGGGTCTGCCTGGCAGATCGGGAGGTGAGCCTGACCCGCAAGGAGTTTGAGTTACTGACGGTGCTGGCCCGACAGGCCGGTACAGTCGTGCCCCGCAACCGGCTACTGCTGGAGGTCTGGCAAACCACCTGGGCGGCCGGACACACCCTCGACGTGCATGTCGCGGCCCTACGTAGCAAGCTGGAAGATGCCGATCTCGTACAGACCGTACG
>DASULK010000245.1:0-6980 GCA_036278255.1 Micromonospora sp.
GGTGGCGGTGGCCAGTTCGTTTGCGGCTTCGCGGGCCCGCCGCGCTTGCTCGATGACGCTCATCGTGAACTCCTTGACTTTAAGAGGGCAGCCCTCTGCAGGTGGAGACGGGAACAGGGGAGCCCTCTTGGCGATTCTGGGTCAACAGGGCTGCCCTCTGGGAGAAGGGGAAGGGCGGCCGGTGTGGTAGCGGCATGGGCGGCGGGGGCGGTCACAGCAGCACCAGATCGTCGCGGTGGACCACTTCACGTTCGTACGCCGGACCGAGGGCCGCCGCCAGTTCGCTGGTCGAGCGCCCCAGCAGGCCGGGCAACTCCACCGCGTCGTAGTTGACCAGTCCCCGTGCCACGGGCTGCCCGCTCGTATCCACCAGATCCACGGGGTCACCGGCGGTGAACGCCCCATCGACAGCGGTGATGCCGGCCGGCAGCAGCGACTTGCGTCGGTCCACCACCGCCTGCACCGCCCCCGGGTCGAGGTGCAGCCGCCCCCGTGGCGAGGTGGCGTGGGCCAGCCAGAAGAGGCGGGCCGCCGGCCGCTGCCGTACCCGGTGGAACAGGGTGCCCACCGGCTGACCGGCCAGTGCCGCGGCGGCCAGCCCGGCGGCCGTCAACACCACCGGAATGCCGAATCCGGTGGCGATGCGGGCCGCTTCGACCTTGGTGACCATGCCGCCGGTGCCGACGCCGGCGCGGCCAGCACCACCGACCGCCACCCCCGCCAGGTCGGCCTCACCGCGCACCTCCTCGATGCGGCGACTCTCCGGACGCGCCGGGTCGCCGGTGTAGAGGCCATCCACGTCGGAGAGGAGGACGAGCAGGTCGGCGTGGACCAGGGCGGCGACCAGCGCGGCGAGCCGGTCGTTGTCCCCGAAGCGGATCTCGTCGGTGGCGACCGTGTCGTTCTCGTTCACGATCGGCACCACACCCAGGTCGAGGAGTTTGCGCAGGGTCCGGTAGGCGTTGCGGTAGTGCGTCCGGCGGATGACGTCGTCGGCGGTGAGCAGCACCTGCCCGACGGTGAGGCCGTGTCGGGCGAAGCCGGCCGCGTACCGCCTGATCAGCAGCCCCTGGCCGACGCTCGCCGCCGCCTGCTGCGTGGCCAGGTCCCGCGGTCGTTGTGACAGGCCGATCGGGGCGAGGCCGGCTGCGATGGCGCCGGAGGAGACCAGGATCATCTCCCGGCCCGCGACGGCGAGCGCGGCCAGCACATCGGCGAGGGCGTCGACCCGCTCGGTGTCGAGGCCCCCTTCTGTCGTGGTCAGCGAGGACGACCCCACCTTGACCACGATTCGACGAGCTGCGGTGACTGTTGTACGCACCCGTCTATTCTGCGTGGTCGACCCGCCAAGATCCTCGGCGCATCTCATATGGTGGCGACCTGTGACGCCGGAAGAGTATGTGGAAGAGGTGCTCGCCCTCGTCGAGACCATCCCACCCGGGCGGGTCATGTCGTACGGGGCGATCGCCGACTACCTGGCCGACCGCTCCGGGCGGACGTCGGCGCGGCTGGTCGGATCGATCATGGCCCGGTACGGGGGCGGGGTGCCGTGGCACCGGGTGGTGACCGCCGCGGGACGACTACCCCCCGGCCATGAGGTCGAGGTACGCGCCCGGCTGCGGGCGGAAGGGACGAGGCTACGCGGGGAGGGCGTCGACATGGCCGGTGCCGCCTGGTGGCCGCCGGACGCCCCCTCCCCACCGTGTTGATCAGGGACTTCGTGGGCGTGTCGACCAGTGTGTCGCTCCATCAAGTCCCTGATCAACCTGGGCGGATGGCTACCATGCCGCCCCATGAACGCGCGTCGATCAAGGAAATCCCCATCGATCAAGGACTTGTTGTCGTTGCTTTGAGATCAAACACGACAAAAGGTCCTTGATCGACGAGCAAGGCCTTGATCGACGAGGTACGGGACGGGGTCGCCGCTGTGATTCACTGGTGGGTGGGCCGACAGAAGGAGGCGGGCGTGCAGTTGCCGGGAGTGCTCGGTGAGCCGATCCGGTTCGTACTCAACTGGGGTCGCCGCTACTCGCTGTGGGTGTTCAACTTCGGGTTGGCCTGCTGCGCAATCGAGTTCATCGCGACGAGCATGGGGCGCCACGACTTCATGCGGCTGGGCGTGATCCCGTTCGCCCACGGCCCCCGACAGGCCGACCTGATGGTCGTCTCCGGCACGGTCACCGACAAGATGGCCCCCGCCATCAAGCGCCTCTACGACCAGATGCCCGAGCCGAAATACGTCATCTCCTTCGGCGCATGCTCCAACACCGGCGGTCCCTACTGGGACTCGTACTCGGTGACCAAGGGGGTTGACCAGCTCATCCCGGTGGATGTCTACGTACCCGGCTGCCCGCCCCGCCCCGAAGCGCTGCTGCACGGCATCCTGCGTCTGCAGGAGAAGATCGCAGGTGAACGGTCCGGCCTTGGCGGGGTGCCCCGACCCGACCCGCTGGCCTCGCCGGCTGATGCGCCCGCACCACCCCCGGCGCGCAGCACCGAATCGTTGACCGCACCGCTGGTACCGCCGCCGGCACGCTGACGGCCCTCGTCTCTCGTCTCTCGTCCCTCGTCCCCTCAGCCGTCGCCGTGGCCGTGCCGCAACCGACGCGCACCGCCCACTACGCCGCGAATTCGATGACCGTTTTGATCTGACCGGTTGCGGCGTAGGCGTCGGCGTACTGCTCCACCGGCACCCGGCAGGTGATGAGGGAGTCGAGCCATTGCTGGTCGGCGCGGGTCAACGCCGCGGCCGCGAGCTCCCAGTGCCGCCGGTTGGCGTTGACCGAGCCGAAGACGACGTTGTTCTCCAGTACGAGTTCCCGGTTGAGCGCCCCGGCGTCGAGGTCGATCATGCGGCCGCCGCTGGAGACGCCGGTCAGGCAGACGATCCCGTTCGGGCCGACCGCGCAGAGCACATCGAGGACGACGCTCGGGGCACCGGTGCATTCCAGGATGATGTCCGGCTCGAAATCCAGCTCGGATACCGGGACCGTGTGGTACTGCGCACCGAGCCCCTCCGCCAGTCTGGACTTCGGGCCCCCCACCTCGCGGTCGAGGAGATGCACGGTGAGCCCCCGCTGGCTGCCGAGCAGAGCGGCGAGCAGCCCGATCGGCCCGGCGCCGGTCACCAGTACTGTCCGGGGCTGCCATTCGGCCCGCCCACCGATCCGGTCGATGTGATCCCATGCCTTGGCGACCACGCTGGTCGGTTCGATCAGCACCCCGGTCCGGGCCAGCACCGGGTCGAGGCCGACCGCGAATTCCGGCTGGACCCGCCACCGGTCCCGGGCGAACCCGTCCAGATTCTTGATGCCGTGTTCGGTGTAGAGCCCGTTGCGGCACATGTCCCACTCGCCGACCGCACAGTTGGGGCAGGGCACCGGATCCGGGTGGCGGACGATCCCCGCGACAAGATCCCCGGGATTCAGCGTCCCGGTCGGGTCCTCGATGACCCGGCCCAGGGACTCGTGGCCGAGCACGAGCGTGTCGGCGCCGGGGACCGGTTCCCCGTAGTGCCCGGCGATGATCTCCTGATCGGTAGCGCAGATACCCACGGCGAGAGCCTCGACGAGCACCGCCCCCTCCTCGGGCGGCGGCTCGGGATGGTCGGTGACGAGCCGCAGCGAGTCTGGGGTGCCCGGAGTGATGGTCACAGCACGCACCTGGATCATTCTTCCCGGCCGGATGGTTCGTTTTGTGGAAAGCGTCGTATTGGTCAGTCCGGTCTGCCTGTGTTCGGACCGATGACCACCCCGCCCGCCGCGGAAGCGACAGGTGCCGGGCCAGCCGGTGGGCCATAGGATCGCGGACATGACGCCGGAAGAGATCGGGACCCGCCTGGCCGAGGTGCTCGCCGATACCGAGGTGACGGTCGGGGTGTCCGGCGGCCAGGAGTACGCGCGGGCGACGGTGGACGTACCCCTGGCCGGCTGGCGCGCCGCAATCCAGGCGGCCCGCGACGACGCCGAACTGGCTTGCGACTTCTTCGACTGGCTCTCCGCCGTTGATGAGCAGGCGGCCGGCTTCGACGTGGTGGTGCACCTCTGGTCCACCACCCGCCGGCACGGGCTGCTGCTGCGTACCCGGGTGGCGCGGGAGGGGGCCCGGGTCCCCTCCATCGTCGACCTCTACCCGGGCGTCGACTGGCATGAGCGGGAGACACGCGAGATGTTCGGCATCGACTTCGCCGGACATCCCGGCCTCAAACCGCTGCTGCTGCCACCGCAGTTCGAAGGGCACCCGCTGCGCAAGGAGTTCGTCCTCGCGTCCCGGGTGGCCAAACCCTGGCCCGGGGCCAAAGAGCCCGGCGAGCCGGCTGCCGGCACCGCCCGTCGTCAACCGATGCGGCCACCCGGTGTCCCCGCCCCCGAGGAATGGGGGCCCCGGGCCCGCCCCCGGTACGACCCGGACGCGCCGGACGGCGGTGACCACTGATGCCCGTCTGGTTGGAGCTGATCCTCCGGGTAGGTGCCGTGCTGGTCGCGTTCCTCACCCTGCCGTTGATCGTCGGGCAGATGGAACACAAGGTGATGGCGCACATGCAGGGCCGCCTCGGCCCGATGTACGCCGGTGGCTTCCACGGCTGGGCGCAACTGGTCGCCGACGGGATCAAATTCGTGCAGAAGGAGGATGTTGTCCCCCGTGACGCCGACCGGGCGGTCTTCCGGCTCGCCCCGGTGGTGGCGCTCGTGCCCTATCTGCTCGCCCTGCTGGTGATTCCGCTCGGACCGGGCGACCTGGTCGGTCAGCCGCTGGACATCGGCCTCTTCTTTGTGCTCGCCGTCGTCGGGGTCGGCGTGGTCGCGCTGCTGATGTCGGCATGGGCGTCGGCGAACAAATACAGCCTGCTCGGCGGGGTGCGCGGCGCGGCCCAACTGCTCGGGTACGAACTTCCGTTGGTGCTCGCCGCGGTCTCGGTGGCGATGGCCGCAGGCACGTTGAGCCTGCCCGGCATCGTTGCGGCGTGGCGGCCGTGGTGGCTGCTCTGGCAGGCACCCGCGATGATCGTCTTCTTCATCGCCGGCCTGGCGGAGATCCGCCGACCGCCGTTCGACATGCCGATCGCCGACTCCGAACTGGTCTTCGGCTACCTGACCGAATACACCGGCCTGCGGTTCGCGTTCTTCCTGTTGGCCGAGTACGTCGGCATCGTGGTGATCGCGGCGCTGACCACCGTGCTCTTCCTCGGCGGCTGGCAGGGGCCCTTCGGCGACGAGTATCTGGGCTGGCTCTGGACGCTGCTGAAGGTCTTCGCGGTGGCGTTCGTGATCATCTGGCTCCGGGTCACCTATCCGCGGCTGCGGGAGGACCAGCTGCAGCGCCTCTGCTGGCTGGTGTTGGTGCCGGTCGCGCTGGGCCAGCTCGTCCTCACCGCCGCCGTGCGGGTGGCGCTGAACTGAGCCGCACCACCCGCAGGTGTTCCCGCACGGGCCGGGTCAGCCGGCTGGGGTGTGCGCGGCCGGCACCCGCTCGGACGGTGGCGGGGGCGGCGGGGGAGTGCCGTCGCCGAACGGCCGGCCGCCCAGCGCCTCGCGGCCGTGCGGGGTCAGCCAGTTCGACAGGTCGGGCCCGACCGGCACGATTCCGGTCGGGTTGATGTCCCGGTGCACCTCGTAGTAGTGCCGTTTGATGTGGTCGAAGTCGACCGTGTCGCCGAAGCCTGGGGTTTGGAAGAGATCCCGGGCGTACGCCCAGAGCACCGACATCTCGGTAAGCTTGTTCCGGTTGCACTTGAAGTGACCGTGGTAGACCGGATCGAAGCGGACCAGGGTCGTGAAGAGCCGGATGTCGGCCTCGGTGATGGTGTCGCCGACCAGGTATCGCCGGTCGTTCAGCCGGTCGTTCAGCCAGTCCAGCCGCTCGAACAGCCGGGTATACGCCTCCGCGTACGCCTCCTGGCTGCCGGCGAACCCGCACTGGTAGACGCCGTTGTTGACGTCCCGGAAGATCACATCGCTGACCTCGTCGATCTCGTCCCGCAGGTGCTCGGGGTAGAGCTGCGGTGCGCCGTCACGGTGGTACGCAGTCCACTGTGTGGACAGGTCGAGCTCCATCTGGGCGTAGTCGTTGGTCACCACCTGCCCGCTCGGCACGTCCACGATCGCCGGCACCGTGATGCCCCGGTCATAGCCGGGGAACCGCGCAAAATACGCATCGGCCAGCCGCTCGATGCCGAGCACCGGGTCGCGCCCGCCCGGGTCGAGGTCGAAGGTCCAGCTCCGGGCGTCGTGCGTCGGGCCGGCCACCGCCATCGAGATGGCGTCCTCTAGCCCGAGCAGCCGACGGACGATGATCAGCCGGTTGGCCCAGGGGCAGGCGGAACTGACCGCCAGCCGATACCGGCCGGCCTCCACCGGCCAGCCGTCGCGCCCGTCGGCAGTGATCCGCGTGGCGATGTAGCGCTGGTCGCGGGTGAACTCTCCGCCGGGTTCCACGTACTTGCCGCCGGTCGCGGGTGCCTCTCCTCCGCCGGAGCCGTCCCCGCCACTCGTCTCGCCGCTCGTCTCACTGCCCACGTTGCCCCTCCGTCCATCAGTCTCCCCATCATCGCGGATCTCCGGCCTACCGTGCGGCGCACCATGCCCCAGCGCTGCGAGATCGTGGACCTGTTCGTCCCGGCTACGAATGACGCGGGGCCAGCCGGCTGACCGTACTCCGGTGAGGGGCTGGGGTGGTGCTCGCGCCGCGGCGGGCGACCGGGCAGGATGGGCGGTATGAGTGTGCCGGGCAAGGGGCTGGCCAAGGGGCTGGCGGTCACGTTCAAGACCATGACGCGCCGGTCGCACACCCAGCAGTACCCCGATGTCGCACCGGATCTGCCACCCCGCTCCCGCGGCGTGATCGCGCTGCTGGAGGAGAACTGCACGGTCTGCATGCTCTGCGCCCGCGAGTGCCCCGTCTGGTGCATCTACATCGATTCCCATAAGGAAGAGATGGTGATGCCGGGGGCTTCCCGCCCACGTCAGCGCAACGTGCTCGAC
>DASULK010000246.1:0-19711 GCA_036278255.1 Micromonospora sp.
CCACGGCACCGCCACAGGCGGCCCCAGCGCCGCCACAGATGGCCCCAGCGCCGCCGGAGGCAGCCCCGCCGCCCACCCCGGCACCGCCGGCCGAATAACCCCTCAGCCTCCCCGTCGATCAAGGACTTTCCCGTCGATCAAGGAGTTGACGTCGTGAATCGGTGATCAAACACGACCACAATTCCTTGATCGACGGGGAAACGGGGGGCGGGGAAGGGGGCAGGGGGAAGGGGGCAGGGGGAAGGGATGGGTCAGAAGGTGCTGGCGGAGAGGGCGGCGAGGGCGGTGTGGACCATGACCCGTACGCCATAGCCGATGCAGCGCTCGTCAACATCGAACGACGGCTGGTGGATGTCCAGCTTGACATCCGAGCCGGGAGCGCCCGTACCCAGCCGGAACATCGCCCCGGGTACGTGGTCGAGGTAGAACGCGAAGTCCTCCCCACCCATGCTGATCTCGGCCTCGACCACCCGATCGGCTCCCAGCGCGGCTCCCGCGGCCCCCGCGATGATCGCCGACGCCATCCGGTCGTTGACCACCGGCGGGACGCCTCTGATGTAGTTCACCTCGGCTTGCGCGCCGGTGCCGGCGACCACACCGTGCACCAGGTCCGTGACGAGCGTGGGGGCCTCCCGCCACGCCTCCCGGTTGAGCACCCGCAGAGTTCCCCGCACGCTGCCTTCGCCCGGAATAGCGTTGAAGGCATCCCCGGCACGCACCCGCCCCCAGACCAACGAGAGTCCGGCCCGCGGGTCGACCCGGCGTCCGAGCAGCGACGGCACGTCCACGATCACCCGGCCGAGGGCGTACACCAGGTCGGCGGTCAGGTGCGGTCGGGCGGTGTGGCCGCCCCGGCCGGTCAGCCGGACCTCGACCGTGTCCGCTGCCGCGGTGAAGGCCCCGGACCGCACCCCGACGACTCCGACCGGCAACTGGGGGGCGCAGTGCAGCGCGTAGATGGCCGCCACATCGCGGAGAGCCCCAGCCGCGATCATCTCGGGTGCGCCGGAGGGGATGGACTCCTCGGCCGGCTGGAAGAGCAGCCGGACCCGCCCGGGCAGAGGGCTGCTCTCGGCGAGCCGGGCAAGCATCAACCCCGCCCCCAGCAGCACCGTCGTGTGCACGTCATGCCCGCAGGCGTGGGTGACCCCGTTGACGGTCGAGCGGTACGGGACGCCCTTCGGATCCGATAACGGCAGCGCGTCGAGGTCGGCCCGGAGCGCGATCACCCGGTCGCCCTCGCCAATGTCGCAGATCACTCCGTTGCCCGTGGGCAGCAGACGGGGTGCCAGCCCGGCACGGGTCAGCTCGCGGGCCACCAGGGCGGCAGTCTCGAACTCCTGATGGGACAGCTCCGGATGGGCATGGATGTGACGACGTACGGAGATGAGCTCGGGCCCGTAGGCGGCGAGCCAGCGATCGAGCTGGCCGGGCAGCGGATCGGCGTCCGATGAGGTGTCGGGCCGGGGCGACGCCAACTGGCTGCCCGTAGGCAGCGTCAACGCACTCGTCACGTCGATGTCTCGATCACTAGAGGATTGGTCGTCGGGGACAGCGGACAGCCTAGACCCAAAACGGTGACGCTGCGCGACCTCGCCACGGTAGTGGTCGGGTCGCCGTGCGTTATGAAATCCCTGACGGGAACGGGCTGAAGCCAGCGGGTCGGCACGCGCGTCGCGGTTGACCGCAGACACCTGCCCCCACCCCCTCACCATGGGTGACGGCCCCGCTCGGCCTCGCAAGCACCACAAGCAACCGCCTGATTACCAAAATTACCCTATTAGCAGCCTGAACCTCCCCGGAAGGAGTGAATCTGCTAACGGCTGCCGGTCCTTTGGCGGATACCCGGGAAGAACCGCCCACACACCGGACGGTTGCGCTACGGATCGACGGCGCATGCAGCAGAGCGGGGCGAGAGGCTCCGCCAGGGCCGTGACGCGGCACCGGTCCGGGCACTCGGCGACGACGTCCCGGGCCCACCGCTTCAGAAGTTGTCGGTCGGGCGGTAGACGCCCCAGACCTCCCGGAGCGCCCCGCAGACCTCACCGACGGTGGCCCGCGCCCGCAGCGCCTCCTTCATCGGATAGAGCACATTCTCCGTGCCCGCGGCCGCGCTGCGCAGCTTCGCCAACGCCTGCTCGACGGCAGCGGAATCCCGCGAGGCCCGCAACTCCTTCAGCCGCGCATCCTGCTCGACCTCGATCGCCGGGTCGACCCGCAGCGGCTCGTACGGCTCCTCCTCGTCGATCGTGAACCGGTTGACCCCGACCACGACCCGCTCCCCCGAGTCGATCTCCTGCGCCACCCGGTAGGCCGACGCCTCGATTTCCCGCTTCTGGAAGCCGACCTCGATAGCGTCGACCACCGAGCCGTACTCGAAGACCCGCGCCATCAGCTCCTCGGCCGCAGCTTCGATCTCCGACGTCATCGCCTCGACGACGTACGAACCGGCGAAGGGATCGACCGTGTCGGTCAGATCGGTCTCGTGGGCCAGCACCTGCTGGGTCCGCAGCGCCAGCCGGGCGGCCTTCTCGGTGGGCAGGGCGATCGCCTCATCGAAGCTGTTGGTATGCAGCGACTGGGTGCCCCCCAGCACCGCGCCGAGCCCCTGCACCGCCACCCGGACCAGATTGACCTCCGGCTGCTGGGCGGTGAGCTGCACACCCGCGGTCTGGGTGTGGAAGCGCAGCATCATGGACTTCGGATTCTGGGCGCCGAACCGGTCCCGCATCAGCTTCGCCCAGATCCGCCGGGCCGCCCGGAACTTGGCCACCTCCTCCAGGAGCGTGGTGCGGGCGACGAAGAAGAACGACAACCGCGGGGCGAAGTCGTCGACCGCCAGCCCCGCCGCGATCGCGGCCTTCACGTACTCCACACCGTTGGCCAGGGTGAAAGCGATCTCCTGCACCGGACTCGCACCCGCCTCGGCCATGTGGTAGCCAGAGATGGAGATGGTGTTCCACTTCGGCACCTCGCTACGGCAGTAGGCGAAGGTGTCCGCCACCAGCCGCAGCGACGGTTTGGGCGGGAAGATGTAGGTGCCGCGGGCGATGTACTCCTTGAGGATGTCGTTCTGGATCGTGCCGTTCAACGCCGTTCCCGCCACCCCGGATTCCTCAGCGACCAACTGGTAGAGCAGAAGCAGCACCGACCCCGGCGCGTTGATGGTCATCGAGGTGGAGACCTGATCGAGGGGGATGCCGTCGAAGAGCATCCGCATGTCGTCGATCGAATCGATGGCGACGCCGACCTTGCCCACCTCGCCGTGTGCGATCGGGTCGTCGGAGTCGTACCCCATCTGGGTGGGCAGGTCGAAGGCGACCGACAGCCCGGTGGTGCCGGCGCTGAGCAACTGGTGGTAACGGGCGTTGGATTCGGCGGCGGTACCGAAGCCGGCGTACTGGCGCATCGTCCAGGGGCGCGAGGTGTACATGGTCGGATAGACCCCGCGGGTGTACGGGAACTCCCCCGGGCGACCGAGCCGCTCGTCCAGATTCTCCGGAACATCCTCCGGCCCGTAGGCCGTTTTGATCGGAAAACCCGACTCGCTCAACCGCCGGTCACTCATGCCGCCTCGTTTCGCTCGCCCGCGCCACCGCAACGGGGACACAGGGTTGATGACTTACGCGCGTTGCGTGCCTCCAACCGGATGGTAGGGCGTTCCGGCCGACAGCTGGGTGAGGGATTCCGCACACCATCACCGTCTGAAACGCGGAGCGCTGCGCAAGCACCACGGAACGCCGGACCGGCAATACGGAGCGCTGCGCAAGCGCCACGGAACGTCGATAAGTCGGCCATGCCTTACCCGTGGCTTTCCCTTTCTGCCGATCAACCCTCAAGATGGGGGTGGATGTGTCCATGTTGTGCCTCCCCCGCACCTTGATCTCCCTCGGCGGCTTTTCCTGTGACTCAGATTCCGACCCGGAGCGGTGGCTCAGTCACCCCCACCTACAATCGCGCTGCCCCCGGCAGCACCATCGCTGGACGCTACGCCCTCCGCGCCGCCGTCGGGCACGGCGGCATGGGAACCGTATGGCGTGCCACCGACACCCTGCTGCGTCGCGACGTGGCGGTCAAAGAGGTTGTCCTGCCGCCGGGGCTTGCCCCCAGCGATCAGCAGGCAATGTACGAACGCACCCTGCGCGAGGCGCGGGCCGCAGCCGCGCTGCAGCACCCGGCGGTGGTTCAGGTCTACGACGTGGTCACCGAGAGTGGCCGACCGTGGATCGTCATGGAGCTGCTCGACGCGCGCAGCCTCGCCGAGATGGTGCTGGAGGACGGCCCCCTCGCCCCCCGCGCCGTCGCCAAGATCGGCATCGCATTACTGGGCGCACTGGAGGTCGCCCACGCGGTCGGCGTACTGCACCGCGATGTCAAACCGGCCAACGTGCTGATCTGCTCCGACGGGCGTTGCGTGCTGACCGACTTCGGGGTTGCCCGGATGCCGGACGACGTACAGCTCACCACCCCCGGCATGGTGCTCGGCTCGCCACACTTCATCTCCCCCGAACGGGCGATGGGACGGGACTTCGGCCCCCCCAGCGACCTCTTCTCCCTCGGCGTGACCCTCTACACGGCGGTCGAAGGACGCCCCCCCTTCGACAAGGGCGACCCCATCGAGACGATGCACTCCATCGTGGAGGACCCGCCCGCCCCGCCCAGCCGCTCCGGTGTGCTGACCGAGGTGCTACTCGGCCTCTTGGAGAAGGATCCGGCCCATCGGCTCGACGTGACGGCGGCCCGGGACAAACTGCGCAGACTGCTCGCCGGACCACTGGCCAGCAAGGCAGCCCCCCATCTGATGACCGACCCCTACGCGGTGGTGCCCGCGCAACGCTCCCCGCAGCCGCCGCCAGCCCCGTCGGCCCCGGCACTGCCGAGCGGGCAGATCGGTGGCCGGGCGATGCTCCAGCCGGGTGAATCCCTCACCGACCGGCTGGCCCAGATGCAGCAGGGCCGCACCGAGCCGTCCGCCCCGTCCCGCACCGGGCTGGAGACGCCGACCGGCGCGATGGCGCCGCCCAGCGGCACGACGGACATCCCCACCGGGGGGATGGCGCCACCGGCCGGGTCGATGGACCTCCCCACCAGCATGCTGCCGGCGCATCCAGCCGCGACCACCCGGCCGGTCTGGGCGTCAACCGGCGGACAGCCCAGTGACGCCGGCGGCAGCGACGCACCTCCGAGCAGCCCGGGCGAGAAGCTCGACAAGGCCTTGGCGGGGATGCGGCGCAGCGGTGCCGGTCTGGCCGCCACCATCAGAAGCTGGCCACGCCAACTCCAGATCGGGGCAGCCGGTGGCCTCGCCGTCGTGCTGCTGCTCGGCACGATCCTGCTCCTCGGCGACTCCGACCCGGAGCCGGCGACCACACCCCAGGCCAACGAGTCCTCCGCCCCCGCCGGACCGGATTTCGAGACCGTGACCCACAGCGCGCGCGGCCTCTCCGCCAACGTGCCGAAGGGCTGGAAAAAGGTTGCCCCCAAGGGGGCGGTCTACGTCGACTTCATCAGCCCCGACGATCCGCAGAGCAAGCTACGCATCCTGGTCGAGAAATCCGGGTTAGAGCCCCTGGGCTTCATGAAACAGGCCGGGAAGATCCTGAACGACGTACCGTCCTGCGCCAAACCGTACGACCAGGTGCAGCTTGAGGAAGTCGAGTTGGCCGGCAGACCGGCCGCGGAGCTGGAGTACACCTGCGGCGAGGGTGCGGAGATGCGGCACGGCATCTGGCGTGCGGTGGTGCACGACGGCAAGGCCTACTCCTTCTTCCTCACCACCAGCGACGCGGAATTCGCCGACAGCAAGAAGTACTACGACGAGCTGGTCGCATCGTTCCAGCTCACCGAGGAGGGGTGACCCGGTCTCCCGGTGAGCGCCGACGGAACCGTCGGGGAGGCCGGGCGGGGTCAACCGTGACGTGCTATCAACACGGGATGATGGCGGAGACTGACGAACTGCTCGACCGCGCCCGGCGCTGGCTGAACGACGACCCCGACCCGGCCACCCGCAAGGAGCTGCGCGAGCTCCTCGACCGGCTGCCCGACAGCCGGGCCGAGCTGGCCGAC
Source organism: Micromonospora sp. (assembly GCA_036278255.1). Lineage (GTDB taxonomy): Bacteria > Actinomycetota > Actinomycetes > Mycobacteriales > Micromonosporaceae > DASULK01. The sequence continues at coordinate 6,067 of DASULK010000246.1, forward strand.
CGGTTCGCCGGCCCGCTCACCTTCGGTACCGCCGGCCTGCGCGGGCCGCTCCGCGCCGGCCCGAACGGCATGAACCTGGCGGTGGTCACCCAGGCCGCCGCCGGGCTCGTCAGTTGGCTGGCGGCCCGCGGCGCAGCCGGTCCGCTGGTGATCGGGTACGACGCGCGGCACGGTTCGAAAGTGTTTGCGGAACAGACCGCCCGGGTCGCCACCGGCGCCGGTCGTCCGGCGCTGCTGCTGCCCCGACCGCTGCCCACCCCGGTGCTGGCCTATGCGGTCCGCCATCTCGGGGCGGCCGCCGGGGTGATGGTCACCGCCAGCCACAACCCGCCCCAGGACAACGGCTACAAGGTGTATCTGGGGGAGCAGCTGGGCGGGGCGCAGGGCGGGGGTGCGCAGATCGTGCCGCCGGCCGACGCCGAGATCGAGGCGGCGATCCGAGCGGTCGGGCCCCTGTCCATGGTGCCGCTCGGTGAGCCGGGCAGGGTGCTCGACGACCAGATCGTGACCGCCTACGTGGCCGGCGCGGCGGCGGTGATCGGCCGGAAGGGCCCCAGGGAGCTCCGGGTCTCCTACACGCCGCTGCACGGGGTGGGGGCGGAGGTGCTCACCGCCGTCTTCGTCCACGCCGGTTTCCCCGTCCCCGGCCTCGTCGCCGTGCAGGCCGAACCGGACCCGGACTTCCCCACCGTGACGTTCCCCAACCCGGAGGAGCCCGGCGCGATGGACCGGGTCATCGCCCTCGCTCAAACCACCGGCGCCGACCTCGCGATCGCCAACGACCCGGACGCCGACCGGTGCGCGGTGGCCGTGCCGGACGGGGCCGGCGGCTGGCGGATACTGCGCGGCGACGAACTGGGGGTGCTGCTCGCCGACCATCTGATGCGGCGCGGCATCCGCGGCCTCTACGCCACAACCATCGTCTCATCATCACTGCTCGGCGCAGTGTGTGCGGCACGCGACCTGCCCTACGACGAGACGTTGACCGGGTTCAAGTGGATCGTGCGGGCCGGTCGTGGCGACGAGCCGCTGGTCTTCGGTTACGAGGAGGCGCTCGGCTACAGCGTGGCGCCGGAACAGGTCCGTGACAAGGACGGCATTACCGCAGCGTTGACCGTGGCCGAACTGGCCGCGGCGCTGAAGATGGCGGGACGCACCCTCACCGACCGGCTCGACGAACTGGCCGCCGAGTTCGGGGTCCACGCCACCGACCAGCTCTCCGTACGGGTCGACGACCTGGCCGAGATCGCCACTGCGATGGCGCACATCCGGGCGAAGACCCCGGCCACGCTGCTCGGGGCGCCGGTCACCGCGGTGGAGGATCTGCTCCCGGACGCGGACGTGCTGATCCTGCGCGCCGACACCGCCCGGGTGGTCGTCCGTCCCTCCGGCACCGAACCGAAACTGAAGGCATACCTCGAGGTGGTGGAGGGTGTGCCCGACGGCGATGTGGCCGGGGCGCGGGAGCGGGCGGCGGCAGCGGTGCGGGCGCTCCGCGCCGAGACGTCGGCCGCTCTGGGGCTGCGGTAGGCGCCGCAGCGCCCGCCACTACGGTGGCCGGATGCAGGCCATTCTCGCCACGCTCGGCTACGTCCTCTCCCCCGACCGGCGCCGGGTGCTGATGCTGCGCCGGGACCGGCGCCCCGACGATCTCCACCTCGGCTACTACAACGGGCTGGGCGGCAAGCTGGAGCCCGGCGAGGATGTGGTGGCGGGGATGCGCCGGGAGGTCTGGGAGGAGGCCGGCCTGGAGTGCCAGGCACTGGAGTTGGCGGGCACCATCTCCTGGCCCGGCTTCGGCCTGAATGGGGAGAACTGGTTCGGCTTCCTGTTCCGGATCACCGAGTGGTCGGGCGAGCCCCGGACGGAGTGTGACGAAGGCACGCTGCTCTGGACCGATGTGGCCGACGTGCTCGCCGGACGGGTGCCGATGTGGCCCAGCGACCGCCACTTCCTGCCGCTGGTCTTCGCTGAGGCGCCGCAGGTCTTCCACGGCGTGCTGCCCTTCGCCAACGGCAAGGGTCTGAGCTGGAGCTACACCGAACTGTAGAGCGTCGCCCCGCGAGGCATGCTGACTCAGAAACGGCGCATGCCACCGAACTGTCGGTCGCCGGCGTCCCCCAGGCCCGGCACGATGAACATCTGCTCGTTGAGCCGTTCGTCGATCGAGGCGGTCACCACCCGCAGTGGCAGGCCGGAGCGCTTCAGCCGCTCGACGCCGGCCGGGGCGGCCAGCACGCAGAGCACCGTGATGTCGGTGCAGCCCCGCTCAGCCAGCAGCCGGCAGCAGTGCTCCAGTGAGCCACCGGTGGCGAGCATCGGGTCGAGCACCAGGACCGGGATGCCGGTGAGGTCCTCCGGCAGCGACTCCATGTATGCGCGCGGCTGGTAAGTGTCCTCGTCACGGGCCAGGCCGACAAAGCCCATCGACGACTCGGGCAGCAGCGCCAACGCCGAGTTGGCCATGCCGAGGCCAGCCCGGAGCACCGGCACCAGCAGTGGCGGGGCGACCAGACGGATGCCTTCGGTCGGCGCGACCGGGGTCTGTACCGGGTAGCGCTCGATCGGGAAGGAGCGGGCCGCCTCGTACACGAGCATGGTGGTGATCTCGTGCAGGGCGGCACGGAACGACGCCGAATCGGTGCGGGCGTCGCGCATCGCGGTCAGGCGTGACTGGGCGAGCGGGTGGTCAATGACGATTACGTCCACGGTCGGTCAACCTACCCGCGCCCGCTGCCGGGCCGCCGCTCGGCCGGCCCCTCTGCCCGTCCGGTCACCCGGGCCCCCGGTTCACCGGCTCCGCGCTACTGCCGCCGAGGCGACCTCCGGAGCACCGGGGTCATCGGTTCACTACGGTACGGGCGCCGCAAATCCGGCTCAGTACACTCGCGGGCATGACAGGGACCATCACGCCGGCGCGATCCGATCTGGCTGAGGTGGGGCGCTCCGAGGCGACGCTACGGACGTTCCTACACGGGCTGCCCGGCGTCGACCAGATCGGCGCGGATCAGCGTGCCGCCATGCTCGGCACCCGGTCGATCAAGACGACGGCCAAGGCCTGGGCGATCGATCTGGCGATCCGGATGGTCGATCTGACCACGCTGGAGGGGGCTGACACCCCGGGTAAGGTACGGGCGCTCTGCACCAAGGCGCTGCGCCCCAACCCGGCCGACCCGTCCTGCCCGTCGGTCGCTGCGATCTGCGTCTACCCGTCGATGGTGCCGGTCGCCGCCGACGCGCTGCGGGGCTCGTCGGTGCATCTGGCCAGTGTGGCGACCGCCTTCCCGAGCGGGCAGGCACCGCTGGAGGTCAAGCTGGCGGACACCAGGGCGGCGGTGGCCGCCGGCGCCGACGAAATCGACATGGTGATCAACCGAGGGGCTTTCCTCTCCGGCCGCTACCGTGCCGTCTACGACGAGATCGTCGCGGTGAAGGAAGCGTGCGGGGATGCCCACCTGAAAGTGATCCTGGAGACCGGTGAGCTGGCCACGTACGACAACGTGCGGCGGGCCTCGTGGCTGGCCATGCTGGCCGGTGCCGACTTCATCAAGACCTCCACGGGGAAGGTTCCCTCCGCCGCCACCCTGCCGGTGACCCTGGTGATGCTGGAGGCGGTACGCGACTTCCGGGCCGCCACCGGCCGTCAGGTCGGGGTGAAGCCGGCGGGTGGGATCCGTACCACCAAGGACGCGATCAGATACCTGGTGCTGGTGAACGAGACCGTCGGAGATGACTGGCTGCATCCCGACTGGTTCCGCTTCGGCGCCTCGACGCTCCTCAACGACCTGCTGATGCAGCGCACCAAACTGACCACCGGCGTCTACTCCGGTCCCGACTACTTCACCCTGGACTGATCATGGTTCCCCCCGTACCGATCACGAACGCGTTCGAGTACGCGCCGTCGCCGGAGTCACGCGCCGTCGTGCAGCTCAAGCCGTCGTACGGCCTCTTCATCAATGGCGAGTTCGTCGAGGGTGAAGACCGCATCAAGACGGTCAACCCTGCCTCGGAGGAGGTGCTGGCCGAGGTCGTCGAGGCCAGCGCAGCCGAGGTCGACCGGGCGGTGCGTGCCGCCCGGGCGGCGTACGAGAAGGTCTGGGGCCCGATGTCCGGCCGCGAGCGGGCGAAGTACCTGTTCCGGATCGCCCGGATCATCCAGGAACGCTCGCGCGAGTTGGCGGTGCTGGAGTCGCTGAACAACGGCAAACCGATCCGCGAGTCACGCGATGTCGACCTGCCCCTGGTCGCGGCGCACTTCTTCTACTACGCCGGCTGGGCCGACAAGCTGCCGCACGCCGGGTTCGGCCCGGCGCCGGCCCCACTCGGCGTGGCCGGCCAGGTGATCCCGTGGAACTTTCCGCTGCTGATGCTCGCCTGGAAGATCGCCCCCGCGCTGGCCTGCGGAAACACGGTGGTACTCAAGCCGGCCGAGACGACGCCGCTGACCGCGCTCCTCTTCGCCGAGATCTGTCAGCAGGCCGACCTGCCGCCCGGTGTGGTCAACATCGTCACCGGCGCGGGCGAGACCGGCCGGGCGCTGGTCGAGCACCCAGACACCGACAAGGTGGCGTTCACCGGCTCCACGGCGGTCGGCCGGGGCATCGCCAGGGCGGTCGCCGGCACCCGCAAGCGGGTCACCCTGGAGTTGGGCGGCAAGGCCGCCAACATCGTCTTCGACGACGCACCTGTCGACCAGGCCGTGGAGGGGATCGTCAACGGGATCTTCTTCAACCAGGGGCACGTCTGCTGTGCCGGTTCGCGGCTGCTGGTTCAGGAATCGGTCTACGACGAGGTGCTCGCGTCGCTCAAACGACGGATGGCCCGGCTGCGGATCGGTGATCCGCTGGACAAGAACACCGATATCGGCGCGATCAACTCGGCCGCTCAGTTGGAGCGGATCCGCAACCTGGCGGAGATCGGCTCGCAGGAGGGTGCGGAGCGCTGGTCTCCCCCGTGCCAACTGCCCGACCGCGGCTTCTGGTTCGCCCCGACGATCTTCACCGGGGTCACCCAGGCGCACCGCATCGCCCGGGAGGAGATCTTCGGCCCGGTGCTCTCGGTGCTGACCTTCCGTACCCCGGCCGAGGCGGTCGAGAAGGCCAACAACACGCCGTACGGGCTGTCGGCCGGGATCTGGACGGAGAAGGGATCGCGGATCCTCTGGATGGCCGACCGGCTCCGCGCCGGGGTGGTGTGGGCCAACACGTTCAACAAGTTCGATCCCGCCTCACCGTTCGGCGGCTACAAGGAGTCGGGCTACGGCCGCGAGGGTGGCCGGCACGGGCTGGAGGCCTACCTCAATGTCTAGTCATCTCGATCGGCCCGGGCGGTTGGCGGTACGCAAGACCTACAAGCTCTTCATCGGCGGGAAGTTCCCGCGCAGCGAATCGGGGCGGTCGTATCCGGTGCAGCATCCCATCCTCTCGGAGGAGGCCAACGTCGCGTTGGCCTCGCGCAAGGACGTGCGGGACGCGGTGGTGGCGGCGCGCGCGGCGGTCAAGGGCTGGGCGGGCGCGACGGCGTACAACCGGGGCCAGATCCTCTACCGGGTGGCCGAGATGCTGGAGGGGCGGCGCGATCAGTTCATCGCCCTCGGCGTACCGGCGGCCGAGGTTGATGAGGCGGTCGACCGCTGGGTCTGGTACGCCGGCTGGTCCGACAAGATCACCCAGGTGTACGGCAACGCCAACCCGGTTGCCGGGCCCTACTTCAACCTCTCGGCGCCCGAGCCGACCGGGGTGGTCGGGGTCGTCGCGCCGGGTGATCCGGCCCTGCTCGGCCTGGTCAGCGTCGTGGCGCCGGCCATCGTCACCGGCAACACCGTCGTGGTGCTCGCCGCCGAGGCTCAGCCGTTGCCGGCGGTCACCCTCGCCGAGGTGCTGGCCACCTCCGACCTGCCGGGTGGGGTGGTCAACCTCCTCACCGGCCGGGTGGCCGAGACCGCCGAGTGGCTGGCCACGCACATGGACGTCAACGCGATCGACCTGACCGGTGTGACCGACCCGGTTCTGGCAGCCGGGTTGGAGGCGGCGGCGGCCGGAAACCTGAAACGGGTGCTGCGCCCTCCGGCCTCGCCGGTCGACTGGTGGGGCGATCCCGGCCTGCACCGGATGACTGCGTTGCTGGAGACGAAGACGGTCTGGCACCCCAAGGGCCTCTGACTACCGGGCGTCGTACTACGAGAGGTAGGGTTGATCTGTGAAACGTGCGACCCGGTTGGGCGATCTTGAACGTGCGGTGATGGACGTGCTGTGGGATGACAGCCCGGGCACCACTGATGGCCTGACCGTCCGCGAGGTCGCCGACGCCCTGGCCGAACGGGAGCTCGCCTACACCACCGTGATGACCGTGCTGGACCGGTTGACCGGCAAGAGCATGGTCGAACGCGAGCGGGAGGGGCGGGCCTGGCGTTACCGCCCGGCGGCGAGTCGGGAAGCCTATGTCGCCCAGCTGATGCTCGACGCGCTCGACCTCACCGGCAGCCGGGACGCCGCCCTGGTGCGCTTCGCCCGGTCGGTCACCGGTAAGGAGGCGGGGGTGCTCCGCGCCGCGCTCGCCGATGAGGCGGCAGACCGCCGGAGCTGACCGATGGTCTACACTGCCCACTTCGCCGCGGTACTGGCCGCCTGCTATCTCACCGCCCAGGTGCTGCTGAGATCCCGGTGGACCTGGCGTCTCCCGGCCGTGGCGATCGTGTGCTGGCAGTCCGTGGGACTGGCCTTCGGCCTCTCGGCGATCGGGCTGCTGTTGTCTGCCGGACTGGCCCCGTACCAACTGAACACCGGGCTCGCCCTACGCCGCTTCGCCGCCGACCTGATCCGGGGTAACCTGCCGATCGGTTTCGGTCTTCAGCATTTCGCCCTGGTGGGCCTCGGTCTCGGCGTGTGTACGGTCCTGCTCGGCACCACCGCGTACAGCCTCGTCACGGCCCTGCGGGCCCAGCAGCGCCACCGCGATCTGCTCACCCTGGTGGCACGCGATGATCCGGCCGTGCCGGGGGCGCTGGTGCTGGACCACGCGGTCGCCGCCGCCTACTGCCTGCCCGGCCGGAAACCGCGGGTGGTGGTCAGTGCCGGGACCCTCAACCTGCTCGACCGGGCCGAGTTGGCTGCCGTCCTCAGCCATGAAAGGGCACACGCCGAGGAGCGGCACGACCTGGTGCTGCTGCCGTTCTCGGCGCTGCGCCGCATGCTGCCCTTTCTGCGCTGGGTGCGGGCCGCGCACGACACGGTCGCGCTGCTGGTCGAGATGCGGGCCGATGACAAGGCCCGGCGACTGCACGACGACGGACCGCTCGCGGCCGCGCTGCTACGGTTCGCCAACGCCCCGGCGCCGGTGGCGCCACCGGGCGCCCTCAATATCGCCGACAGTGACCTGGACGCACGGGTGCAGCGGCTGCTGATGGAGAGCCGTCCGCCGCGGGTGCGGGCGACGGTGGCGCTCACCGTGGCCGCAGCCCTGGTCTATCTGCCGATCTCCCTCTATCTGGGCTGATGATGGCTGCTTCAGCCTGAGTCTCCGCTCAGCCGGGATGCGGCACACCAGCCGGGCCCACTACAGGCTGTCGTACACTTGCCCACCAGGTGGGGAGAGAGTGCTGCGGTAGGTGACCAGCAGCTACGTTCGGCACGACACGGGGACCCGACAGATGAAGGGTGGCCATGGATCCACTACTCCTCGCCCGGCTACAGTTCGCCACCACCACCTCCGTGCACTTTCTCTTCGTGATCGTCACGCTCGGCCTGGTCACCCTCCTGGTCTACCTGCAGACCGCCTGGCTGATCACCAAAAAACCCGTATACGAGCGACTCACCCGATTCTGGGGCACCCTCTACCTGATCAATTACGCTCTCGGCATCGCGACCGGGATCGTCATGGAGTTCCAGTTCGGACTCAACTGGAGCGGCCTGTCGCGGTACGTCGGCAATGTCTTCGGTGCCCCCCTGGCCCTCGAAACTCTGCTGGCGTTCTTCCTGGAATCCACCTTCCTCGGTATGTGGATCTTCGGATGGCACCGGCTACGCCGCGGTCTCCACCTCGCGCTCCTCTACGGCGTGGCCATTACCGCCTACATCTCCGCCTTCTGGGTCATGGTGGCCAACTCCTGGCTGCAGAACCCGGTCGGCTACGAACTGAAGGACGGCATCGCCCACCTGACCGACTTCGGAGCCCTGCTCGCCAACCCCGCCTTCGGCCACGCCCTCGGCCACGTGCTGACCGCCGCCCTGACCACCGGCGGGCTGCTGATGGCCGCCGTCAGCGCCTGGCACCTCCTCCGCCGAACCCGGGACTACGAACTGCACCGCACCGGGCTGCGGATCGGCGTGGTCACCGCGATGGTGAGTGTCAACTTCCTCATCTTTCTGGGCTTCTGGCAGGAGAACGCGGTCAACGCGGTGCAGCCAGCAAAGTACGGGGACGACGCGACCCGGCAGGCCGTCCTCGCGGAGTGGACCGCCCGGTTCGGCCCGGGCGACTACGCCCCTCCGGGGTGGACGACCATCCCGTTCGAGGCGATGATGATGATCGGCTTCATTCTCTTCTTCGGCATCCTGCTCATCCCGCTCTTCTACCGGGACTGGATCATCCGGTTACGCTTCCCGCTCTACCTGCTCCTGTTCGCCCTCCCGCTGCCGTTCATCGCCTCAATCCTCGGCTGGCTGGCCCGTGAGGTCGGCCGCCAGCCGTGGGCCGTCTACGGCCTGCTGACGGTGGACGAGGCGGTCACACCGATGAGCGGCGGCGGGATGCTGGCCTCGTTTATCGGCTTCTCCCTGCTGGTCGGCACCCTTGCCGCCACAAACTGGATCATGATCGCGCGACATGCGGCACGTGGAGCCGACGACCCCGCCCTGGGCCGACCGCCTCAGCAGCCCGACACCGAATCCGACCCGCGCCCCGAGCCGGTCCTCGCCTGAGAGAGCAGACATGGAGACGATCTGGTACGCCCTGCTCGGGCTCTTCTTCGCCACCTACTTCGTGCTCGGCGGCTACGACTACGGGGTGGGGCTACTGCTCTCCGGCTTCCGCCGGACCGACGAGCGTCGGGCCGCCCTCACCGCCGTCGGGCCGTTCTTCCTCGGCAACGAAGTCTGGCTGGTCGCCGCAGGGGGCATCCTGGTCGGCGCGTTCCCTGTCCTGGAAGGTGACCTGCTCACCAGCCTCGCCCCGGCCGTGGTCCCGGCCCTCATCGGCGTGGTCGTGGTCACCGCCGCGGTTCAACTGCGCAGCCGTCCCGCCAGTACGGTCGCCCGTACCCGTTGGGATCGGATCATCGTGGCCAGCAGCGTACTGGCCGCCCTGGGATGGGGCGCCGTCCTCGGCGGCCTCCTGCAAGGGGTGCCGCTGCACAGCGACGGGGGCATCGGCGCGGAGAGCCATCTCCTCACCCCGTTCACCGCCGCCTGCGGTCTACTTCTGGTCGCCCTGGTCGGGGTCCACGGGGCAGCGTTCCTCGCGCTGCGGATGCCGCCCGAGCCGGCGGAGCGGGCCCGCATGCTGGGCCGTCGGCTGGTCCCGGTCGCCCTCACCGCGGTCGCCGCCGCCACCCTCATCGGCCTCCTCTCCGACCGGGTACGGCACACCGTTCAGCAACCGGCCGCCGGCGTACTCCTGCCGGTGTTTCTGATTGCCGCGCTGCTCACCGCCCACACTGCACTGGCCCGGCAGCGGCCGAGGATCGCCTTCACCGCAACCGTCGCAGCCCTGGCCGCCCCGGTGCTGCTGATCGGAGCAGCCACCTGGCCCTACGCGCTGGTGTCCAGCGTCGATCCGGCCGCCAACCTGACGGTGGCCGACGCCGCAGCCAGCTCCCCCACACTGCGTCTGCTGAGTTGGCTGGCCGGGCCGCTCCTCCCGGCGCTACTAGGCTTTCAGCTGATGTCGTGGTGGATCTTCCGCGGGCGGGTCGACGGCAGGACAACGGTGTACTGGTGAACCGCCGCCCCTTCGACCCGCGACTGCTGCGCCGGGCCCCCGCGGTCCGGCGCCAACTGGGTCTGCTCGCTGCGCTCGGTGTCCTCGCAGCCGCGCTCATCATCGCGCAGGCCACCGCGCTCGCCACCCTGCTGGCGGCGGCGGTCGCAGGGGAACTGCACCGGGTGGCCCTGATCGCCTTTCTCGCCACCGTCGCCGGCCGCGCCGCCCTGGTCTGGGCGAAGGGCGTCGTGGCGGCGCGGGCCGCGGCCACCGTCAAGGCCCGGTTGCGTACCGACCTGCTCACCGCTGTCGAGCGGCGCGGACCGGGCTGGCTCACCGGGCAGCGCACCGGCCACATCGCCACCCTCGCCGGGCGGGGGCTGGACGCGCTGGACGCCTACTTCACCGGATACCTGCCGCAGCTCGTGCTGAGCGTCACCGTCCCGTTGGCCGTACTCGCCCGGCTCGCCTTCGCAGACTGGAGCTCCGCGCTCATCATCGCCGCCACGCTGCCGCTGATCCCGATCTTCGGCGCGCTGCTCGGCTGGCATGCCCAGGCCGCGACGGAACGGCAGTGGCGGCGCTTGGCGCTGCTCGGCGGACATTTCCTGGACATGGTGACCGGCCTGCCCACGCTCCGCGCCTTCGGTCGCGCCCGCGCCCAGGTCGGCGCGGTCCGCCGGATGGCGGATCATCACCGCCTCGCCACCATGAAGACCCTGCGCATCGCGTTCCTGTCGGCGCTGGCGCTCGAACTGGTCGCCACGCTCTCGGTGGCTCTGGTCGCGGTACCGGTCGGCCTGCGCCTGCTCGGCGGCGGCCTGCCCCTCGCCACGGCGCTGCTGGTACTCCTGCTCACCCCCGAGGCCTACCTGCCCCTGCGGGCCGCCGGCAGCCGGTTCCACGCCAGCATGGAGGGCCTGACCGCGCTGGACGAGGCATTCACCATGTCAGATGGGGTGTTCTCCGCTCCGGGAACCGGCAAGAAGGGCCCTCTCCTCGCCGATGGGGTGCGGGAGATCCGGTTCGAGGAGGTCACCGTCGAATACGAGGGCACCACCGCGCTGAAAGAGCTGTCGCTGACCGTCCGGGCCGGCGAGCGGATCGCCATCATCGGACCGAGCGGTGCCGGCAAGAGCACCCTGCTCGGACTCCTCCTCGGCTTCGTCACCCCGACCAGCGGCCGGATCCTCGTCGACGGCGTCGACCTCGCCACCGTCGACCTCGAGGCGTGGCGGCGGCAGTTGGCCTGGGTGCCGCAGCGGGCCCACCTCTTCGCGGCCTCTCTAGCCGACAACATCCGCCTCGGGTCACCCGACGCCCCGTTGGCCGCGGTGCACGCCGCCGTCCGCTCCGCCAACCTCGATCCGGTCGTCGCCGACCTCCCCGACGGTCTCGACACCGTGCTCGGCGAGCGGGGCCACGGCCTCTCCAGCGGCCAGCGGCAACGCCTGGCACTGGCCCGCGCGTTCCTCCGCGCCGAACTGACCGAACCCGCACCGATCCTGCTCCTCGACGAACCCACCGCCCGCCTCGACAGCACCTCCGAAGCCGCCGTCCTGGACGCCACACGCCGCCTCATCAACGGACGCACCGCGCTGCTCGTCGCCCACCGGCCAGCGCTGCTCTCCGACGTCGACCGGGTGCTACGGATCGACAACGGCCACGTTGCGGAACTCACCTCCCAGACCGGGGTGGCGGTCGCATGAACCGCACCAACCCGCCCCACCAGCCGCACCGCCAACCGGAGCGGACGGTCCTGCGACTCGCCCGCCCCTACCTGGGGCGGCTGATCGGGGCGGGTCTGCTCGCCACCGGCACCGAAGTCGCCGGCCTCGCGCTGATGGCGACGGCAACCTGGCTGCTCATGACCGCCGCCGGCCGACCCCCGCTGGACACCCTCACCGTGGCGATCGTGACCGTGCGGGCGTTGGCCATCGGCCGCGGAGTACTGCGCTACAGCGAACGGCTCGCCGGGCACGACGCCGTGCTACGGATCATCACCGAAATCCGCGCCCGGATCTTCGCCACCCTCGCCATCCGCCCCGGCACCGCCCCCGGTCAGCAGCGCTCCGGTGACACGCTCAGCCGGCTCGTCTCCGATGTGGAGGCTGCACAGGATCTGCTGCTGCGGGTGCTCGTACCCGCTGCCTCGGCCACCGCCGTCGGCCTGCTGGCCATCGTCGGCACCGCGGCCATCGCCCCCATGTCGGCCCTCGCCCTCGCCGCGGGACTACTGGTCGCGGGGCTCGCGCTGCCCGCCGTGGCCACCGCCCTGACCCGGCGTACGGCGCACCAGGTTGCCCCGCTGCGGGGCGCGCTCGCCACCGACATCGTGGACCTCACCCACGGTGCTGCCGACCTGGCCGCCTTCGGCGCCAACCGGACCGCTCTGGCGGAGGCCGACACCCGTGCCCGGGAGCTGGCCCGGCTGGAACGGCGGCTGGCGGTCAGTGGGTGGGCGGTTGACGGGATCGGGGTGCTGGTGGCCGGGGCAACGGCCGCCGGTGTGGTCATGACGGCGCTGCGCTCCCAGGTCAACGGGGTGCTCGTCGGGGTGCTCGCGGTCGGCACCCTCGCGGCAGTGGAGATCGCGCTGGCACTCGTCGGCGCGGCCCGGCAGTGGATCCAGTTGCGGGCCGGCCTGCACCGGGTCGCCGCTCTCCTGGAGCCGGTGGAGATGACGGCCACCGGCGTGGAGGTCCCCTCCCGCGCCAGCGTCCACGTCTCCCTCGAAGCGGTGACCGTGCGCTACCGCGACGGCGCGCCGGCAGCGCTCAACGCGATCACGCTCGACCTGCCGCCCGGGCACCGCATCGCCGTGGTCGGCCCGAGCGGCGCGGGCAAGAGCACCTTGCTGGGCGTGTTGACCGGGGCGGTGCAGCCGACCACCGGCCGGGCGACGTTGGAGGGCACCGACCTCTCCGCCTACGAGCCGGAGCAACTGCCCCAGGTCATCGGCGGCCTGCTGGCCGACGCGCATCTCTTTCACGCCTCAGTCCGCGACAACCTGCTGCTCGGCCGCGCCGACGCCACCGATGAGGAGTTGCGGGCCGCCGTCGTGGCGGCCGGCCTGGGCGACTGGATCCGACGCCTGCCGGCCGGCTGGGACACGGTGGTGGGCGAGGATGGCGACCGGCTCTCCGGCGGGCAACGTCAGCGACTGGCCCTCGCCAGGGCGCTGCTCGCCGCACCCGCTCTGCTGGTGCTCGACGAACCCACCGAGGGGCTCGACCCCACCGCCGCCGATGCGGTGCTCACCTCGGTACTGGCCGCCGCCGGCCCGGGGCGGTCGCTGGTGCTGGTCACCCACCGGCTCTCCGGGCTCACCGCAGTGGACGAGATCCTGGTGCTCGACGCCGGCCGGATCGTGCAGCGTGGCCGGCACGCCGATCTGGTCGAGACGCCGGGCTGGTACCGGGACCAGTGGCTGCTCCAAGAGGCAGCGGAACGCGGCTATCTGACCCTGACCGCGTAGACTCATGCTCGGTGTTGCTACCCCGAGCAACGCCTGCGCCGGCCCGAGGCCCTGCCGTGCGACGCATCTGAGCAGATAGTCCGATCTTTCACTGGGTGCGGGCATCCGGGCCAGACCCACGCCTATTAGGGTACGTGCGCAGAGCCACCCGCCCGGCAACCGTTCGGGTCGGATGCCGCAACCTGATTGCACACGGAGGTCAGTGTGGCCCGCAAGTCGTCCCACCGGCCCGACGCCGACAAGCCCGAG
>DASULK010000247.1:0-22910 GCA_036278255.1 Micromonospora sp.
AGTGCGCGCGCCGCGGCGACCGTGATCGCTCGGCCGTAACCGTGACCGCGGTGTGCCCGGTGCACCCCCATCGGCTCGATCAGCCCTAGCTTGCCTTCACCCGCCGACCACACCGTCACCACCGCCACCGCCTCGCCCTGCTCATTGCGAACGACCAGGCACCGCGCGTCAACATACGGCGCACCTGCCGCCATCGCGTGCCAGCGCTCGTTGGTGAACGTCGACCCGTCGAACGACGCCCGCAGGACCGCGGCCCACTCGTGCGCCTGTTCCGGCCCGATCACCTCGACACGAACGCCGGGATCCGGCACAGGCGCGCCGAGGTCACGCCGAAGTAGTGTCCACGGCTCGCCACTCTCCCAACCGCCCTTGAACAACAGGTCCTGGACCAGCGCACCCATCGGCGCCTCGACGTACACCTTGCCCGCGAACAGCACACCACGCTCAGGCGCCGACACGTCCTCGACCACCTGCTGCGCCAACTCCTCGTCCCGCAACGCCTCCGGCGCGAACGCCAACCGTAGTAACTCCGCACCATCCAGCAGCCCGACCGCCAGAACCTCCCCAGCCCGACTCCAGGTTCGCGTAGCCTCCGCCGTCCGCTCCGCACCGAACCGCCAGAACCACCCCACATCCCCCGGATGCAACTGCACGAGCCCTCCGTGGTACTGCCACTCCCTCAACACCCGCACCACGTCACCGAGCCCGTCGACCCCCAGCCCACCCATCTCGATCACCATTCCCCGATCACATACCACCCCACCGACCCTCTGCACTCGAATTTCCCGCTGGCAGTCAGTAATCGGCGACGATCTCGGCGGTGGTGCCCGGGTCAGGCTCTCGGCGTTAGCTGTCAGGTTGGGCGGTTCCTCTGAGGACCAGATCCCGCACGTGACGTACGGAACGTACGTTTAGTACGCTTGCATCATGACCGCCGCTATGCCGTTTCCTGAACCCGAGGAGAGCCACGATCTGGGTATCACCGACGCCCGGGACAATTTGGCCGACATCATCAACAAGGCCGCCTATACCGGCTCGGTGACCTATATCAGCCGACGTGGGCGCCGCCTGGCTGCGATCGTCTCGGCGGAGGACGCCGAGCGCCTGGAGCGTGCGGAAGATGCCTATCTCGCCCGCCTCGCCAGCGAGGCGCTTGCCGAAATCGAGGCCGGGGCCCCCACCACCCCCTGGGAACAGCTCAAGGCCGAGCTTGAGGGCGACCGGTGACCGGCGGCACATCTGACTTCGGGCCGGCATACAAGATCGAAATTTCTCCGGCCGCAGCCCGGCAGCTACGGAAGCTTGACGGCATCGTTCAGCGTCGAGTGCTTACGGTGATCGACCGGCTTGCCGTCGAACCACGACCGGCGGGAGTCAAGGCACTGGTCGGACATCCAAACCTGCTGCGTCTGCGAGTCGGCGACTACCGCATCGTCTATACGGTGCATGACGGCCAGCTTGTCGTCGTGGTCATCGCTGCGGCCCACCGTCGCGAAATCTGCCGGGATCTCTAGACGCTCGGAGGCGCACTGGATCCGCTACGCCCGCATCCACCTGCGCGGCATGTTCCCCTACCTGCCGCAGCGGCCGGGCTACAACAAGCGGCTACGCGCCGCGCTGCCGCTGATCAAGAAGGCGATCCGGGAGTTGGCCCGCGACAGTGACTTCTGGTTCGACAACCACTGGATCGTCGACTCCACACCGGTCCCGTGCGGCATGTCCCGCCCAATGGTGCAACGTTCGGACCTGGCCGGCTGGGCGGGATACGGCTACTGCGAACGGGAGGTCCTGGCCGCGATGCTGCAGGTCGAAGCCGGGGTGGTCGCCGAACACGACGGCATCCTGCTGATCTCCGACAAGGGCTTCGCGTCCAAGACCTTCGAGCGGCACCTGGCTGAACAGGGCATCGAACTGCTCCGCCCGTCACGTAAGCGGGAGAAGGCCCGCTACGGCGAAGCGATGCTCAAGAAGGTCCGGCAGTTGATTGAGTCGGTGAATGACACCCTCAGAGGCCAACTTGACCTGGAAGAACATGGCGGACACACCTTCGCCGGCGTCGCGGTGCGGGTGGCTCAGCGCCTCCTGGCCATGGCTGCCGCAATCTGGCACAACAACAAGACCGGAGCACCCGTCACCCGGTCACTGATCGCCTACGACCACTGACCGGGATTCGGAACTACTTGTCTATGGTCGAAGCCGACAAAATCCGCGACGGCTCGACGCTGGTCAGCCTGCTCAGCCCGGCACTGAACCCGGAGCTGGTCGACGCGCTGGCCGCCCGCCCGATCACCGTTCTGGCGATGGACGCCGTACCCCGGATCTCGCGGGCCCAGTCGCTGGATGTGCTCAGTTCGATGGCCAACATCGCCGGCTACCGGGCCGTGATCGAGGCGGCGCACGCCTTCGGGCGGTTTTTCACTGGGCAGGTAACCGCCGCGGGCAAGGTGCCGCCGCCGAAGGTTCTCGTGGCCGGTGCCGGTGTGGCCGGGCGGGCCGCGGAGATCTACCGCGAGCAGGCGGCCGAGGTCGACATCATCATCACCACGGCGCTGATTCCCGGCCGCGCCGCACCACGGCTGATCACCGCGGACGACATCGCCCGGATGAAGCGGGGCAGCGTCATCGTCGACATGGCCGCGCAGCAGGGCGGCAATGTCGAGGGGTCCGTCCCGGATGAGGTGGTCACCACGGCCAACGGCGTGACGATCGTCGGCTACACCGATCTCGCCAGCCGGCTCCCGGCACAGGCGTCACAGTTGTACGGCACCAACCTGGTCAACCTGATGAAGCTGCTCACGCTGGCCAAGGACGGGCAGCTCGTGCTCGACTTCGACGACGCGGTGCAGCGTTGCATGACGGTGGTACGCGACGGCGAGAAGACCTGGCCGCCGCCGGTGCAGGTCTCGGCCGCACCGCAGCAGCCGGCGGCCGCCGCGAAAGCCGCTGTCGCCGAGCCGAAGCCGGTCCGCCCCGGTCGCAGGTACGCCCTGCTGGGCGCCAGCATCGCCGCGCTGTTCCTGTTCACCGCCTTCTCTCCCCACCAGCTGATCAGCAACATCACCGTCTTCGTGCTGGCCGTCGTGATCGGCTACTACGTCATGGGCAAGGTGCACCACGCCCTGCACACGCCGCTGATGTCGGTGACGAACGCGATCTCAGGGATCATCGTGGTCGGGGCACTGCTGCAGATCGGCCAGGGAAGCGCCACCGTCACGGCGCTCTCCTTCGGCGCGATCCTGCACAGTTTCGTGGGTCTGGCCGGTCGGTGGCGGCGACATGCCCGTCGTGGTCTCGATGCTCAACAGCTATTCGGGGTGGGCGGCTGCGGCGTCGGGCTTCCTGCTCGACAACAACCTGCTGATCGTCACGGGTGCCCTGGTCGGCTCGTCGGGTGCTTACCTGTCCCACGTCATGTGCAAGGCGATGAACCGCTCCTTCATCTCGGTCATCGCGGGCGGGTTCGGCGATGTGGCGGTCGCCGCGAGCGGCACCGACTACGGGGAACACCGTGAGATTGACGCCGAGGAGACCGCCAAGCTGCTGATGGAGGCATCCTCGGTGATCATCACACCGGGGTACGGCATGGCGGTCGCACAGGCCCAGTACCCGGTGGCCGACCTCACTAGCCGGCTGCGCGAGCGCGGCGTCGAGGTGCGTTTCGGTATCCACCCGGTGGCCGGCCGCCTGCCCGGACACATGAACGTTCTGCTCGCCGAGGCGAAGGTGCCCTACGACATCGTGTTCGAAATGAACGAGATCAACGACGACTTCGCCAAGACGTCGGTCGTTCTCGTCATCGGCGCCAACGACACGGTCAACCCCGCGGCGGAGGATGACTCGGCCAGCCCGATCGCCGGCATGCCGGTGCTGCGGGTTGGGAGGCCGAACATGTGGTCGTTTTCAAGCGCTCGATGGCCGTTGGATACGCCGGGGTGCAGAACCCGCTGTTCTTCCGGGAGAACTCGCAGATGCTCTTCGGCGACGCCAAGGCCCGGGTAGAGGACATCCTGCGCGCATTCTGACCCGACCGGTTGGCGCTGCACGACCTCCGCCGGGATCTGGTGGGCCCGACGAACTCGCTGGCGAGAGCCGGCAGCCCGGCCCCGGTCAGGTTGCCGGCTGGTCGGCGCGTCCGGAATGCCGGAACACGCTTGCAGTGCCAGAACGAGTTACCAGTGCGCAACTTTCCATTGACGTGCGTGAAATCGGTCACGCATCATCGTTGCCACGATCGATCGGATCCCCCGCCCGTTCCTCCCGGCTTCCCGGGTGCCTCCCACCGGAGGTGCAGCGATGCTGCTCCGAAAGATCCTGGCCGTCACCACCACCGTCGCCGCCCTGCTCGTCCCGGCCACCGCCGCCCAGGCCGCCACTCCGGCCGGATCCGCCACCGACACCACGGCCACCACCCTCCCCGCGGCCGATGCGGTCACCCCCAGCCGTACCGTCGGGGCCGTCGCCTCGGCCAATCCGGTCATCGTCGTCGGCGGGCTGATCGGCATTTCGATCGCGTACGAGCCGATCGCCGCCCGGCTGCGGGCCGACGGCTACCGGGTGTGGATCTACCAACTGCCCGGGCTGGGCGTCGGCGACATCCGCGACTCCGCCCGCGCGCTGTCGTCCTACGTGGACCAGGTCCGCGCCGCCACTGGAGCGACCAAGGTGGACTTGGTCACCCACTCCGAGGGTGGCCTGGTCTCCCGCTGGTACGTCAAGTTTCTGGGCGGCGCCGACAAGGTGGGCCGCTACATCAGCCTGGGCACCCCGCAGCAGGGCACCTACGTCGCCAACATCATGAACTTCGTCGGGTTGGGCAGTTGCGCCGGCGTCGTTGCCTGCCAGCAGATGACGATTGGCTCGGACTTCCTCGCGGGCCTCAACGCCGGTGACCAGACCCCCGGCGCGGTCCGCTGGATCACCGTCCGCACCTGGCAGGACGAGCTGGTCCGCCCGGTCGACAACGCGACGCTCGCCGACGGCGCCACCAACGTGCTGGTCCAGTCGTCGTGCCCGCTGAGGGTGGTCGGCCACCTCGGCCTGGTCCTCGACGGTACGACGTACACCGTCGTCCGGCAGGCGCTCGCCGACGCCGCCATCCGACCCGACTGCTTCGCCATCTGACCCGAGTGCGCCGACGGGCGGCCGGGGTGCCGCCCGTCGGCCGGTCCGACGTGGGCAACGCGGCTGTGCATCGCGCAGTTCCCGATGTAGGAATTCCGGCACGTCGTCCTCGCCCACGGCGTCAACGATCGGGACGAATACCAGCGGGTCAACCGGCGCGGCCGGGACACGGCGCTCGGCCCGCGACAGCGGGACCATGTCTGGCTGGCCATGCAAGTCTTCATCGGAGAGGCGTTCTTGGTCGCGGAGTGGCTGATGTCGAAGTGCCGATCGCAGCCAGTTCTCGTACGCAAACGCGACCATGGACGCCGGTTGGGAGGCTGAAGATCAAGCTGTGATCTCCTCCAAGTGCCGCAGCCGCTGGTCTCGAAACACCGTCGGGTGCTGCGCGAGGCCAAGGCCGTGGCGGCCCCGGTTGTCGGCAACCGGAGGGTCTACCGCCTGACCGCCGAGCCCCTGCCCGACGTTGTTTACTGGGTGCGGCCTTACCACCAGATGCGGGCGCGAAGCTTCGACCGACTCGCCGAAGCACTCGAACGGAAGGAAGACCAGTGACTGACCTGTCGCCTGAGGTGCTGGCAAGCATCAAGTCCAAGCTCGCCGACGCGACCATCGCGGCCACGGATGGCGGGTGGACGCTGATCATGAGCCGCGAGTTTGCCCACCCGGCCAGCAGGGTCTGGGAGATGATCACCCCCCCCGAGCTCCTGCAGCAGTGGTCACCGGTCGTGCCCGACCGTCTACTCACGTCTACGGGCCCGGCAACGGCCCGGGAAGATCCCACTTCGGCACCCGTCGACGTCGAGGTGCTCGCCAGCGAGGCGCCGCAGCTGCTCGTGCACCGCTGGGGCCCGCACACCCTGCGCTGGACAGTCATGCCCACCCCAGCCAGGGGTGCCGGCTGACGCTTGAGCACCTCTTCCCCGCCGCTGACGAGCGCGGCATGTACGCCGCTGGATGGCACATCTGCCTCGCCGTGCTGGACCTGGTCATCGGCGGGCGCAGCGTCGAGCGGGTGGTTGGAGCGCGCGCCGTCGACTACGGCTGGGGAGGGCTGCGACGGGAGCCTCCGCCTCAGGTGGAAGTCAGCGGTAGATGTGCACCGGTGTGCCGACACCGATGATCGACCACAAGCGGTTCATGGCCGGTACGGTCACCCGGACGCAGCCGTGGCTGGCCGGGTAGGTCGGGACGGACGTGGAGCCGTGCACCGTGTAGCCGTTGTAGAAGTAGTTCGGCCGCCACAGCAGGCCGAGCGGGGCCTGGCGCCAGCCGTCGATGCGGCGCTGGATCTTGAAGTTGCCGGTGGGGGTCGGGGTGCTGGCCTTGCCGCTGGAGGCGTCCACGATGCGCACCACGGACCCCTGACGCGCCAGGTAGAGGACCTGTTTTGTCAGGTTCGCCTCCAGCGAGTAGCCCGAGTGGGTGTACTTCGGCTTCGGGATCACGGGTCGGGCGAGGGCCGCCCAGGTCTTCGGCCCCACGATCCCGTCCCGGGCCAGGTTGTTCACCTTCTGGAAGGCGACGACCCCGTGGTAGGTCGAGGATCCGAAGATCCCGTCGATGGGGCCCACGTCGTAGCGCAGCGCGGCGAGTCGGCGCTGAAGGTCGGCCACCGCCGTGCCGCGCGAACCCTGCCGCAGTACGGGCTGGGTCGATGCCGCGGCGAGGGTCTGGGTGGCGGCGGCAGCCGTCCTGAATTCTGTGGTGGAGCGGGCGCCGGCCGACGTTGAACCGGCGGTGAGGGCCAGGCTGCTGGTGGCCACAAGGATTGCCACCCCGAGGGCGGCGGGTGAACGGTGGCGGCGCTGGGGAGTGGTGCGCCTGGAGAAGGAAATCATCATCCCTCTTTTCCGAACTGTCAGGATATGACGGTAACCGCAGGAGCGAACACCTCCGTGACGCCGCAGGCGGCGGCTCGTCACAGCTGGGATCTCGACGTCAGTTGAGCTGACCAAGGGATGACCTACCTCTCGGGCGGGCTGCGGGGCCGGTAGGGCGAACCCGCATCAGAAGGTGTTGCGAATCGGGATGACCACGGTGTCGTCGGCGTCAGCGACATCGACCACGATCTGGCCGACGGCCTTGACTCCGTGCACATAGGCGATCAGTGCGCCGCTGTCCAGCACGCAGTAGGGGCCACTGCTCACGCGACGGCTCTGCCGCCCAGTTCAGCCCGAATCTCGTCAACGGGTCTGCCGATCAACTCCGCGACCCGCGTGACCGCGGCCTCCCGTACCTCCGGCCCGACCCGGCCTTCGGCCAGGCGCCGCGCGGCGCCCGCGGATCGTAGGGGTATTCGCGGTGGCCGGCGGCGGCGGCCAGGGCGGCGCGCATGTCGTCGGAGGTCCGGCGCCGGCGCAGGGCCAGTTATCCGGGATCTTCGCCGCCGAAACTATTAAGAATCTTTCCGATAACTCTGGCGTGCAGCGAATAGCGTCGATACCGTCGGCCTACTTGGTCAGGTCCCACCGAAAGATGGAGGTGCCATGAGGATTCGGTCGACGAGATGGGCCGCCGCCGCGATCGCGCTCGCCGTCTGCACAGCCGGGTTGGTGAACCCCGCCCACGCGGCCAATGCCACGAGTGCCGGAACGGCGACCGCCACCCCGTACGTCAAGGTCGGCTACTTCACCCAGTGGGGCATCTACCACCGTAACTTCTTGGTCAAGAACCTGCACACGTCGGGCATGGCGGCCAAGCTCACCCACATTAACTACGCGTTCGCCAACGTCGGTGCCGACGGCCGCTGCTTCGAGGCGAACGGGGCCGGTATCGGTGACGCCTGGGCGGACTACCAGAAACGGTTCAAGTCCGGCGAGGCCGTCGACGGCGTCGCCGACGTGGTCAGCCAGCCGTTGGCTGGCAACTTCCACCAACTGCGCAAGCTCAAGACGATGTACCCCAACCTCAAGGTGCAGCTGTCGATCGGCGGCTGGAGCTGGTCCAAGTACTTCTCCGACGCGGCGCTGACCCCCGCCTCCCGGCAGGCGTTCGTCGCCTCCTGCCTCGACCTGTTCATCAAGGGAAATCTGCCGATCATCGGTACGTCTCCGCATGGCGGCCCGGGCAGCGGCTTCGGTGTCTTCGACGGCATCGACCTGGACTGGGAGTGGCCGGGCTCGGAGGGCAACGTCGGCAACGTCGTACGCCCGGAGGACAAGCAGAATCTCACCCTGCTGGCCGCCGAGTTCCGCCGGCAGCTGGACGGATACGGCGCGCAGGTCGGCCGCTACTACTCGCTGACGGCGTTCCTGCCCGCCGATCCGGCGAAGATCGCCGCGGGCATCGAGGTGGGGCCGCTGCTGAGCTATCTCGACTTCGCCACCGTCCAGGGCTACGACCTGCACGGGGCGTGGGAGGGACGCACCAACCACCAGGCACAGCTCTTCTCCCCGGCCGCCGATCCGGAACCCCGTCGCTACAGCGTCGACCTGACTGTGCGGACCTACCTGGCCGGCGGGGCGCCGGCGGGCAAGCTGGTGATCGGCATCCCCTACTACGGCCGGGGCTGGACCGGCTTGCCCAAGACCGGCAACGGCCTCTACCAGACCTCGACCGGGCCGGCGAAAGGCACCTACGAGAACGGCGTGGAGGACTACCGCGCGCTGGTCGGCAAGGGCGGCACCCGCTATTACGACGTGAGCGCGGGCGCATCGTGGCTTTTCGACGGGCGCAACTTCTGGTCGTACGACGATCCACAGGTGATCGCCCAGAAGACGGCCTATGTCAAGGCCAACGGGCTGGGCGGCGCGATGGTGTGGTCGCTGGACGGCGATACGAGCACCGGCACGCTCACCGCCGCCATCCACAACGGCCTGAGTTGACCGGCGGCGCCGGACCCGCCCGAGGCCCGCACCGCCACGGCGGGTAGCATCCACACGCGAGCGGGCCCGTGCCGGCACACCGGCACGGGCCCGCCGCATTCAGGCCCTGATCAGCAGGTGCCGCCCGGAGGGCTCAAGGCGAAGTCGACGGTTGTCGTCTCACCCGCCTTGAGGTTCACCGTCCGCGTCTGCGGAATCCAGCCATCCCGGGCCGCGATGACCTCGACCGGGTTGTCCTTCGGCGCCCAGACCGCATAGCGCCCGTCCGTGCCGGCCTTCAGAGTGACCGTCCACCCCTTCTTGCTGTTGACCTGGACGATCGCCCCGGCCACCGGGTTGACCTGCCCCCGGCAGTCGACACCGGTGACGACGCCGGTCAGCTTGCCCCAGTCCTTGGGGGGCTGCGCGGTCATCTTCACATCGATCGGCGCCACCGTGTACGGGGTGTCCGACTTGACGCCGAACTGGGCGGAGTAGACGCCGGGCTGCAACACACCCACCGCCGTGGTGGCGTCCATCGTAACGGTGACCGTCACGCTCTGCCCGGGCTGCAGCGTGGCCGACGTCGACGAGGCTGACAGCCACGGCACATCGGTGACCGTGCTGCACTGGTCGAAGCCGGGCAGCCGCTCGCCGTCCGTCGTCGGGTTGAACCCGCCGCTGGAGCCACCGATCTTCGCGAACCCGCACGCCGCCCCGCCGCGGTAGCGGGCGTAGTTGGAGTTGGGCAGCGTCGACCAGGAGTTGGCCGCCGGGTCGTAGGCCCAGCCCTGGTTGGTCACCGCCGTGGAGTTGTTGATGACCCCACCGGAGAGCAGCAGCATCCCGTTGGCGGCCGCCGCGCCCGAGGCCCACAGGTCGACCGGCAGGTCGGCGATCCCCGACCACGCGTTGGCGGCCGGGCTGTAGACGAAGCCGGTCTTCACCGGGGCCGACGCCGCGAAGCCGCCGGCGCAGTACACCTTGTCGTCGACGGCACCGCAGCCGATGTACGCCGCCGCGGTCGGGTAGGCCGCCATCGTCGTGAACACATCGGTCGCCGGGTTGTAGCGCACCACCGAGTTGGACCGCCCGCAGGAGCTGTCGGTGCAACCACCGGTCAGGTAGACCTGACCGTCGACCACGCCGATACCGGCCGCGGCGCGCGGCGCCGGGTTGGTGCTGCTACGCACCTGCCAGGTCTTGGCCTGCGGATCTTAGACCTGGGCCCTGGCCGACGGGCTGCCGGTACTGCCCCAGCCACCGAAGACGTACACCAGACCGTCGATCACCGCCGCCGACGCCCCGTTCACGGGTAACGGCAGGTCGGCGATCCTGGTCCAGGTGTTCGCCGCCACGTCGTAGACGTAGCTGTTGGCGTAGGTGCTGCTGCCGTCACCACCGCCGAGCGAGCAGACCTTGCCGTCGAAGGAGGCCACGGCGTTGTCCATCACCACGATCGGATACTTCGCCGTATCGGCCCACGGGGGACCGTACGGGGTGGGTTCCACCGGCTCGCCGACCTGCGCGCCCCGCCACGCGGGTGACACGCCGCCGCCCTTGACCCGGTTGATCTGCAGACGTGCCCCGCCCGTGCCGAGCACCTCGAAGTCACCGGGGCGTTGCCGTCGTTGCGGATCGTCATCTGCGTCGTCTTGGTCTGGCCGAGCGGCACGTTTGCGGCCACCGGCGCGGGAGTGATGGTCAACCGGCCGGCCTTCGGGTGAAGTCCGCCCGGGTGGCCTGGGATGCCGCCACGTTGACCGTGCTCGTGGCCGACTCGTAGCGGGCGCTCGCCGCGCTGAACGGGTGCTCGTCGGTCAGCGTGGAGAACATCGAGTAGAAACCGTCGCCGACCTTGGCATCGTCGGCGCTGGCCGCGGTGGTGGCCTTCTCCGCCGGCTTGCCCACGCCGGTCCACAGTGGTCCAGCGGGACAGGTTGGTCCAGGTCGACCCGCCGTCGACGCTGACGTCGACATCGGCGGAGCCGTTGCTCCACGCCCGGTAGTCGCTGTTGAACAGCAGCACCGGCGCGGCCACCGAACTGAAGTCCAACGGCGGGCTGACCAGGTCGGTGTCGACCGGCCGGCCGGAACCGGCGTTGTCGATGATCGCGTACCTGCCGGTACCGCCGGTGAGGTTGCCCCGGTTGCGCGGGTCGGTGAAGACCCAGCCGCCGTTGGCGGTGCGGTTGACCACCGTCCAACCCTCAGGAGTGATGCCGGAGTCGAACTCCTCCCGCAGCAGCGGAGCGCAGTAGTTCGTCGTGTAACCGGCGGCGAGGCAGGTGTTCTCCACCGGCAGGGCGAAGTTCTTCACCTGGTCGGCAGCGTCGACCGTCACCTGCGCCGTGCCGTTCTGGTACGACGGGTACATGGCGCGTACGGTCAGCCCGTACTCGCCCTGCGGCAGATCCACACTGTAGGTGCCGGTCGCCGGGTCGGTGAAGATCGGGCCGCCCGGCTTGCCGGCCACCTCGATGCGCGCATACAACGGCCAGCCGTGGCCGGAGCCGTCGCGCACCACCCCGCTGACCTTTCGGCTGGGCAACGCGTCCAGGCGGAAGTCCGCCGTCACCGTTCCGGATTTGATGGTGGGGACGGCGGCGCGCCCGGGCATGGAAGCGGTATTTGTCGGCTCGTACAACCTGACCTCGAACTCCAACTACCGCGCCAATGATGCGATGCTGTGGATCATCGATGGATGGGTTTGCGCCTGCACCCCGCCCAGCCCGGGGTGTGGGCCACCAAGCAACCAGGCATACCTCCGGACGCACAGCCGGTCGCCCGGGATCCTGACCACGGTTGAGATCGTCCGTAAGCACGCCGACCAGAAAGGATTTGCTGTTCACCCGCGTCGCTGGGTTGTGGAGAGGATCCTGGCCTGGCTCACCGCCCACCGACGCCTGGCCCGCGACTACGAACGCCACCCCGAAGTCCACAGAAGTGGGCGCCCGGACCTCGTCCATACCGGTGCATCCGCCTCAGCGATCCTGCCCCGTCAGTGGCGAGCGCTTATCATCTACGGCATGTGGCCACGGGTGAAAGGGATGCGCGCCCTGGCGCTCGGCACGCCCGGCGAGCTACGCGCGAGACTCAACCGGCTGGTGCTCGCAGGTGCGAAGTCGGCGACGGCTGGTCTGTTGACCGAGTACGCCGACGAGGGCGAGGATCTGGAGCACGTAGGCGAACGGCTGTCGCTGGTGGACGATGACGACGCGCAGGTTGGTGTGGTCGAGGTAACCGATGTGCGGGTGGTGCAGTTGCGGGAGGTGACCTGGGAGTTTGCCGCAGCCGAGGGCGAAGGCGACGCCTCACTCGAAGAGTGGCGGGCCGGCCACGTCGCTTACTGGTCCCGGCTGGGGCAGCAGGTCACCGATGACACCGAAATCGTCTGCATCCGCTTCCGCTTGTCATAGCCATCTGTGCGCTGGATGGCAGCCGCGCGGGACGAGTCTAGACCTTCCTGGCAGCACCGAGGATTCCTGTCCCAGCACCAGTTTCATGCCATCCGGTGAGGTGATTCGGCCGACGTTTTTGAAGCGGCGTAGCAACAAAGGGTTGCTGGGTCGTGCCCTACGAGCTGTTGCTGGCACCGTGCGGGGTCTGCGTGTCAGCTGAGCAGGAACGCGGTGACCGTCTCGGACACTTCGGCCGGCCCCTTCTGGTCCGGTCCGAAGTGGTCCAGCTTCGGGAAGGTGTGGACCCGCGCGGACGGTAGTACCTCGGCGAGCCGGTCGAACGCCGAGGCCACATATGGCAGTCCGCTCTTGCCGCCGGCCATGAGCAGGACGTCCGCGGACACCTCGCGGTAGTTGGGGTAGCTGTCGTCGAGCCGGCCGACCTCCTCGTGTTCGTGCAGGTTCGCTTCGAGCAATCGGAAGATCTTCGCTCGCCGTTCGCCGCGGAACACCAGGCGCAGTATCGCGGCCATGAGCCAGCGGGGATTGCGGCTCGCCGCCGCCGGTCCGGTGCCAATCGCGAACGTGACGAACGCGCCGAACGGGCGCCCCTGCGCGAGGAACTGGCGGTACTGCGGGATCCAGTGCATCGGGATCAGGCCGGCGACGCTGACTCCGGGCTCGTACAGCGCCAGCTTGTCGATGCCCGGGTCGCGTCGGGCCGCCTCCAGCGCGACCAGCCCGCCGTAGCTGTGGCCGAAGATGTACCGGGCGCCAGTGGCTGCGCGTACCGCGGTGAGGTCGGCGCATTCGGTCGCGATGCTGTAGTCGGGGCCCTGCGGGCCGCTGCCGTCGCGTGCGCGCCGATTGACGGTGTGCACGGTGAAGCGGGCGGCGAGCGCGTCGGCTAGTGCGGAGTAGTCGGTGGCGTCGTTGAGCGCGCCGGGTACGACCAGCAGGCCCGGGCCGGTGCCGGTGGTGTGGTAGCTGATCGTGGTGCCGTCGGCGGAGCGGACGGTACGCGCGGGCAGTGCGGTCGGCGTGGTGGTCATGGCGGACTCCTAACGGTCGGGGTGGGTGTCGCGGCCTGGCCGGGTGCCGCCGTCCAGGGCGGCTTTCAACCGCCGGGTATGGGCGAGGTAGGTGTCGAACGGCACGCCGCTGGATTCGATCAGCTCGGTGAGCCGCTGGATCAGATCGGTGCCGGCTCGCCCGACCAGCGCCAGCCTGACCGCGGTGCTTCGTCGCTACGCGAGAATTGCCCTGGCGGAGACAATGGAGCCCGACGAGGGAGGTCAGGGATGGGTGACGATCGCGAGCACACTGAGCCGTGCACGGACGAGGAGTTCGCTTTTCTGCGGCACGCCAGGTTCGGCAAACTGCCCGCCCGAGTCGAGCCAGACAAGCTGGTCGAGCTGGCAGAGACAGATCTTCCGCACGAGGAGCCCGCGCCGCCGCAGGTGCGACGAGAATGGGGGTAGCAGCCATCGGCCCACTTCGATTCCCTGCGGTCGCGGAGCTGCGCGGCCGAGTGGTCGCGGTGACCGGAGGGGCCCGCGGCATCGGGCGGGAGATTGCCCGTCAACTGGCCGAGGCCGGGGCGCGTGTCGCGATCGGCGACCGTGATGCTGCCGCAGTCCGCGAGGCCGCGGCCCAACTGCCCGGCACGGTCGAAGGTTTCGACCTGGACGTGACCGACACCGCCTCCTTCGCCGGCTTCCTTGCCACCGTTGAAGAACGGTGGGGGCCGCTGGATGTTCTGGTCAACAACGCCGGGGTGATGTGGGTCGGGCGCTTCGACGCCGAACCGGAGGCGGCCACCGCCCGGCAACTAGAGGTGAACCTGCACGGCGTGATCCGCGGGGTCAAACTCGCCGCTCCGGCGATGCGCCGGCGCGGCCGCGGCCACATCGTCACCATCGCCTCGGCTGCGTCCAAACTGTCCCCGCCGGGCGAGGCCACGTACGCGGCGACCAAGCACGGCGTGCTCGGCTACCTGAACGCCGTACGGGCGGAGCTGCGCGGCAGCGGTGTCCGCCTCACCGTGATCATGCCGACCGTGGTGGAGACCGAACTCGCGGCCGGCACCGCCACCGGGGCGGCGCGACTGCTGCAGCCACGCGACGTGGCCGCCGCGGTGCTGTCGGCGCTCCGGCGTCCCCGCTTCGAGGTGACCGTGCCCCGTTTCGTCGGCCCGCTCGGCCGCTGGGTCAACCTGCTGCCGCAGTTCGGTCGTGATCTGATGATGCGCGCGATGGTGCCCGACCAGGTCAAGGCGGTCACCGGCACCTCGGTGCGGGCCACGTACGAGTCCCGCAACGTGACGGGGGTCGACTCTCTCGGAGAGGACAACTCCCTGATCGATAAGAAAGAGACCCGCCCAGGTGGGGTGGCCTGACCGGCGGGCCCATCCCGGCGCAGTTGACGACGACGGGAGAGCGGCCGGCGGTCTGGCCGGGCGAGCCGGCAGGTGAGGCAGAGATCGTCCCAGCGGCTGGATCCTTCTGTTACGTTGACCGAATCCCGGGGGGACAAAACGGAGGGGATCGGACATGCTCCTGACTCCATCAGACACCGAGAAGCTGCTGCTCAGCGTCGCCGGTATGGTCGCCCGCGACCGCCTCGAACGCGGTGTACTCCTGAACTACCCGGAAACGATGGCGCTGCTCTCGTGTTGGGTCATCGAGCGGGCCCGCGAGGGCGCCCGGGTCAGCGACCTGATGAGCGACGGCCGGCACGTGCTGCGCCGTGACCAGGTCATGGCGGGGATCCCGGAGATGATCTCCGATGTTCAGGTCGAGGCGACCTTCCCCGACGGGCGCAAGCTCGTCACGATCACGGCGCCGATCCCATGATCCCGGGGGAGGTACGGGTCGCCGAGGCCCCGCTGGAGCTCAACGCCGGCCGGGAACGGCGTTCGCTGGTCATGGTCAACAACGGCGACCGGCCGATCCAATTGGGGTCACACCTGCACCTGCCCGACGCCAACCCCGCGCTGGTGTTCAACCGGGAGGAAGCGACCGGCTTCCGGCTCGACGTGCCGGCCGGGGCGTCGGTGCGTTTCGAGCCCGGGGTCAGCCGCACCGTAGACCTCGTGGCCCTCGGCGGACGGAAAGTCGTGCCGGGGCTTCAGATCCGCGACGTCGGCGCCCTCCCCACCCACGAACGCGCACCGAAGAAGGTGGTTCCGTTCGGTACGCCGGGGATCGAGGTGGAGGCACCGCAGCGCGCCTCCCGCGTGAATGCCCGACTCAGCGAAGACGAGCCCCGCCCCGCGCCCGGCGCCGAGGAGACTCCGTGAGCCAGATCAGCCGCCGCGAATACGTCCAGCTCTACGGACCCACCGTCGGCGACCAGATCCGGCTCGGCGACACCGACCTGTGGATCGAGGTGGAGCAGGACCTCAGCGGCGGAGGCGAGGAGGTTGTCTTCGGAGGCGGCAAGACCATCCGCGAATCCATGGGTCAGGGGATGGCCACCCGGGAAGAGGGGGCTCTCGACCTGGTGATCACCAATGTCCTCGTCCTCGACCACTGGGGCATCGTCCGTGGCGACGTCGGCCTACGCGACGGCCGGATCGTCGCGGTGGGCAAGGCCGGCAATCCCGACGTCATGGACGGCGTACACCCCGATCTGCACATCGGGCCGAGCACCGACGTCATCGCAGGCGAGGGCCGCATCCTCACACCCGGCGCCGTCGACACCCACGTCCACTTCCTCACCGAGGTTGAGATGCTGGAGGCGCTGGCCACCGGCACCACGACCGTCGTCGGCGGCGGCACCGGCCCGACCGAAGGCTCCAAGGCCACGACCGTCACCCCGGGCGAATGGTCACTGACGATGATGCACCGGGCGCTGGACCACCTCCCACTCAACGTGATCCTTTTCGGCAAGGGCAGCACGGTCCGGGCGGCCGCGCTGGAGGCGGAGGCCCGGGCCGGTGCCGGCGGCTACAAGGTCCACGAGGACTGGGGTGCCACCCCGGCGGTCATCGACGCGGCGCTGAAGGCGGCCGACGAGTTCGGTCTCCAGGTCGCGCTGCACGCCGACAGCCTCAACGAGGCCGGCTACGTCCAGCACACGCTCGACGCGATCGGCGGCCGCTGCATCCACGCCTTCCACGCCGAGGGCGCCGGGGGCGGGCACGCGCCGGACATCATCGTCGTCGCCGGTGAGCCCAACGTGCTGCCCGCGTCGACCAACCCGACGCTGCCGCACACGGTGAACACGGTGGCGGAGCACCTCGACATGCTGCTGGTGGCCCACCACCTCAACCCGCGTATCCCGGAGGACCTCGCCTTCGCCGAGTCCCGGATCCGGGCCAGCACCATCGCGGCCGAGGACATCCTGCAGGACATGGGCGCCATGTCGATCACCTCCTCCGATGGGCAGGCGATGGGCCGGATCGGGGAGCTGGTCTGCCGCACCTGGCAGGTGGCGCACGTGATGAAGGCGCACCGCGGCAAACTGGGCTCAGACCTGCCCGCCGACAACGAGCGAGCCCGCCGCTACGTCGCCAAGTACACGATCTGCCCCGCCGTCGCACACGGGATCGACCACGAGGTCGGGTCGATCGAACCCGGCAAGCTGGCCGACCTGGTGCTGTGGGACCCCGCCTTCTTCGGCATCCGTCCCGCAGCCGTACTCAAGGGCGGCGCCATCGTGAGTGCCCCGCTCGGCGACCAGAACGCCGCCATCCCGACCCCGCAGCCGGTGTTCATGCGGGCACCGCTGCCCAGCTCCGCCGGGTCGGCCCCACACCTGGCGACCACCTTCGTGTCACCGCTGGCCATCGAGGACGGACTCGCCGACCGCCTGGGCCTGCGGCGCCGGCTGACCCCCATCCGACCGACGCGCGCGATCACCAAGGCGGACCTGCCCAACAACACCGCCCTGCCCGCGATCGACGTGGACCCGGAGACGTTCGCGATCAGAATTGACGGCGAGCCGGTCCGCCCGCACCCGGTGGACAAGCTGCCGCTCGCCCAGCGCTACCTGATGTTCTGAGCCCGACCATGTCCGGAGAACTCGGCGCACTGCTGCTGGCAGACGCGCGCCTCCCCACCGGCGGCCACGCGCACTCCGCGGGTCTCGAACCCGCCCTGCGCGCCGGAATGACCGCGGACCAACTGCCGGCGTACATCGAGGCCCGACTCCGCTCGGTCGCGCTCGTCGAGGCCGCGGCCGCCGTACTCGCCCTGCGGGCGGCCCGCACCACACCCGTCGTGCTCACCGACGTACACGACGCCCTGCTGGCACGCACCCCCAGCGAGCCGCTGCGTACGGCGTCGGGGCTGCTCGGTCGAGGCCTGGCCCGGCTGGCCGGGCGGCTCTGGCCCGGGCATCCGGCGGTCGTCGCGCTCAAAGACCTCGGCGTCGCCCCGATGCGACCGGTGGCCCTCGGCGTGATCGCCGCGGCCACCGGCATGGACGAGCTGCGGACAGCGCGGGCGGTGCTCTACGACGACGCGCAGACCGTGGCCGCCGCCGCCCTCAAGCTGCTGCCACTGGACCCGACCGACACCGTCCGCTGGCTGCTGCACGCCGAGCCTTCGCTGGAACGTTCCGTACGCCGAGCCGTGCAGGTCACCGCTCCCGATGACCTGCCGGCCGTCGCCGCAACCCTGGTCGAGCAGTGGTCGCTCGACCACGTCCACCGCATCAGGAGGATCTTCGTTGCTTGATCAACCCGACCTCATCCCCACCCGGGCCCTCCGGCTCGGCGTCGCCGGGCCCGTCGGCACCGGCAAGAGCACCCTGATCGCCACCCTGTGCCGGGAACTCTCCGCGGACCTCGAGCTTGCCGTGGTCACCAACGACATCTACACCGACGAGGACGCCCGGATGCTGCGCGCCGCCGGAGTGCTGCCGGTGGAACGGATCCGCGCAGTGGAGACCGGCGCGTGCCCGCACACCGCGATCCGGGATGACGTCACCGCTAACCTGATCGCCGTCGAGGACCTCGAACACGACTTCTCGCCCCTCGACATCGTCATCGTCGAAAGCGGCGGCGACAACCTGACCGCGACCTTCAGCCCCGCCCTGGTGGACGCCCAGATCTTCTGCCTCGATGTCGCCGGCGGTGGGGACGTCGCCCGCAAGGGTGGGCCCGGCATCGAGCGGGCCGACCTCCTCGTGGTCAACAAAACCGACCTCGCCCCGTACGTCGGCGTCCACGCGCCGCGGATGGTCAGCGACGCTGAAGCCGTGCGTGACGGGCGACCGGTCCTGGGCCTGAGCCAGCAGGACCCTGCCGCCATCGCCGAGCTGACCGCCTGGGTCCGCGCACTGATGGCCAACCACCGCGCCGGCAGCCACATCCCCGCCGACCCCGGGCCAATGGCCCCACATTTCCACGCCGCCGAGGAGACCGGCCACGGGCATGAGCATGCGCACGACCACGGCGTTCGGAGCGGCGCCGGATGAACGCAGCCGCCCCGGCCCGGGTGGTGGTGGAGCACACCGGCGACCGGGCCCGCTTCGTACGCCTCGACGCTGGCGAGTTCGTCGGGCCGCGCACACTCGAGGTGGACGGCGCCCGAGCTCGGGTCGCGTTGGTCGGCATGAGCGCGACCCTGCTCGCCGGCGACGACCTCCGCATCGAGATCGACGTCGGCTCCGGTGTGGCCCTCGAGATCGTCGAGCCCTCCGGAACCGTCGCCTACAACGCACGCGGGGCCCGAGCCCACTGGTCGGCCACCGTGCGCGTCGCCGCCGGTGCCAGCCTCGTATGGGCGGAGGCGCCGTTCGTCGTTGCCGACGGGGCGAAGGTGCACCGGCACACCGAGTTGGACCTTGAGGCCGGAGCCACAGCACTGCTCCGCGAGATGCTGGTGCTCGGCCGTACCGGCGAGACCGGCGGGTCCCTGCGGGCAACCCTGCATGCGACATACGACCGCCGCCCGCTGCTGGTCGAGGACCTAGACCTGACCGACCCTGATCTACGCACCTCCCCCGGCATCCTGCAGCACCACCGGGTGCTGGCCACGGCCATGCTGCTCGGCCTGCGATCGGACATCGACCCCCTCACCCACCAGACCCCGCTGGCCGGCCCCGGCGCCCTCGCGCGAGCGCTCACCGACCACGCCCATCTCGCCGAGGCGAAACTGGCAGACACCTGGAGACACTGGCGTAACCAGCTCACCGAACGGAGCTGAGGCGGAGCCATGCTGCGCTGCCGCCCGAGCGCCGGATCCTGCTCACCACCCACACCAACGCGCTCGCCCATGTAGCGTGATCAATCCAGCGGGTTGAAGCCCAGGATGTTGATCAGCCGGTCTCGCGGTCAAGATCTCATCAGGGCGGGTCATGCGAGCAGGACGAAGGTGGGGGTGGCGATCAACGTGCCTGCCACGGCGCCTGCGATGACCTGCCCTGCCGTGTGGTCGCCTAGCCGGACCCGGGAGCAGCCGATCAGGGCCACGACGACGAACGTGGCGGCCAGGGCCGGGCCGAAGACGGCGATCAGGACACTGGCCGCGCCGGCCGATACCGCTGCGTGGGCGCTCAGTTTCCATACCTGGCTGATCAGGGTGACGGTCAGCAGCACGGCGAACATGACCAAGACCATGGCGGTGAGCGGTCGGGGTGCGTCGAGGACGATCAGTGCCGTGAGTCCGGCCAGGACCGACAGCAGGCCGTAGATGAGGGGCTTGCGGCGTTGTTCCCGTACGCCGATGTGATGGTCGGTGAGCGTGCCCCGGCGTACCCCGAGATGGATGATTCCGTACGGGATCGCCGAGCTGAACAGCACCGCCAGCAGCCCCCAGCCCAGCCCGGCGGCCCATGATGATGCGGCGTCGACGGCGATGATGAGCGGCATGACCGCGGCCAACACCGCGGGGGCGAACACCTCCGTTACGGCACGCGCGAGGCGGCTGACGGCCGGGCGGGTCTCGATGTCGGTTGCGCTGACCATGGGCTGGAGCTACCTCTCTCGGACAGCTGCGGGGGTTGGTGGGGCGAGTTGTGCCAGCACGGCGGCGACCGCGGAAGAGCGGTAGGCGCGGGCGACCTGTGTCAGCCAGGCCACCTGTTCCGCGGCGCCGCTGTGGTCACCGCGGACCGGGTCGGTGGGGCGCCCGTCGATCGGCAGCATGGGCACCTCGTCGGCATCCTCGGGTACCGGCCAGCCGCGGTGCCGGTAGGTCAGCGCGGCCGCGATCACCGCTGCCTCGGTCGTCGCAGCGAGCCGGTCACCGGTGAGGCCGGCCTCCTGCGCGGCGGTCTGTGCCTGCCGGAACACCTTCCCCGATATCCATGGCAGCAGCGTGGCGTAGCCGTCGAGGATCTCCACGGTCATCCGGACCCGACGGAGGGATGACTCTTGGGCGAACGCCGTGTGGCCTCGTATCCCGGGTGGCGCCGGCAGCAGCGCGATCTCCGGTACGACCTCGTGGATCGCAGTCCACAACGGATGCAGTCGGTAGCAGTCGCGCAGCGCCGCCACCCAGAACCACAACCGGTCCAGG
This sequence comes from Micromonospora sp., assembly GCA_036278255.1. Lineage (GTDB taxonomy): Bacteria > Actinomycetota > Actinomycetes > Mycobacteriales > Micromonosporaceae > DASULK01. The sequence continues at coordinate 20,800 of DASULK010000247.1, forward strand.
CCGATGCGGGGACCCCAGGACGGAATGGTCGCGCCGATCAGGATCAGCAGGATCGCGATGGTGAAGGAGGTGACGACGACCGCGTCGGTGATCAACGCTGAGCCGGGCCACAGCGCCCCAGCGGCGACCGCGACCAACTTCGCGGCCACATATCCGAGTCCGACCGACGCTCCGACGGTGATCAACCGCAGGCCGAAGCGACAGCGTGATCGCCACCAGCGAGAGGCAGAGCGCCCGCAGCGGACGGTTACCCGGATCCCGCGCGAGGTCGCGGAGTTTTGTAGAGACTCATGCACCAGCAGGCCAGGGCGACGACGAGCATCGCACCGTGGATCAGGCTCACCATGCGCCGGGCCGCCCTTCCAGCGTCGACGCCAGCCGTGCGGACACCTCGGGATCGGCAACGGCCACCGGAAGGTCTGACCACGACTCCGCGCGCTGGACCACGACCGTGCCGAACACCTCCGCCCGCCGCTCGATCGGTTGGTCGTAGGTCCGACGGGCGAGCATGATTTGCGACACCGAGGGGTCCACGTCGGGCATCAGCATTGCCGCGACTTGATCGAATTCGGCCGGGGTGGAGGCGTCGTCGAAAATCATGTGCCCGTACTCGTGGCCGATGATGAGGCGTTGCCGAACCTGGTTGGCGTTGGCCGCGTAGAACACGTAGTCGGCGTGCTCGCCAGCCACCCATAGCCCGTGCGGGGCCAGTGCCGGCAGGTCGCGGGGGATCAGGTGTACGGGTCGACCGCGGTGCCGTTCGATCCGTTCGTGCAGCTCAGAGAAGGTGAACGTGCCACGCAGGTTGAGTGACGTCAGCGCCTGGACGGCCTGCCGGCGGAGGGTGATCAGCTCGGGGTGACTGCGCATCGGATCCCTCGTCGTCAACGGCTGAGTTGCGCGATGTGCTCGTACGGGCGAGGGTCCACCGGCGGCCTGCTGGTCGTTCACGGCTTTCCGCGAGGAGCGGTCCTCACCCGCCGCTCCCGGGCGGCGGCTTCCAGTAACCGCACCTGTTCGATCATCGCCGCCACGGCCGAATGGCCCTCGGGTGACAGCCGCGCTCGGTCAGCGCGGCGGCGACATGCCGGACGCTGTACGGCTTGCCGGTGGCCGGGTCAGGCGCGTGGCGGAACAGCCAGTCGAGACGTTCCGCGAATGACCCGCCCGGCTGGTCGGTGTCCTGCGACATCGAGTTCCTCCCCATGGATGGGCCCCTAGGTTTACATACCACCGCCCGGAGTGGAATCGGGGATTGACGCTATTACGCGGCGTGTGCTTAGGTTTGCGACAACTTGGCAATATATAGTCCCATATTTGACTGTAGATGGCACCGTTTGTTGCCAAGCTGGTTGCCGGTGCTTCATGGCGCAGGCAGTCGCCGGGCGGATCCGCATCTGCCCGGAGGGTCGCAGTGGATCCGCTCTCGGCGTAACGGGGGGTCGAGAGCGAGTCCACTGCGACTCCCCACTCGCGATGGACCTCGCTTCTCACGAGCATGTTTCGCAGATCAAATATCTTCTGATCTCTATTGCCCCAGGTCAGAATGAGTGGTACTCATAGAGCAGCTTGATCGCCAAGCGGCCCAGGAGGCAGCGATGATCGTTGTCGTCCCCAGGTCGAACGGCCACCGCACAGACCGCGTAATCCCCGCCACGATTCCCTGACGCTTGAGGAAGGTGGACCAACTCATGGACCAGGCGCAGAACGAAGGGCTGAGCCGGCGTCGTGTGCTGGGCACAGCAGCCGCTGCCGCTGTCGTGACAGCGCTACCATCCGGCCTCGCGTCCGCCGCTCCCGCGCAAGCCGCGCCCGATCAGGCCCCGCCCGATCACGCCCGCTGGCGGATGCAGGCGGCGCACGTGAGCATTACCCGTGACGACTGGGGGATCGCGCATGTGGTGGGCAAAACCGATGCCCATGCGGTGTTCGGGATGATCTACGCCCAGGCCGAGGACGACTTCAACCGCATCGAGCGGAACTATCTGGTCAGCCTCGGCCGCCTCGCCGAGGCCGAGGGCGAGTCTGCGATCTGGCAGGACCTGCGCCAGCGGCTGTTCATCGATCCCGAGGTGCTGAAGGATCTCTATGCGAGTAGCCCGGCCTGGTTG
>DASULK010000248.1:0-47274 GCA_036278255.1 Micromonospora sp.
GGCAGCAGGTGGTAGTTCTTCAGCGCTGGCTCCGCCACCAGCGCGTCGACGAGCGTCAGCCCCGCTGATGGCCCGTCGGCCATCGCGACCGCCACCGCGCGGTTCAGCTCCACCACGGGCGACGGCGTGAGCCGGGCGAGCACCGCATAGAGCGCGGCGATCCGTGCCCAGTCGGTCTCCTCGGCGGTACGGGCGCGGGCATGGCACGCCGCGATGGCGGCCTGCACCCGGTACGGCCCGGGGGTGTCGCCGAGCGCCTCGGCGCGCTCCAACGCGGCGAGCCCGCGGCGGATGAGCAGCCGGTCCCAGCGCCCGCGGTCCTGATCGAGCAGCAGGATCGGCTCCCCGGAGGGGCCGACCCGCGCCCGCAGCCGAGACGCCTGCAACTCCATCAACGCGACCAGCCCGTGCACCTCCGGCTCGCCCGGCATCAGCTCCGCCAGGATCCGGCCGAGCCGCAGCGCCTCCTCACAGAGGTCAGTTCGGATCCAGTCCGACCCGGCGGTCGCGGCGTACCCCTCGTTGAAGACGAGGTAGACGACCTCGAGCACCACGGGGAGACGGGCGGCCCGTTCGGCTCCCTGCGGCGCTTCGAAGGGCACCCGTGCCTGGGCCAGGCTCCGTTTCGCCCGGACGATCCGCTGCGCGATCGCCGACTCGGAGACCAGAAACGCCCGGGCGATCTCGTCGGTCGTCAGCCCACCGAGCAGCCGCAGGGTGAGTGCCACCCGGGCCGTACCGGGTAGCACCGGGTGGCAGGCGATGAAGACCAGCCGCAGCAGATCATCTTCGATGGTGTCATCGAGCACCGCCTCGAAGTCGGCTGAGCTCTTGTCGATATCGATCTCCAGCCCGTGGCCGAGCTCCGCCAGCTTGTGCCCCAACCGCTCGTTGCGTCGGATCAGGTCGATGGCGCGGCGTTTGGCGACCGCCATGAGCCAGGCGCCCGGTTTCTGCGGGACACCTGACTCCGGCCACTGCTCCAACGCGGCGACCAGCGCATCCTGGGCAAGCTCTTCGGCGATCCCGATGTCGCGCACCAGCCTGGCGACACCGGCGATCAGCCGCGGAGACTCGATCCGCCAGACCGCCTCGATCGTCCGATGGGTATCGGAAACCGTCACGGTTCCCGATGAAAGCACACGGGTACGACAGCTAGGCCCGCCGACGATGACTACCGTTGGGCCTCCACCTGGACGCGCAGCCGCTCCTCCTGCTCCCGCAGCTCAGGTGTGAACGCCTCACCGAAGTCCTCCGCCTCGAACACCGGCCGGATCTCCACCTCCGAGTGCTCCTTGTCCGGGTTGGGGATCCGCCGGGCCCACTCGATCGCCTCATCCATCGACCTGACCTGCCACAGCCAGTATCCGGCGATCAGTTCCTTCGTCTCGGCGAACGGACCATCAACGACGCTGGTGCCGCGGTCGGAGAAACGGACCCGGGCCCCCTTGGCGCTCGGCTGCAGCCCCTCGCCGGCAAGCATGACCCCGGCCTGCACCAACTCCTCGTTGAATTTCCCCATCTCGGCGAGCAGCCGCTCGCTCGGGAGGACCCCCGCCTCGGACTGCTCGGTCGCCTTGATCAGGACCATGACCCGCATCTGAAATCTCCTCTGCTCGCTGTTTCGGAGCCGGCCCCGGGCACCGCGCCCGGGTGAAGAACCGCGCTCTCTATTAACGCGTCGAAGAAGCGGCCGGCATTTCGACATCACGGACAGAATTTTTCCGCCCCCCGGTGATGGCATCCGTATGGTGGAGCGGGTGGAGGATGGCGTGGTCACGCTCTTCCTGGCCGGCGATGTGATGACCGGCCGGGGCGTCGACCAGATTCTGCCCTCCCCCGGCGGGTCGACGCTGCGGGAACGTACGGCGAAGGATGCACGCACCTATGTGTCGCTGGCGGAGTCCGTGGGGGGACCCATCACGCGTCCGGTCGACTTCTCCTGGCCCTGGGGAGAGTCGTTGGCGGTGCTCGACGCCGCCGCGCCGGACGTCCGGCTGGTCAACCTGGAGACCAGCGTCACCCGCAGCGACGACTACGCCCTCGGCAAGGGGATCCACTACCGGATGGATCCGGGAAACCTGCCGTGCCTGTCGGCCGCGGGGCTGGATGTCTGCGCATTGGCGAACAACCACGTGCTGGACTTCGGAGAGCGCGGCCTGCTGGAGACCCTGGAGACGCTGGCGGCGGCGGGCCTGCGAACGGCGGGGGCCGGGCGGGACGAGCAGTCGGCGTGGGGCCCGACCACGGTCGACGTCGACGGCCGCCGACGCGTCCTGATCTGGTCGGTGGCGGTGCGGTCCAGCGGCGTACCGGATGGTTGGGCGGCCGTCGGCGACCGGCCGGGGGTGGCCCTGCTGCCGGAGGTATCGCTGGCCAGCGCAGCCGGACTCGCCGAGCGGATCCGGTCGTCGGCCCGCCCCAGCGACCTGGTGGTGGTCTCCATCCACTGGGGGTCCAACTGGGGTTACGAGGTGCCGCAGCCCCATGTCGAGTTCGCACGCCGGCTGATCGACGAGGGCGTGCACCTGGTCCACGGCCACTCCTCCCACCATCCCCGACCGATCGAGGTCTACCGCGGACGGCTGGTGCTGTACGGCTGCGGGGACCTGATCGACGACTACGAGGGGATCAGCGGCTACGAGCAGTACCGCCCTGACCTGCGCTTTCTCTACCTCGCCGACGTCGGTGCGGGCAGCGGTGAGCTGCTGCGGTTGCGGTTGGTGCCGATGCAGCTCCGCCAGATGCGGCTACGCCGCTCCGGTGCCGCGGACGTCCACTTCTCCCGGGTCCTGCTGAACGAGATCAGCCAGCCTTTCGGCACTCGGATCGAGGCGGACACCGACGGCGACCTGATTCTGCTCCCGGCGTGACCGGGCAGCGCGTGACCGGGCAGCGTGGGCGGCAGCCACGATCATCCGGTTTGACCGTCCCGTACGGGGGTAAGCACGGTGCCGGGACCTGGAGGAGGTGCGCGACCATGCCGATCAGCGCCGAGCGCCGCAACGAGAACTACCACAAGCAGTCCGGCCGCAAGGTGTTGACGCCGCGGCAGCGGCGCCGGCTGGACAAAAAGCAGAACGTGATGAACCGCCGCGCCTCGACCGGACGTTGAGGTCGCCCCACGGGCATCACTCGAGCTGCGCCAACTGGGCGCCGATCGCCTCAGACGTGAGGTTGGGGCGGCCCCCGAGCACCACCAGCCGCGGCCCCCGCCGCAGCAGGTCTCGTCCGGCCCGCAGCGCCGTCGCCGCATCGGGGATCGCCGAGCCGGCGAGGTGCTGGGCCTCGCGGGCGTCGGTGCGCACGATGTCGGCGGCGGCCAGCAGCGCATCACGCGCCGTCTCGTCGGGGGCTCCGTCGAGCAGGACGTACCGGCCCGCTTCCCGGGCACAGTGCGCTGCCGCCAGGGCCGCCGGCGCCGGCTGCTGCAACTGCACCAGTACGGCGATGGCGGCGGCCAGCTTCTCGGCTGCCGTCTGCACATCCTCTTCGGTGAGGAGGGTGGCGTGCGGCAGGTCCTCGAGGTAGCGCCACTGGCCGTGCCCGTCGACGACGTCAACGACCAACGCGTTCTCTGTCCCGTGGCGACGGACCACAGCGGAGATGTCGACGCCGTCCGAGCTGGCCTGCTCGAGCAGCCGGTCGGCGACCTCATCGGTGCCGACCACCGCCAGCAGGCCGGCCGGGACCCCGAGCTGCGCCAGCGCCACCGCCTGGTTGGCGCCTTTGCCACTACCCGCGGCGGAGGGCGTTGGCGACCGCCGCACCGACCCCGGCCAGGCCGGTCACCAGGCTGGTGGCCAGGCCGCGGCGCTGCGACAGCCACTGCTGGAGGCTGTGCGGGTGGGCGCGGGCGTCGAAGGAGCCGTGTGCTCCGAAGTCACGTTCACCGGCCCCGTCTGCCGGATCCCACAGGTTCGCCGGCCGTCCCGGGTCGCGTGGTTCTGGAGTCTGCTGGGAGGTGAAGCCGGTACGGGCCAGGTAGCGGTCGAGCAGTCCGGGGAGGAACTTGTTGGCGATCAACGTCAGGACGGTGGAGCCACCCACCCAGTACTCCCGCCGCTGCGGATGGTCGGCGGCGTACTCGATCGCCCGCGCGGCCACCTCCGGCTGGTAGATCGGCGGGACCGGCTGGGCCCGGTGCGGCAGTCGGGAGAGCACCCAGTCGAACTGCGGTGTGTTGACCGCGGGCAGCTGCACCATGGTGATCTGCACCCCGGTGCGGCGGTGCAGCAGCTCGCAGCGGAGCGCCTCGGTGAAGCCCTGGATCGCGTGTTTGGCTCCGCAGTAGGCCGCCTGTAGCGGGATTCCGCGGTAGGCCAGCGCGGAGCCGACCTGCACGACCACGCCCCGGTTGCGGGGCAGCATCCGGTCGAGGGCAGCGCGGGTGCCGTACGCGTAGCCGAGGTAGGTGACCTCGGTGACCCGCCGGAACTCCTCCGGTTCCGTCTCGATGAACGGGGCGAAGACCGCGGTGAAGGCGTTGTTGATCCACACGTCGATCGGGCCGAGTTCCCGCTCCACCCGGTCGGCCGCCACCTCCATCTGTCGATAGTCGGCGACGTCCACCGGCACCTCCAGCGCTGTCCCGCCAGCCGCGCGGACGTCGGCCGCAGCACCGGCCAGGCCGGCTTCACCGCGGGCCAGTAGCGCAATCCGAGCGCCGCGGGCGGCAAACTGCCGGGCGGTGGCCCGCCCGATGCCGGCGCTGGCGCCGGTGATGACGACGACCTGCCCATCCGCTCCCATGGCGCCTCCTCGCCCCCTGCGCTACCCGGCGGCCCGCCCGGCAAACCTGTCCCCCCACCCCCCGCCCCGTCGATCAAGGACGAACGGTCGTAACTTGATCTCTAAACACAGCGATACCCCCTTGATCGGCAAGGAAATCCTTGATCGACGCGGGGGCTGCCTTGGGGAATCGCCCGACCGGGGCGGTACTGGGAACATCCCGCCAGGCTGAGCACCCTGTCTCACAGTCTGAGGGGTGCCGCGGGATGCGAGCATGTCGGCATGGACATCTTTGAAGACGAACGCGTGGTGTCGCGTACCGATCTGGCCGCCTGGCTGCGACAGTTGGCGGGCCAGTTGGAATCCGGCGGCAAGATCTTCTTCGGAGCCGCCGGGACGGTCACCGTCGCCGATCAGGTCCGCTGTGAACTGGAGATCGAACAGGAGAGCGACTCGGAGATCTCGATGGAGATCGAGTTCACCTGGGTCGACCCCACGGCAGCCGGGACCGTAGCGGCGGAGGAGGCCGAGGCCGGCGAGGAGGAGGAGGAAGAAGAAGAAGCAGCAGCAGAGGAGGAGCCAGCGGAGGGCGTAGCGGAGGAGGCCGGCGGCGAGGAAGCCACCGAAGAGACGACCATGGAAACCCACCCGCCTACCGGATCGGTGGTGTAACCCCGCAGGCCGAGCAAGGCGTGTCGACGGAAAATCCCCTGCTCAGACGGGTATGGCCCCTCTGTATCTCACCTCTGCCAAGCAGCGAGCAGGTCGGCTGGACCGTACGCCGCATCCAGCCCCTCGCACTCCACACCGCTGCGGCTCAATGCGATGAGTGGGACTGGTTGATCGGTGACAGCGGCTCGGTGCCAGTTCAGAGCCGCCAGATCGTGACGGTCAAACGGGGATTTTTCCAGCCATTTGATGGATCCGAAGAAGAGCAACTGCTTGGCGACCGGTGCCCGGTCAGCGCCAACGATGTCGATCTCGACGTCGTTGGACCGCGTCCAGTAACCGCCGATCGCCGCAGCCACCGGCAATTTGTCATCCGGCAGCAGACGGGCCAGTGACTCCCGCAGGAGGGGTTCGATCGCACGGCCACGCCAGGCTGTCCATCCGGTACGGACCCGTTCAAGGGTGAGATCTCCGCGCATCCGTTCAATCTCGGGCAAGTGCGGCTGGATGAAACGCAGCCAAAATTTCAAGTACGGATCAATGACTCGATACCGGCGTTCCCTCGACGGTCTCATCGAAATCGGCAGTTCCGCGGCGACCAGGCGTTTGGCAGTCAGGAACTCGGTCGCCCGGGTCAGCGTGGTACCGGAGATCCCACCGGCAGCCCGTGCGATATTGGTGAAAGTCCGCTCACCGCTGCCGATGGCGGAGAGCACCTGGCGTGCATGGACGTAATCCGGGAACTCAGCCGCCAGCGACCGCTCGGCGGAAACCAGCAGCGCAGAGACCGGATTGGTCAGTTGCGCTGATAGGAAGGCCCACAGGTCCATTCCGGGACGCCATGCCGCACAGATCAGCGGCAGCCCTCCCGTGATCAGTGCAGCATCGAAAGTGGCGGCAGGGGCAAGCCCGAGCATCTCGCCGACTTCCGCCGGATTTAGCGGGCCCAGCACCATCTCCTGGCCACGCTGATGAAACGGTCGGCCGTAAGAGCCGAGTGCCTCCATCATCGACACATCAGACCCGATCAGGATGAGCAGAACTGGCTTGCGGCTGAGTTCCCGGTCCCACGCACGTTGCAGGACGCCCTCGAACGCGTCGACCCGATCCATCAGGTAGGGAACCTCATCGATAACCACGACGCTCGGCCGGTCCTGCGGCAATACTCCGGCGAGTTGACGCAGCGCCGCCGTCCAGTTTCCTGGGGTGGCCTCATCGAAAATCGCCCGATCCGGAAGCGTTGAGGAACGGATCGCATCCACCAACTCGGCGAGTTCAGCCTCCGCACTGGCTCCCGCGGCCGTGTAGAAGACGGCAGGAGCACTTGATCGGCCAACGAACTCCTCGACCAGGCTCGACTTCCCGATCCGCCGCCGCCCACGTATCAGCAGGCATCGCCCCGGCCGAGAGGTATCGAATCCTGCCCGGACCTCATCTAGCAGCCCCTCAAGAACCGCGAGTTCCCGCTCCCGGCCAACAAAAGAGACCATGAACACTCCTGCCAGAGATACTATCGTCAACGATAGTATCTGACCCGAGACTATTGGACGAGACAGTAACGCCGACACATTCCCGCCGCCGGTCCGATGCCCCGAGGGCAGAAGAACTTACGGACCGGTCAGCGCAGGTCGAGTCTTCCGGTCCGGCGCGCCCAGACCTCGAACACCACGATCGTGAACGGAGGCACCGCCGCCGCCAGCGCGAAGAGCGTGATCCAGCGGATCGGCCATTTCAGGCGGGCCGCCACCAGAAGGGTCACCAGCAGGTACGCGACGAACGCCGCCCCGTGCAGGCTCCCGAAGATGCGGACACCCACCTCGGTGGTCTGGGCGATGTGCTTGAAGTACATCCCGACCAGGAGGCCGGCCCAGGTGACCGCCTCGATGATGGCGATGATCGAGAAGGTACGGACCAGCCTGCGCGCCCCGACAAGCTCATCGGGTGTGACGGACACGTTACTCAACTCAGTTTCCTCTCAGTTACGCCCAGGTCCGCCCAAATGTAGCGATAGTTGAGCGCTTCCCCGCCCCGGCAAGCCATCCTGCCGGTGTGCGTGTCATTAGTTCGGCATTGACCGAAACGATGCCGTACGGTGCCTGAATGTCCGCTTCGACCACCAGCACCGACGCCTGCAACGACTTCCACGCCCTGCACCACAGCGGCACCCCCCTGCTGCTCCCGAACGCCTGGGACTATGCGTCCGCGGCGATCCTCGTCAACGCCGGTTTCGGCGCCATCGGCACCACCAGCCTCGGAGTGGCCGCCGCCCACGGCCTCCGCGACGGGCAGGGGGCGGCCCGCGCCGAGACAGTAGCGCTCACCCGCCGCCTCGCCCGCCTGCCCTGCCGGCTCACCGTCGACATCGAGGCCGGTTTCAGCACCGACCCGGGCGAGGTGGCCCAGCTCGCGGCGGAGCTTGCCGCCATCGGAGCCGTCGGCATCAACCTCGAAGACGGCCGTCCTGACGGCACGCTCGCTTCGATCAGCCAGCAACAGGAACTGATCGCCACCATCAAGTCCCAGGTGCCCAACCTATTCCTGAATGCCCGCACCGATGTCCACTGGCTGGCCCTGGACGACCCGCAGATGGCCGACACCCTCGCCCGGGTCGAGGCGTACCGTGCCGCCGGCGCCGACGGGATCTTCGTACCCGGACTCGCCGACGATGATCGCATCCGAACTGTCGTGACCAGCACCGACGCCCCCGTCAATATCCTCTACCTGCCGGGGCAGCACACCGTGGGACGCCTGGCCGAACTCGGCGTCCGCCGGATCAGTTACGGATCGCTGCTGTTCCGTACGGCCATCGCAGCCACCGCCGCCACCGCGCTGGCCGTGGCCCGCGGTGAGCCGCTGCCGGAGCAGGTTCCCAGCTACGTGGAGGTCAACCAGCTCGCCCGATGAGGAGCGGCATGGGGGCCCGTGGGAGCTTGTCGACCTTCTGCGCTACGCTGTACCGGCTGTCGGAGGGGTAGACTTCCGGCAGCAACGGGACGTGGCGCAGCTTGGTAGCGCACTTGACTGGGGGTCAAGGGGTCGTGGGTTCAAATCCCGCCGTCCCGACGGTACGAAAAAGGGCCGCTGACCAGGGTAAAACAGGTCAGCGGTCCTTTTCGTTGCCCCACTGGACAAGACGTCATGGATCTAGGCGGCGTGTAACTGGGGGCCACGTGGGGACCGATGGGCCTTCAGAAACGGCTTCGAGTGCTGCGGCCACCCGTAGCACCAACGCGTCCTCGAACGGACGGCCGGCGATCTGTGCGCCCAGTGGCAGCCCGGACGAGGAGAGCCCGACCGGCACGTTGACAGCCGGATGACCCGTCACGTTGAACACGATGGTCTGGGTCAACGTAGCCGCCCTCGGCGGCGGCCAGTCGGGGCCGAAGTCTGAGAATTGGGGCGGCGGCGTCAGAGCGCTGCCGGCCAGGAGCGCGTCGTACCGGCTGAAGATCTCGCGGTCCAGGCGCTCGGTGAGCGCGTGGCGGAGGCGAAAAGCCCGGATCAAATCGGCGGCGGGCACCGCCGCCCCGGGAACCAGCCGTTGGTAGGTGTACCGGCCAAACAGCTCCGGGTGGCACCGCAGGTTCGCCTCGTGCACGGAGAAACCTTCCGCCGCCATGATGACCCGCCCAACCGCGTTGAACTGTTCGAACGGTGGCAGCGTCACCTCCTCCACAATGGCCCCCAACTCCGCCAGGCGCTCCGCCGTTCCTTCAATCGCGGCGATCACCTCGAGCGAGGCCTCGGGTTCCGCACACAGCATCTCCCGGGCGAAGCCGATACGAAGACCAGCCAAATCCTCCTGCGGAAGAGCAGTGAAGCCGGGCACCGGGCGCGGCGAGCTTCCCGGATCGTGCGGGTCGTAGCCCGCCATGACCTGCAGCGCCGCCGCCGTGTCGGCGACGGTCGCCGCCAACGGGCCCACGTGGTCGAGGGAGTACGACAGAGGAAGCATTCCCCGCCGCGACACCAGCCCATAGGTTGGTTTCAGTCCGACCACCCCGCAGTGGCTGGCGGGCCCACGGACGGATCCGCTGGTGTCGGTGCCGACCGCTACCCGGACCAGGCCCGCGGCCACCGCCACCCCGCTCCCCGACGACGAGCCGCCCGGCCCGTGGTCGGGATTCCACGGGTTGCGGGCCGGTGGGAACGGCAGCTCAAAGCTCGGACCTCCCAGCGCGTACTCGTGTGTGGCGAGCTTGCCGACCAGGACACCACCGCCCGCCCGCAGGCGGCGCTCAACTTCGGCGTCCTCGTCCGGCACATGGTCCAAGCGCAGATGTGAGTGGCTGGTGGTGGGTATCCCCGCCGTGTCGATGACATCTTTCAGGGCGTACGGCAACCCGTGCAACGGCCCGCGGTCCCGGCCCATCTTCAACTCACCGTCGGCGCGGGCCGCGTCGCGCAGTGCGCGGTCGTAGGTGACATGCACGAACGCATGCAACGACGGGTTGATCGCGTCGATGCGGGACAGCGTGTACTCGGTCAGGGCCACCGAGGTCAGCTCACCGCTACGTAGCCGCTGGCCGATCTCCGCCACAGAAAGCTCATGCCACTGCGTCATTGTGGTCTCCCTCTCGGTCCGGGAACCGGTGGGCGTAGAACGGGTCGCCGATCCCCGGCATCATTTCGCGCAGCAGCACCAGATGCGCGCTGATGTCACGGAAGCCGGCCAGGGTTCCGGCGTACAGCGATTCGGGAACCTGCAGCTGCGCTCGACGCATCGCGGCCACGAAATCAGCCTCGGTCGGCCGGTCGCCACTCGAACTCAACTCAGCCATCAACGACCTCCTTGTTTCGGCCAGGGACCGGCGGCGAAGCCCCAGGTGCCCACGTAGGCTAGTGGTCTGGCAGGCGCGGCGTCGCGCCCTACGTCAACGCGGCGGTGACATTCGCCGACCAGGCCGTGTCTCGCAGGCCACTTGAGCCAGTGGTCGGCGCGCGGCAGGATCGGCTGATGGATCTTGTCGCATTGCTGCCCGCGTTCGTGGTGGCGGTACTGCTCATTTCTGCTTCGCCGGGACCAGCCATGGCCTTGATCTTTCGGCGGGCGGCGCTGCACGGCATGAGAGCAGCAGTGCCAACGGTGCTAGGGCTGGAGGCGGGTTTGTACCTGTGGGCGTTGTGCGCCGGTGCAGGCTTGGCTGCTGTGGTCGCAGCCTCGGAGGTGGCCTTCATTGTGCTTCGCGCAGCCGGTGCGGCCTTTCTGATCTACCTAGGCATCAAGGGGTCGTAGTCATGCTCGCCAACCCCAAGGCTGCCGTCTTTATGGTCGCTTTCTATCCTCAGTTCGTGCCGGCAGACCGGCCCCTGTTGGCTACCACCGCGCTCCTGGCCGCCGCTGTGGGCCGGGCCGGAACCTGGTTCCGTCGACCAACAATTCGGCGCCGCCTCGAAGCGGTCAGCGGAAGCGTGCTCATCACCTTGGGGCTGCGCCTGGATAGCACTACGCGTTGAACGTCGTCTGCGGAGATCAGCAGCAGCCGAAGAATGCGTCGCAGGAAATCGGGGAAGATACGTCTCGTGCGGGAGCTGACGATCCTCCAGGCTCCGTCCGTTCTCGGGCTGCGGCCCTCCGGCGTGGAGGAAATGCCGGCGGCGCTGCTCGACGCCGGGTTGGCGGATCTGCCAGGCGCAGTAATCGGCGGCCGGGTTGAGCCGCCGATATACGACCCGAGGCGGGACGCCGACACCGGAGTCCTCAACCCGGGCGGCATCGCGCGGTACACAGCCACACTGGCCGACGCGGTCGGTGCGGTCCTCGCCCGCGGCTCGTTCCCGGTCGTCCTCGGCGGGGATTGCAGCATCCTGCTCGGCAACCTCCTCGCCCTGCGCCGACGTGGCCGCTACGGCCTGCTCTTCATCGACGGCCACACCGACTTCTACCAACCGGCAGCCGAACCGAACGGAGAGGCCGCTTCGATGAACCTCGCACTGGCGACCGGCCGCGGGCCGCGGATGCTCACCGACATCGAGGGCCGTAGACCGCTGGTACGGGACGAGGACGTCGTCGCCTTCGGCTTCCGGGACGCCGAAGAGTCGGCGCAGGCCGGGATGCAGGCGCTGCCCGCGCGGCTGCACGTGATCGACCTTGATGGGGTACGTGAAGCCGGCGCGGCGTCGGCGGCAAGGCAGGCGATCGACTGGCTGGCCGGCGATGAGCGCTCCGGGTACTGGGTGCACCTCGACGTCGACGTTCTGGACGACGCGGTCATGCCCGCGGTGGACTACCGGCTGCCCGGCGGAATGACCTGGGACGAGGTCGAGACGGTGCTGTGCACAGCGATGTCGAGCGGGCGCGTGGTTGGCCTCGACGTCACCATCTTCAACCCACGCCGCGACCCCGATGGACGGATCGCGGCCCGTCTCACCGAATGCCTGCGCCGGGGGTTGTCGGCACTCGCCGACCCGATCTGGGCGGGCACGGATTGCGGTGTCCGACGAGGTGCAGGTACGCGCGCAGCCACCTCGACGCCGGAACGATCCCGGTTGGAGTAGCGGCTCCGTGCGCATCTATCCGTCAAGCTGGCGGCGGGTAAGCGCTCCTCGACCGAACGATCGCCTCGGAGTTGATCAAAACACGGGCATCGACTAGCGTACGCGCCTGTGAAACGACCTCATGCTACCGCCGCTGTGTTGATCTGCGCCTCTCTGATGGCTCTCGCCGGGTGTGGTGGGGGGAACCCTGCGACCACTGCCGCGTCCGCGCCGCCTGCCACCGCGGCTCCTTCCTCGGCAGCCGCCTCCGCCTCATCGGCGCCGTCCTCGCCGGCTCCGGCGGGAACCACGGCCAGCATGAGCGACAAGGAGCTCTGTGAGTCTGCGAAGAAGGCCGGGGAAGAATCGAAGGCGGCGCTCATCACCATCATGAAGTCTGGCAAAGAACCGTCGGCGGCCGACTACAAGAAAATGCTCACCGAGATGGGCGAGACGTTGACCACGTTGGCCTCCGCCGGAGGCGACAGCAAGGTGGCCACCGCGATCAGACAGATGGGTGCGGAGGCATCCAAGGCGGCAGCGGCTTCGAACCCGGAAGAAGCCGTCGAGAACCCTGCCTTCGAGAAGGCGGGCGCGGACCTGACCGACGCCTGCAAAACCACCGGAATCAACGTCAACTTCTGACAGCGCTGCCCTCACCGGTCGACTCGCCATCATCACCAATACCTCCGACGCCCGCCGGCGAGGTCCAGGCGGTGCCTGCGCCGGGGGGTTGTCGGCCGCGGCCTATTAGTCCGACTACCGGCACATCCGGCTTCGTCAGGGACGCCGAACTGGGCAGCGCGCCGCTCGAGGTCGCCGCGATCTCCCGGCCGGCCGCCGCGTGAGCCGCGAGTCAGTCCGTCACCAGCAGGGCGTCCGATGCCACGGAGACCGTGTTACCGAAGGTGTCCTGGGCAGAGTCTCCGTCCACGAGTGGACACACCCCGGCGGCTGTGAGCCCTCTGCTGCCAGGCTCGAGAGTCACCGTCGAGCTGCCGTTTACGCTCTTCTGTCCGTCAGTGCCGAAGAACGAGAACGAGCAGCTGACCTTGACGACGACCTTGTGGCCGTCACTGGACAGCACGTCGGATGTCGTGAGCTGCAGGGTGCCTGGGGTCCAGGTCCCGCTCGTCGCCCCGGTGTAGGGCGACGAGCCGGCCGTTGCCGAGACGTCGGCCGGCCGGGCGACCGGTGCGCCGGCCATGGTCAGTGCGGTGTGCCGAGGGCGGCGATGATCCGGCTCCGCGCCACGGCGTCCCGCAGCGCGTCGTTGTTCACCGCCACCCCGGTCGTCGCGAGCTGCCGGGCGATGTCCGTTGTGGCGAGGCGGGCGAGGCCGGAGACCGTCGTGTCGACCCCGGCACCTTCGAGCAGCCCGACGATCCCGGACCCGAGCCCAACGACTGTGCCAGACGCCGTGCTGAGGTCCCCGACCGGGGTGTTCGCGACCGCCGGGTCGACGACGACCTGACCGAGCACCGCCGTCGCCGTCTCCTGAGGCAGCCGCGAGACGACATCACCGGTCACGAGTTGGACGGTCGTGGCGACGCCGCCGAGCTGCCGGTCCGCCGGGAGTGCGGCGAGAACGGACGCCGCGGTGATCCCGTTCGGCAGCACCGCGCCGCCGACGACGGCACGCAGATCGGCGACGGTGGCGCCGGGGCGGTCGACGACCTCCCTGACCTCCGGCACGGTCATCAGGTCCTCCAGCCCGGCCACGGTCTTGACCACGTCGTCGGGCCTCGCCTGCTGGGGCTGGAACATGATGCCCGTGGCACCGATCTGCGGCTTGGTCTTGATCGACTCGCCGAGGGTGGTGCCGGCGAACTCGACGAGCTGGAAGTCGTTGCCGGTCTGGGCGATGAAGGCCGTCCTGTCTGCGATCTTGACGCTGCCGAGGATGCCGAGGTTGCCGGGTGCCTGCGGGGGCGGAGCCAGTTGGGACCGCAGATCGAACAGGTTGTTCTGCAATGCCGTGAGCTTGCTCTCCAGTTCGTGGACGACACCGACAAGGTCCGACCGTAGTTCCGTCACCGCCGCCGCGAGCCGGACGAACTGGTCGTGGACGGCATCGAACTCGTTCTCGATGGCGTGGAAGCGGGCGTTGAAGCCGAGCTCCTCCGGGGTCGCGGCGGCCTGCACCCGGTCCTCTCCGTCGACCCAGTCGGTGTGCACGAAGCTGCGCGCGTACGTGACGACGGCGTCCGGGTCGACCGTCTGCACGTCGGTGGCGAAGTCGAACGGCGCGGGCCGGGAATTGCCGGTCGCCCCGACGATCCACCAGCCGAGGATCTCGCCGATTTTGGACTCGGCGAGCCCGGCGGACTTGAGCGTCCCGGCGACCTGCTGGGTCGAGACGCCGTTGACGAGGATGTCCTTGTCGAGGAACGAGATCGGTTGTGGCACGGCAGGCCTCCTGGCTCGGCGTCGGACGGGTCCGCCACAGCGGACGGCGGTCTTGTCGGATGTGGACGACGGTCGGTGCGAGGTGTCTGACCCGGTTCAGCCGGGCGGCCCGTGCCGCTCCGTGCCGATAGCGCGACGTCGGCGGTACCGGGTGTATCCGCGGGAGACCCGGCCGGAGAGGAACTGCGGCGGCCCGCCGTCCGGCGAGACGTGGTTGCGCCGAAGCTGGAAGGTGTTGATCTCCACCCCGAGTGGGCACAACTCCTCAAGCAGGTTCATGACATAGCCGTACTGGTCGAGGTCGAGGACCGCGCCTTCGGGCAGCTCGACCCGGACCTCGTACGGGTCGGCCGCGCCGCGCCGGATGTGTGCGACGCACACCACGAGCGCGATGCCCGGCCGGTTGCCGACGAACACCGCCCGGCCGCCGAGCCCACGGCGGATCTCGAGCGGTGCGGGGGTCCATCGCTGCGGCCGGCGCAGTCGCGGCCCGCCCATGCGGAACGACCAGTCGAGCGTCTCCTGGTCGAGCCGCAGTGGCCCGACGGTCCCGCCGCCGA
The DNA here is from genome assembly GCA_036278255.1 of Micromonospora sp. Lineage (GTDB taxonomy): Bacteria > Actinomycetota > Actinomycetes > Mycobacteriales > Micromonosporaceae > DASULK01. Next base: position 14,847 of record DASULK010000248.1, read on the forward strand.
GAGCGTCGACCGGCTGCTCGGCAGGCAGCGGCCGGGGCCGTGCCGGGTCAGGCGGGGGGAACGGGGTCGCATACCAGCGATACGCGGCGGGCGCCGGCTCGCCTGGGCGGTTCGACCCGCCGGGCAGCCCCGAGACGGACGCGAGCACCAGCACGTGGGTGCCGTCCGGATGCGGTAGCACCCGGACGGCGTGGAAGCCGGCCGCGGTGAGCGCCGCGAGGTCAGCGACGAGCGCCTGTCGGGATGCGACCGCCGCCGGGTCGTCCGGCGAAAGGCCCGCGAGGCGCGGGTCGACGACGACCCCGAGCAGGAGGTCCCCGTCGTAGGCCTCCCGGACCCGCGCGGCGAACTGGTCAGCGACCGCGGGGATGAGCCCGTCACCGACCAGAGGCCGAAGCGCCTCGGGGATGTCCGCGACGCCGGCCGCGACCTGCTCGAGGAGGGCGTCGAGGGCCGCCGGGTCGAGGGCGGCGGGGACCGACCCACCGTGCGCGAGGTTCGGTGCGGCGCGGGCCCATGCCTCGTCGACGAGGACGTTCCGGCCCAGCCCGCCGCCGTGGATCCGCGCGATGTAGCTCGCCGTCGCACCGACCTCGAGCACCCCGGGGCCTTCGATGTAGAGCCCCTGCGACGGCAGCGACGTGAGGTGGAGCGAGCCGTCGCCGAGCGGGGTGGCGTCCAGACCCGCGGCGGCGAAGAGCCAACGTGCGGCCGGGTCGTCCGGGCGGTCGCGGACCTGCGCGCCGAGGACGGCGCCGACGACGTCCGGTGGTCCGGCCAGTCCCGGTTCGATGCCAGCTGCAGCGTCCTGCTGAGCGGCGCGGGCCGCAGCCACCGCGGCATCCACCCGGGCCGGTTCCAGCGGGTCGATGGTAACCCCGAGCCCGAGATCGAGTCGCGGATCTACGTCCCGGGTCATCGCCGAGCGCAGGGTGAGCGCACCCGACCCGGTGAGCGCCTCCAAAGCGCGCACCGCTCGCGCGAGGGACGCCGCGACGCCGGCCGCGAGGTAGCGCCGCTCGGTGACCGGCTGGGCCCGGTCGAGGTTGGCGCGCAGCACCCGTCGGACCTCGAGCAGCCGAGCCCGGGCGATGTCGGGCAGGCGGGTCGGCGGCAGCGCCTCGAGGTCGAGAAGCAGCCCGCCGCGGGCGAGGTCGAGGAACCGCTGCCGCCACGTGCCGCCGGCGACGCCTGGCGGGACCACCTCGACCATCCGCACCGAGACCGCGAGCCGGTCGACCTGGTCGACGACCCGGAATCTGGCGTCGACCCCGACCGTCGAGGGCAGTCCGGTGTTGGGGCCGCCGTCCGCCGAGCCGTCGGGAACGCCGTTGAGGGCCCGCTCGAAGCCTGCCGGGGTGGCCAGCCACCACGACGTCATCATCCGCAGCCGGGCGCGGTAGGCGTCGTCGTCCTCCCCGGCGAGCCGGGGGACGCCGTGGTCAGCGCCGGACCGGTCGAGCGCGCCGGACCGCGCAAGCGAGACATGCCGGGATGCCGCGATTTCGCGCGAGACGGCGACGATTCGCTGCTTCTCCGCGGTGAGCAGGTAGATGGTCCGGGCCAGCCGGCCCTCGACGACGAGTGCCTCGACGAGGTCGGTGGCGTCCGTGGCGGCGAGGTCCGCACCGGCGACCGCCGCGACGAGCGCGGTCGACGGGTCGTACGCCGCGGGCCCGTCGACGACGCGGACGGTGACCGTGAGGTGCAGCGGTCCCACGGCGTCCGACCCGTTCGCACCGTGCAGGTCGGGGACGAAGAGCGGCAGCAACGACCCGGCCGCCGACCAGGCGGTGAATACGGCTGGCGGCGTGGCCGGGACGCCGCCGCAGCGGACGACGACGGCCCGGCGGTCGAGCGGCGTCCTGAGCCGGACGAGGACCGCGGGCGCCCGCGTCGCCGGGACGTCCACGACGCTGTCGACGAGCGGAACGACGTGCGTCCCGGCGGCTGCGGCGTAGGGCGCGGTGAGCAGGTCGAGGGCAGCGAGCAGGCCCGCGGCCTCGACCGGACGTTCGGTGGCCCGGCGCATCACGCCACCACGACGTCGGACGGGTCGGTGACGAACACCGGCACCTCGGCGGGCCCGATCGTCACGTCCTGGCCTACGCCCATCTCCTGGACGCTGTATGGCTGGCCGGAGCCGAGGACGACGTCGGTGAGGCGGGGCGGGTAGCGCAGCAGATGGAGGTCGCGGGCGTCGGCGACGCCCGGCTCGTTCATCACCGCCCACATCGTTTCGCTGTACCGGACCGGCTCGCCGATCCGCAGCCGACCGACGTAGCGGCGTACTCGGTCGGTGATCCGGCCGATGAGTGCGGTGGCACCGGCCGACGTGCCGGTCTCTGACGCCGCGAGGCCGTCGAGGGTGAGCCGGACCCGGAAGCCAACCCCGACCTGGAGCGCCTGCTCAATGGAGGGCGCGATGCCGATCGGCCGGACCGTGTCGACGGCCTGCCGCACCCGGTCGGCGAGCTGGCCGGGCCCGTCCCAGACGGCAGATTCGTCGGGGGCGACGAGAACCGTGACGTAGTAGGGGTTCCCGAGGCTGCGCTGCTCGCTGAAGAGCCGTTCCGCGAAGGAGAAGTTGCCGTAGATCGACTGGTTGACGTCGAGGCCCCCGTAGAGGTCCTTGACGAGGACCTGCCGGACCCCGGGGACGAGCGACACCGCGACCCGCAGTGCGTCCGGCGTCCACAGCGTGCGCGGGTAGGCGAGCAGCAGGTCTCGGTAGGTCTCGTCGGACCAGGTAAGACTGCCGCCGCTGAGCGGTTCGGTGTGGGTGATCGCCAGCGTCCCGGCGGCGACGAGCGCGGCCGCGACCGACGTCCTGGAGTCCAGCGGGTCGAAGGCGTCGATGAGTCCGGGGGTGTCGCCGTCTACCTGCGCCGCCGGGTCGAGGTCGCCGCCCGGACCGGGCTCGAACGCGGTGACCGCGGCGGTCACGCTCCGGGTCACACCGTCGATCCGGACCGGGTCGGTGAGGTACGCCGAGGCGCCGCCGCGGGCGCGTAGCCGGCTGCCGCGCAGCAGCGTGAGCTCCGGGACCTCCGGCGGCAGGTTGGCGGCCAGCGCGAGCTTGACGGTGCCGGTCGCGCGGTGGAACGGGCGAGTGAGGCCGAGCTCGGCACCGAGCCGGGACAGCGCGTCCCCGGTGGCCGTCGAGATGAACGAGTCGTCGAAGGCGAGGCCGAGGTGGCTCCACATGCGAGCGTCCTCGACGCTGGTGAGCTCCAGGAGGGTGCGCAGCACGCTGCCGGACGTCAAATCGACGTCGGTGCCGAAGAGCGCGCGGGCGAGGGCGATCTTCTCGTCGAGGATGCGGCCGACCGGCTTGGGCACGAAGCCTGCTGCGGTCACGCCGTGGTCGAGACCACTCGCGGTGCTTCGGGCGAGCGCGTCGAGATCCGCGCCGGTCGTCGGGTCGATCATCCGAGATTCACCTCTCCAAGTGTCATGGGCACGTCGGTGCCGAGAACGGTCCGCACCGTGGCGCGGACGACCTGGCACCGGCCGGCGTCAAGTGGTTCGAGGACCACGTCCACGACGTCCGCAACACGGGCGTCGGCGAGCAAGGTCCGGAGGACGGCGACGCGGAGCAGTTCGTCGCGCAGCAGCGGCCCGAGGGCGAGCGAGAGCACCCGCAGGCCGTCGAACCCGAAGCCCACGTCGAACGGGTCGCTGCCGAGCGGGGTGAGCAGGGCGACGGCGAGGTCCTGGGCGAGGTTGTCCGGGCCCTCGACAAGTTGCGGTCCGTCGGCCCACGCTAGGTCCACCGCGGGCTCGCCGCCGGGGACGGCGACGAGCGCGAGACCGCGGCCGAGAGCCGCCAGGGTACGGGCGGTGTCGGGCGGGCCGGTCACGCCCGGCTCGACGCTCACGCCGTACCCTTCTTCACCTCGACGCCGGTCTTCACCGTCATGACGACCTTCTCTCCGCTGAGCCGGATCTCCTTGTCGGTGGAGATCGTGATGTTCCCCTCGGCGTCGATGGAGATCGACGCGTTGCCCTTCTTCGTCTTCACGGTGAGGACCCCGGGGGTGGGGGTGTCGGGGCGCGTACCGACGTCCGGCATCGAGGCCTCGCCGACGGTGAGCTCGAAGCCGAGGACGTTGATGACGCGGGCGCCCTTGGCGTCGACGAGGTCGCTCGCCACCTTCCCGTCCGGCGCTGGCACGATGCCCTGCCCGTCCGTCGCCGGCGCGACGTTCGTCGGCAGGGTGAGCCACCAGTCGCCGGCCTGGCTCTCCGGCTCGGAGCCTTCGTCCCACACGCAGCCCGCGACGACCGCGTTCCGCGGGTCGCCGTCGTGGTTGAGGTGCACAACCCGGGTGCCCGGGTAGTGCGGAACGACGAGTCCGGTGCCGCCGTATGCGAAGGGCGTGACGTAGGGCTTGTCCGTGAGGTGGGTGGCGGGCGAGTCGAGCTTGCCGCGGACGACGACGTTCGGCGGGGCGGCCTGGGCGAGGCCGTCGTCGAGGTCGAGCCGCTGGGCGTGCCGCTGCGCCGAGGCGGCGACCGACTGCGCGGTGATGACGCCGGCGTCCACGCTGCGACGTGACCGGGCCATCGTGCCGATCCGGGCGTCGATCGTCTCGGCGACCCGGTGCGCCTCGGCGGTGGGCCCGGACTGCTTCGCGGCCGCGTTGACGCCCTCGACGCGCAACTTGGTCGTGAACCCGGCAATGCGGCCGAGGGTGTGCCTCACCGAGACGACCCGGAAGTCGCGGGGCTTCGCCTGGCTGGGCGGGGCGAGCAGGCCGACGACCGGGGCTGCCAGTGCGGCCGCGCCGCCGAGGGCGCCGACGACGGAGTCGGCGAGACCCGGCTTCGGCTTCTTCTTCACCACCTCGGGGAGGCGGATCGTGACGGCGTCGCCGACCTTGATGTCCGGGCGGCCGAGGAGCATGACGTCCCAGGCGTCGGCGGTCGAGGTGGCGAACGGGTCGTCTTTGGCCGGGTTGTCGTGCTCGTACGGCGCCGGGGTCGCGTCGACGAGACCGGTCGCGGCGTCCAGGGGGTGACTGTCCGGTGCGCCGGTGAGTTTCGAGGTCCAGACGCCGACGTGCACCGTGCCGTCGCGCAGCAGGACCGGGACCCGGCCGTGCGGGGCGTCCGGGAAGGCGCCGCGGGCGAGTGCCTGGACGGCGTCGGCGATCTTGTCCCGGGCGCGCAGCTCGGTTTCGCCGTCGATCGTCGGGTGGTTGCCCTCCGGCACCACGGTGACCGGGGGCGTGAGCGAGCCGAGCAGGGCACGGAGCCAGTCCACGACGGATCCTTCGGCGGGCAACGGGGTGCCCTGCACGCACGTGCGCTGCAGCCGCGCCCAGGTGGAGTCGACGCCGCTGAACCGGGTGCGGTAGCGGACGTCGCCCGCGGTCCGCTCGAGTGCGGTGATCCGGCCGGCGAGGACGCTGGTCAGGGCCGACGTCCGGGCCGGGCCGAGGCCGGTGGCGGCGAGCACGCTCGCGCCGGCGGAGAGGAACGAGCCCGGGGTGTCCCGCCAGCCGAGCGCGATCTCGACCTCGGGGTACGGGCCGCAGAGGATCGCGTCGACGTCCTGCTGGCTCATCCCGTCGACCGTCACGGTGAACGTGGGACTGGTCCACGTGCTTTCGAAGGCGACCTGGATTTCCGCGTCGTACCCGCGGCGGTCGACGCTGAGCGCCGGCTTGCTGCCGGCCGCGGCCGACTCGGTGCGGAAGTCCAGCCGCCAGCCGGCGTCGAAGCCGACGTCAGACGAGCCTGGCATAGGGGTCCTCCTCCCCGGTGGACGTGACGGATGGCCGGGCGACGGGCGCCGCGGCGAGGGTGCGCCAGCCGACGGACAGCCGGGCCCGGGTGGGCCCGGCGGCGATGAGCGCCGCGGCGGTGACGGTCACCTCGTTGACGAGCAGGTGGCCGCGGAGCCGACTGTCGTCCAGGACGGCGATCGGCCGTCCCGGGCGCGGCGGGATGGCGGCGAGCACCCGGCGTCCGGCGACGACGAGGACGACGACTCGCACCTCGGCGCCGGACAGGGTGGGCCCAGGCGGCCGGGTGAGCGCTGCGGTCGCGACGGACCGCGCCGGGTCCGGCCGGTTCTGCGTGGCAACGGTTCCGGGTTCTGGGCGGCGTTCGAGGCAGGACGCCGATGTCCACACGGTGCGGTCCCCGGCGGTGCCGAGGAGGGCCGCGAGGTCACCGGCCACGGCGACGACGACGGCGCGTAGGTCGCCGTCGGGCGCTGGGAGCGGGGCCGCGGTCGGCAGACCGCTGGCGGCGTCGAGCGGCAGGGCGAGGAAACCGGAGGGGAGGCTCATGTCAGGAACTCCACGGCGGAGGACACGGCCGTCGCGCCCAGGTCGACGAGCGCGTCGAGGGGTCCGGGCTTCGGGACGTGCCGCAGCGCCACGTTCACCTCGATGCAGTCGATCCGTTGTGCGGCGGCGGTGAAGGACAGCTCGGTGACCTGCATGTGGGTGCGGGTGACGAGGGTGCTCACCAGGGTGATGCCGTCCGGGAGGAACCCGAGCGGCGACCCGGTCCGGCTCGAGGCGGCGATGACCTCGAGGTCCTTCTTCCAGATCAGCCGCTGCGGCCCGACGAGCAACGCGGACAGTGAGACGGTGTCGCTCGACGCCGTCGTCGCTGCCCGGAACGCCGAAGCTCCGACCGGGGGCAGCGCATACGACTCGCTGAGCGACATCCGGCTCACCGCGAAGAGCGGGACGGCGAGCGGCAGGGCGATGAGCACCGCCGAGGGCAGCTGCTGAAACTCCTCGACGAAGGACCGGGCGCTCATCGTGTGCCTGCCAGCGGGATGCCGGCGGGCCAGTACCCGTCGAGGCTGCCGTGATGGGTCGCCGACCAACTGCCGTTGGGGTTGACGGTGATGTCGAAGCGGATCGGTTCCCGGCCCTCGCGCGGGATCTTGTAGCGCGCCGACTCCAGCACGTCGACCACCTCGGTGGTCCCGTTCTGCAGCGGGATGGCCAAGCGTCGTCCCTTCGCCCGCGCGGTCAGCGGGACTTCCGCGCCCAGCCCGTGGGCGCGACGCAGCGCGTCCTCGATTCCCTTGTTCTGGACGAGCTGGTTGACACCCTCGGGGGCGAGCATGATCCCTTCGACGAGCTCGGTGCCGAAGCCCGGGCCGACGAGGTGCGCCCGCTGCCACCGCTCGAACAGCTCCGCGAGCCGGGCGGCAAGCCGCGGTGGCACGGTTTTGAGGCCGGCGATCTGCGCGGGACTGAGCTGCACCTTTTCCAGTCCGGCGCGGGCGATCGGCTCACGCAGGGCACCCTCGGCGATGACGTCGAGGTCGCTGAGCCGCAGCTCGTCGAGGAGTTGCGGCCGGGGCAGGTCGGCGACGGACGGGGTCGAGGTGAGCCGGGACCGGATCGTGTCCGCCCGCGCCGCGGCCTCGGCACTCGCGCCGACCCGTGGCGGTGCTCCCGCAGGCGGCGGCCGGCCCGGCAGGACGTCGCCGTGGACGACGACGTCGAAGTCGCCGGTCGCCTGCCGCAGCGCTTCGTTCGCTGTCGCCCACTCGCGCTGGAGCCGGGCGGCCGCCTCGGCGGCCGAGGCTGCGTCGCTGCCGGGGTTACGGCGGTACGTCTCGAGCGCCCGCTGGAGCCGTTCCATCACCGGGGCCAGTGTCTTCGGGTTGCTGACGACGTACGAGAGGCCACGTTCCGGTATGGTCCGCCCCGCCGCCCAGGCCGCCAGGGTCTGGCGGGCCAACGACCGCACCTCCTCGCCGCGCGACAGGGCGTTACGCAACGGAGCCACCGGGGCGGGACCGGTCGTCGGCAGCGCGTCTTGGACCGCTCGGGTGAGCGTTTCGTCGTGCGCGGCGATCTGGCGCTTCACGGCGTCTTCGAAGCGCATCAGGTCTTCTGTAGCGTCCGCGATGACCGCCAGGTCCGCCTCTCGTAGTGGGCGTTCGCGCAGCGTCGCCGGCGGTCCCCCGGTCCGCCTGGTGGCCTCGACGTCCGCCAGGATCCGCCCGAGGGCGCGGTTGAGACTGTCAAGCGCCTTCTGGGTGCGGTGCTCGTGGGCGCGCGCGACGGAGAGCAGGACGATCTCGAGGATCTCGTCGGCGGTCCGGCCACCCGTGCGGTCGCGGTAGAGGATCTCGAGCGCTTCGCGGAGCCGCTTCATCGTGGGCGCCTGTTCGCGGGCGAGCCGCTGCAGCCCCGGGCGCAGGGACTCGGCGCTGATCCTCATGGCGTGCCTCCGGTGGCGAGTGGTCCGAGGGCGGCGTTGACCTCGGCGGCGATATCGGTGCCGTGTTCCTGCGCCTGGCGGCGGATCCACGGCACGAGGACGGGTTTGATGACGTGCGGCAGCAGCTCGTTCAGCACCGCGACGACGATCGCCTCGTGCACGGCCTGGCGTACGGCGCGCTGGAGCATCTCCTCGGTGAGGTTTCTGAGGACGCGCTCGCGGACCTCCGTGGCGGCGAGCCGGACGACAGCCCGCGCGCCCTGCTTCTCGGTGACCTTGAGCCCTTCGAGAGCGGCGGACGCCAGCGCCCGGGCGCCCTTACCGACCGCGACGACGTCGAAGACGGAGAACGCGACGGAGATCGCGGCCATCAGCTGGGCGAGTTGGACGTCCTGCCAGTGCTGGAACACCTCGGGGTCTTCCAGCGCGTGGTAGAGGTCGGTTTGACGTTGGGCATCGACGATGTCGTGGTAGGCGAAACCGAGGCTGACCGCGCCGGTGATCGCGGCGGCGGCGACGGCTCCCAGCGGCGCGCACAGCAGCCCGAGGACGATGATGCCGAAGGTCGACGCGAACTGCAGCAGCGCGTCCTTGTCCGCCTCGTGGTCGAGGGCCTGGTTGACGCCGGCCGAGTAGTACCAGTCATCGCCGACGTGCGGCGTCAGCAGCTCGTCCGCCAGCTGATGGATGCCCTGGAGTGAATAGCGCAGCCCGCGAGCGTCCCGACCGCCCTCGCGCCGGATGTACTGGGACGCCTCGAGCGCGAAGTAGCCGCCGTCCTCCGCGTCGGTCGCCCGCTCGGTCATTTTCTGGTTGGCGTCGGCCATCTCCTTGAACAGGTCCCGCAGGTAGCGCTCGAGCTGTGCCGGGTCGCCCTCGTCCAGGCGAACGAGCCGCTCGAGGTCCGGCACCTGCAGGAAGATCGGGTCGCTGGCGTTGAGCACGGCCCGCCGTTTGTTCACCATGTCACGCAGGGCGGCCGCAGTGTAGGTGACGCCGTCGAGGCTGACGACCCGCTCACGGCCACGCCGCTCGATCCTGCCGTCCGCGACCCGGTCCAGGACCCTGCGCGGCGTCGAGTCGATGGGCGGCGGCAGCGTCATCGTCATGTCGTCGAAGCTGATGGTCTCTGGGACGGAGAGCACCTCGCGGACGGTGCCGCTGGACATGTACACGCGCTCGGCGTGCTCGATCGTCTCAAGTAGGACCGTTGGCCAGAGCACGACGTCGCCGAGGACGTTGAGCTTCATCCGCAGGTCCTCGACCACGGTGGGGAACATCGCCGGATCGCGACGACCGGCGATGCCGTCCGCGGACGACCGGAGCTGCTGGAGAAGAAGCAGCCGGCAGGTCTCCGTGAAGATCGTCTCGTAGCCCAGACGCAGGGCGCGACCGAACTCATGCCAGAACCGAAACGCCCAGCCGCCGTAGTAGGGCAGTGAGTCCTCGTCGACGCCCACCATGCCGACGTTCTGCGAGTACCCGTAGGTGTCGACGACGTCGGCTGCGAACCGGCGCAGCTCACGAGCGAGGCCGGCGAGCCGCTTGAGCCACTCCAGGTCCGGGCTGGCACCGGGCCGCACATCGACGTACCCGTTGTTACCGGAGGCATCCGCCCTGACCGTGACGTTCGACCGTACCGGAGACCTGGCACCGGCGACCCCCACGCCATGTGCATGGAGCGTGAGCACCTGCGCGCAGTGGATGGCGAACGTCCCCAGATAGCCGCACTCCGGCATGTCCAGCGCCGCGGCAAGCGCGCGCATCCGCCCGGCCAAGTTACGGACGTCGGTGAGCCGCGACACATCGGGCTCGACGTAGAACGGCTGGCAGGTGGTCAGGTCCTTGGCCAGGCCGAGCAGGTCTGCGAGCCGGTGTGGGACCGGCGGCGCCGACGGCCACGCCGCCCGGGCACCGTGTGGCGCGTTCTTCGGGTCGTACGTGTCCAGCCGGGCGCGGTCGGATCCGGCCCCGGACTCGAGGGCACGGCCCGAGCCACCCGGCGGGAGAGGATCCCCGCTGACACCGGCACCGTTGCCCCCACCGGTGCGGTCTGCGGCGCCGCTGCCGGAGCCGGTCCGGCGGTCGGCTCTCAAGTCAGGGAGCGCGTCGAGACCCTCGTCCGCGTCGTCGCCTCCCGTCGCGCCGTCGGAAGCAGCCAGGACGTCCTGCGTGACGAAGACGATCGGGATGACGTCTCCCTCGATCCGCCAGCTGCCGCTGGCGCCGTAGTCGGGCGTCCGGTGCAACCCGGCCGTGACCGGGCGGCTCCGGAACCCGAGGATGACCACCTCGTAGTACCCGCCGTCGGGGTCGATCCGGTAGGAGAACGACCCCGGCACGGGAGCCCCGTCCGGTCCGACGGCCCGGATGTCGTGCAGGAAGAGGTAGCAGCGCATCACCTGGCCCGACGGGAGCCGGATCAACCCGTTGTAGCCCGGCAGCTCGCGGTCGAAGGCCCAGCCGCCGTGCCGGTACACGTGCCAGCGCCAGGCGATCTCGATCGCCTCCGCGACCGAGACGATTTCGCCCGCGCGCGGCAGCCGCGGCGTCGGCCGCACGCCCGCGTCGTCGCGCAGCGGTACCCGGGTCGTCCCGCCGTCGAAGAACGGAATCTCGTACGTCATCCCGGTCGGCGTGCAGCGGACCCGGGCCGGGTCGAACGGCTCGGACGGCAGGTCCGCCACCCGCACCGGGCCGCGGGCCGTGGCGCGGGAACGGAAACCGGCCCGCGCCGCGCCGTCCGTCGCGCCCTGCTCAGCCGCCGTGAGCAGCGCCTCGGGCACCTCTGGGCCGGTCCCGGACCGCGCCGCGCCGACGGCGACGGTGGTCACGTCGCTGGGCAGAAGCCCGAGCGCCGACAGGGGGAAACGCGCGCAGGCGGCGGCGACAGCGTCCGCGACAGCGGCCCGGACCTCGTCCGAGCGCAGGCCGCCGGCGGAGTCCGGGGTGACCCGGAGGTTGACCGGCAGGCGCAGCCGGGGACCGTCGGCGCTCACATTCGAATGCGTGGAAGGCTGCGTCGACCGATCTTTCGGTGCTGTCATTGTCATCCCCTCCTTCCTGCGTCCGTGCCGGCTGGTGCCGGTCGCCTCGTCAGCTCAGCGCGCGAGCGGCGAGCGCTTCCCGCAGCCGGCGCAGCGCGAGTTCCGCGGCCGCATCGGTGATTTCCTCGATGGTCGGGCCAATCTCGACCGTCACCGGGATCTCGAGCACGATGCCGGGCGGCCCGGCGCCCGGGCCGGAGCGCACAACGGCCTCGCCGTCGCCCTCCGCGATCACTGTCTCGCCGCGCCGGACGAGGGCGATCCCGGTCCGCTCCACGCGGCCGCCGAGCGGGGCGGCGGCCGCGTCGTCCCGGGCGAGGGCGTCCGGGTCGACCCGGCCCCAGCCGTCCATATGCCGGCCCATCAGGCGGTGAACGTTGGCCGGGCGAGGGCTGGACCGTTCTGCGGGGAGACGTCGACGTGCCGGCTGATGCCGGAGAACGTCGCGGCTGGGGCGCCGCTGACCGTCGCGTTCGACGGGGACGCCGACGTGATGAGGCACTTCGTCAGCACGATCGTCGAGAAGTCCCACTCGTCGGCGCTACCGCTCTGCTTGTAGAGGCCGATGGAGAACTCCTTGCCCTCAAGCGCCAGTTTGGTGAGCTTCGCTGAGGCCCCGCCGATCGCCTTGACCGACAACGAGAACGTGAAGCTGTCGGGGTTGGCGATCCAGCCGATGTGGGTCGCCTCGATCGAGTGCACGACCTCGGTGTTGAGCGAGAAGGTCGGCGTGAAGGAGTCGATCGGCGTCAGCGGGTTCGCGGTGTCGCCGTCGACGACGACCGCCAGCCTGGTGTTGGTCCACGTAGCCATCGGTGCTGCCTTTCGGTCGTGAGCCCACCGGCGGGCTCATGAGCTGCGGTAGGGCTCGGTCGATGCGGGCGGGGGTAGCGCGGTCAGGCGGTCAGGCGGTCAGGCGGTCAGCGCGAGCTTGACGTCGAGGAAGTGAACGGAGCCGGCGTAGGTCACCGTGACGATGACCTCGATCGCGCGGCTGGTCCGGGCCGATGTGAGGTTCGCCTTCGCTCCGGGCGAGCGGTTTGCCTCTTCGGTCTCGAGGATCGGCAGCACCGGAATGTCGACGGTGTAGCCGTCGATGACCCGGGCCGACCGCAGCGGTTCGAGGATTGCGTCGAACTTGCTGTGCAGGCCCTGCATGCCGAGCCGGTCGATGCGGACGTTTCCGATCGCGCCGATGAGGCCGGCCTTGAGCCGGTACTCGATGTCGTCGAGGACGCGGACAACGTCGACGTAGAGGCGCGACGGGTCGGCCGGGTTGTACGACCGCCCGGAGCCGAGAAAGACTCCCTCACCGGAGATGTACTCGGGGTCGAGGAGTGGAAGCATCGCCTTTTCGGCGAGTTGGGCGACCTCGGTGCCGGTGAACTGCCGCGGCAGCGGGATCTCGACGCCGGTGACCTGCTTGAGCAGCACGCTGATGTGCGGCTGGTAGCCCGCGATCGTTGCCATCGCGCACGCCGCGACGTCCGTCGTGGGGATGCCGTCGACCTTCGTCACCCGCGCGGCGGCCAGCACCATCCGACCTTCGCCGTTCTTGAGGCCGTCGTACGCGGCGTCCGCAGCGTCCGCGAACGTTTGGCCGTCGCCGACCGCCAGGTCGGGGTCGACCATCGCCACCCCGATCCGCTTGGCGCCGGCGCCGCTGGCGTCCTCGACGTGTGTCTTGAGCAGTGCGAGGGTCGCCGCGTCGGTGACGCGGGCCAGGCAGACGAGCTGGACCGGTGCGGTCGCGACCGCCGCGAGCGCCGCCGCGTAGTCCGGGCCACCGCTCGAGTCGTCGGTCGCTACCGCGTACACCCGGGACGGCCCTGGACGCTGCAGCAGCACCTCCCGTATGGATCGGTAGAGCGGACCGGCATCCCGCCCGCCGTTCGTGATCGCCCCGGTGTCCGGGTCGACATGCGCGAGGAGCGCGCGGGCCTCGGCCTCGCTGCCGACCATGACCGGCGTGTTCGGCACGACCGTGCCAAAGCCGCCGGCGGACCCCACGACGGCCACGTTGCCGAAGGCGCGGGCCGCCGCCGGCTGCAGGCCGCTGGTATCGATCGTGACCTTCACGTACGGGTATTCGGCGGTGGGGATGCTCATGGTTTTCCTCCGAGGCAGGCGGTCAGACCGCGACCGGGACGATCCCGCTGCTGCGCAGCCGGGAGGTGAGTTCGGACAGCCGACTAGCGCGGCGGGCCGCGTCGTCGCCGGGGCTCTGGCCGGCGACGACCGGCAGGTCCGCGTCGTCGAGCGCGGCCGTGGGAAAGAGCACAAGGCCCGGGCGGCCCTCGCGGACGGTGACGCCGGGCGGCCGCGCCGGCGGGTCCGCGACCGCGTCAAGCCCGCAGCGGGCCGCGGACAGCGTCGCCACCGCGTCGAGCAGGCCGGTGCCGAGGTCTTCGACGGCATGGGCAAGGACGGTGAGCCGGTAGGGTCGCTCGATGTCGTCGCCGGTCGCGTCGCTGACCAGCGTGAGCACGAGCCGGCTCGCCTGCCGGGTCGGGCTGAAAGCGTCCCGGAGGGCGTCGAGGGTGGTCAGGCCACGGCGCCGGAACACCTCCGCCACCGCGTCCCGGGGGGCGTCGGTGACGTGCGCCGCGATCGCGTCGAGGAACGCGTCGAGGTCGGCCACAGCTTCGATCTGCGCCCCCAGTTCGGTGAGCGGCTCGGCCTCGACCGCCGTGACGTCGGTGCGGACACCGCGCGTCGCTGCGGTCACCGTGACGTCGAGGACGGCGTGCACCGCTGGCGCGGTCGCGGGTCGCCACGTGCCGGTCGCCTGCCATTCCTGCCCGCCGCCGAGTGGACGGGTTGTCACCGTGACCGGCAGCTCCGGCGCGAGCGCCGGGGCGAGCGCGACAAGGCGTGCGCTCACCCCCGAGGCGTCACCGACGGCGAGGTCGTGGAAGTCGTACGCCGCGTCGAGGAGCGCCCGGCCGGTCCTCGGCGGCAGGAGTGCTCCGAGCTCAGCGGGGTCGAGGAAGCGCAGCAGCGTCCGGTCGATGAACCTCATGATGTCGACCTCCGCACGGGCGGGACCGAAGCGGCGGATCTCGTCCGCACCGGCCGGTGGGAAGGAAGAAAGGATTAGTGTGTTCGAATCCGACGGCTTTATCGGCATCAAGCGATGCCCGGCCGTCGCGGCCCAGCGGGCTTCGCGGTGTGACCACATTGCGGTGTTGAGGTCCCTCCATCGTAAAGGCCTGGACGCCGCATACTGCTGTCCGATTAACGACAAACGCGGATGGGGCTACATTTCCGCGACCTCGATGGACGGATCACGGTCCATTTAGCCGAATGCCTGCGCCGAGGGTTGTCGGCACTATTCGACCCGGCATGAACGGAAATGCGACGCACGGGAGAACAGGAGCCACCTCGGCGACGCCGAAACGATCCCCGTCTGAAGTAGCCGATCTCGGGGGCGTATTAGTCCAACCACCAGATTCGTAGATCTTGGCCGAAGGGCGTCAACGCCACCGCGAGGATGAGCACGCAGACCGCGGTGCCGATGGCGAGCATCCACGTGTGGACGGATGATAGTTGAGCGCGTCGCCGAAAGAGCGTGACGGCACCGGTAAGGCCCAGTAGGAGCGCCAGGGGTGCGGCGTAGGCGATCAAATACCAGCCGATGCCACCAACGGCGCCCATCGGGATACGCCAGACAGCAGTGTTAGCGGGATTGATCGAGATCCGCTCCGCCAAGGGTGTGCTTCTCGTGAGGTACAGCAACAATTGCAGGGTGCAGAGACCGCCGAGGATCATCTGCAGGGCGGCGATACTCCCGGCGCGACGCCGAACATGGCGGTCGTCGTACGAGGCTGCTGCCGGCGCCGATATCCGCATCCGTCGATGACACGGCCGGCACCCACGTAAGTCACGGGTTTCGCCGCCGAGCTGGGCTACCCCGCCGAGACCGAGGAGGTCCGGCTACGCCGTCCCCCTCCTCGAGCCCCCAACTCTCGGCCCTCCCGACGGCGGCCGGGGCGTCAACGACCTCGACCTCCGCGAAGGTCTCCAGCACCTCGCCGGTCGACCGGGCGTGAATCCACCACCACAGCCCGCCCATGCCGTAGTCGTGCAGAACGAGGTACCGCTGCTTGGGCATCGCGTAAGCATGCCGGCCCGGCGGTTGAATACCACGATCGGGGGCTCAGGAGCGCAGCGGTGTTGAGAACATGAGACATGGGTGCAGCGTCGTCTCCCGGGCACTGTCGGTGGGTAGGTCTAGCGTGCGTGGAAACAGAAGCCCAAGAGTGAGGAAAGATTGTGACCACCCTCGAAAACCGGCCGAACACCGCACTCCTCGTCATCGACGTGCAAAACGGCGTCGTCAAGGGGGCCCACCAACGCGACGCGGTCGTCGCGAACATCGGCAGCCTCGTCGAGAAGGCGCGCCGGGAGCGGGTCCCCGTCGTATGGGTCCAGCACTCCGACGAGGATCTCCCAAAAGGTAGCGACGACTGGCGTATCGTCCCCGAGTTGGCTCGAGGCGACGCCGAGCCGCTCGTGGAGAAGAACTACGGCGACTCCTTCGAGGACACCAGCCTCGAGGCCGTGCTGTCGGGTCTCGGAGTCGGGCGACTCGTCGTCGTCGGCGCACAGACCGATGCGTGCATCCGTTCAACGCTCCACGGCGCGTTCATCAGGGGGTACGACGCGACCCTTGTCCGCGACGCCCACACGACGGAGGACCAGACGGCATGGGGGGCACCGCCGCCGGACCAGGTCATCGCGCACACAAACCTGTACTGGACCTACCAGAGCGCGCCGGGACGGACGGCCGGGACGGTCGAAACCAAGAATGCCAGCTTCGGCGGCACGTCCTGAAGCCGGCCCGGTCACCGGTCAGCAGCGCAGACAGCACGACTTGCGACGAAACCTAGCCACCCGGCGTAACCGTGGCCAGTATCTTCGCCTCGATCGACGGATCCAGCCCGAGGCCAGGCGGGATAAGGCTCGAACTGTCGCCGGCCGTTTGGAGCCAGGCCCACGTATCGGCCACGGTCTCCGAGACAGGTCGGCAGCGTAGTCCGCTGGCCAGCGCCTTACTGACGTCGCCCTGATGCAGGGTGTCGTAGAGGTCGCCCGGTGGCAGCCAGATCGGCAGCCCGGTCCACGGTTCGATGCCGGCGGCGAGGAGCGCCTCCGGGTCAACCCAGTGCAACAGTGCGGCAGCACCGGTGACCTTCACGCAGGTGTCGAGGAGTTCTTCCATGGTGGTGTGACCGGGCGGGCTGACCACGTTGTACGCTCCGGCAAGACCCTGCTGGACGGCGTCGAGGCTCCACATGGCAAGGTCCCGCACGTCGATGTACTGCAGCGGCAGATCTCGCGGCCCCGGTGCGATCACCGCTCCGCCATCAGCGACCCTGCGGAGCCACCACGGCAGCCGCCCGACGTTCTCGTAGGGGCCGAGGATCAGCCCTACTCGCGCCAGCACGGCCCGCTCGCCAAAGACCGCCTCCACGGCGAGTTCCCCGCCCCGCTTGGCCTGCGGGTAGTCGACATCTTCGGCGTCGGCCGACGCCGCCACCACCGGGCCGTCCTCCGCGGTTCCGGCTGCGGCGGGGTAGGTGTAGACCGAGCGGCTGGAGATGTAGACATAGCGCGCGGTGCGGTCCTGCAAAACCAGCGCCGCGTCTCGTACGGCCCTCGGTGCGCCATCCCATGTGTCGATGACAGCGTCCCAGCCGTCTTGCCTGCTCTTTTCGAGTACTGACAGCCCGTCAGGGCTGGTGCGGTCGCCGCACACGGATGCCACGCCGGGTGGAGCTTCCTTCCGCCCGCGGTTGAACAGGGTGACGTGCCAGCCGCGCCGCAGCGCCTCCTCCGCCACTGCACGCCCGACGAACTCGGTGCCACCCAGAATCAGCAACCTCATGCGGCAGACTCTTCTCTCCGTCTACCCGCCCCGCCAAGGGGGTTCACTCTCGGCGCAATCGCGTGTGATCGTCTCCGTCGTCAGCACCCAGGTGGGGGTGGCGATGCCGGCATTCCCTACCCGATCGAACCGGGCACAAAATGTCGGGTCCGGGCGGACGCCCCTGCCTAGCGTGATGTTCAGGAAAAGGAAGGAGCCGGGCGTGCTGGAGCGGTTGAACCAGGCCATGGAACACATCGAGCAGCACCTCGACCAACAGATCGAGGTGGCCGAACTGGCGCGGATCGCTGTCACCTCGGAGTACCACTTTCGGCGGCTGTTTTCGGCGCTGGCGGGCTTCCCACTCTCCGAGTACATCCGGCGCCGGCGGCTCACCGTCGCGGGTGCCCAGGTACTCGCCGGGGAGGGCACACTGCTCGACGTGGCGGTGCGGTACGGCTACAACTCGGGCGAAGCGTTCGCACGGGCTTTTCGTGCCATGCACGGAGTCGGCCCAGGCGAGGCCCGGCGGACCGGTGCAGTGCTGCGGTCCCAGCCACGGATGTCCTTCCGCCTCATCATTGAAGGGAGCAGCAGTATGCGGTACCGGATTGTGCAGAAGGACGAATTCCGGGTGGTGGGTCGGAAGGCGCGTGTCCCTCTGGTCCATGAGGGGATGAACCCGGCGATCGTCACCTTCATCCGAAACATCGATCAGGAGAGCCTGCAGCGCATGGAGGCGCTCTCCGATCAGGAGCCGCAGGGGATAGTCGGCGTGAGCACCAACCTCGCCGAGAACCGGGAAGAGGGCACAGAACTCGACTACCACCACGGGGTCGTGACCAACGCCGCCCCACCGGACGGCATGGAGAGTCTGGCCGTCCCGGCGGGGACGTGGGCGGTCTTCGAGAGTTCCGGCCCGGTCCCGCAGGCGATCCAGTACCTGTGGCGGGATGTGTTCACCCAGTGGTTCCCCTCCAACCCGTACCAGAGCAGGCCCGGACCCGAGATCCTGCGTACCCGCCTGTCGCAGGACGGGGCCGAAGCGGAAGCGGAACTATGGATCCCGGTGGAACGGGTTACTGACTGAGCGGTGAAACGCGCCGACGACACAGCCGGCGCGTACTGCCAGGAGCGGCGGCGTCGGTGCCGGCATAGGCCGACATTATGGGGAGACGTCGTGTGCCGGAGGAAGCCAACACGGCCACCACGACGCTGGTCACTAACGCCGCCGCTCCAACCCGCACCATTCGGGAAACTCGCCACTGCCCCACCAGCGCGTACCCGCCGGTGAAGATCACCAAGTGAGCGAGGGGACCCTACAAAACGGACCCCATCCTGACACACCGACGCCTCGACCTAGCGATCTTTGGCACATGGCCGATACTGCGGCCCTGTAGGTCCCGGCGCAGCCCAACCCATTCACACCCAGCCGCTACGGTTAGCCTGGACTCCTGCTTGGAAGCGGCTGGCCGCTCCGAGCCGGCCCGTAATGCTAGTCATCAGGCGTTGCACGCTGCGTACCGAGATGGCGAGCTTACGGGCGGCTGATTCGTCGGTGTGGCCTGCGGCGAACAGCCGGAGGAGTTCGCGTTCCTGTGGGGTGAGGCCGCGTTCGTCGGTGGACGTCTGCTCGCCGAAGGGTGTGGCGGTTTGCCATATTTGTTCGAAAAGCGCGACCAGGCCAGCAATAACGCCAGGGCTGTGCAGTTCTAACGCGCCTTGCCGGGGGTTGGCGGGGTCAATGGGTACGAGTGCCGTATCACGGTCGACGATGACCAGGCGCATGGGCAGGGTGGGTGCGGTCCGGGACTGGCCGCCGAGGCTTGCCATCCAGCGGGCGTGGATGAGTGTGGCCGGATCGTTGCGGAAGCTGTCCTGGTAGACGTTGCGGATGCAGATGCCGCGCTTCAACGCGGCCTGGTTGAGTTGCTTTTCACCTTCCATGGTGTCGGGGTGCTGGGCGCCGCCCGGGCTGAACGACAGACACTCGGTGCGAGCGGTATAGGCAAGCTCGGCAAGTCGTTCCCGGACATTGTCAAGGCCTTCTAATCGTCGGCCGCCCATGGCCTGGTCGTCGTCGTCGTGAACGCTGGCTATGGCGGCGATCACCGCTCGGGTGGCCTCGATCTGCCGTTGCCGAACGGCGATTTCGGCTTCAGCCTTGGCTAGTAGTGCCATTAGCCCAGCCTGAGGGCGTACCGCGCGGGCGTGCTGCCCGGTCGGGTCGAGCCGGATCAAGGCCATGTCGGCTAGGACGTCGAGGGCTTGGCGAACGTTGTCAGGCGTGGTGCCCAGGTATGTGGCGATCCCAGCGATATCGAGGTCAGCACGCTGCAGCATGGCCCGGTAGACGGCTTCGTGCTCGGCGGACAGCCCCAGCGGGTCCAGCATCGCTTCTCCCCACAAGCGAACATTGGTGTTGCAACTGTACCGTCCATCGATCTTTTTTTCTGTCCTGTTACGACGGTTGGCGTAAGCCCGCCAGGCGGCATCACGCCAGGTAAGAGCTAGTGACACGCCCCTCGGCGCCGGGCGATGCTGTTGTCGCAGCGGTGAACAACCGCCGCAAGTCAACAAAACCCTTCCACTTCCACTCGATGCCAACCTGTCTGCAATGGAGACCGAAATGTGCGCGTTTATCGCTCAATTCCGTGTTTTGGCAACTCTCTTCCTCGCGGTGGCAGCCGTCCCCGCCGTACTGGCCGAACATCACACCGGTCTGGCACTGCTGGCCGACGGGTTTGGCTGGGCAACTCCGATTCAGCCCGATGACGCTCCCGACGACGGGTTCGGTTGGAGCGCGCCGAACTCGATCAACCCGGGTACGGGTGCGTGATGGTGGTCGCCCACATCCGCATCGCACCACTGACCTCAATGGTCACCATCGACCCGCTGGTGCTCCGTGACCTGATCTACGACACCGCCGAACCAGATGACTGCATCGAACACCTGCGCGTGCGAGCCGGACCCCACGGGGCCGACATCCTCGCGTTCGTTGACTCAAGCGACCCAGAGGAGGCCGTCGACAAGCTGCATCGCCTCGTCAGCCAAGTGATTGCCCATGAGCCGCTGCTACGGCTCTGGCGGATTACCTAGGAGGGCCACACCAATACTTCCGCTTCCCGTCGCTCAGTAAATCGTGACTGGGTGATCAATAACCGCCTCGAAAGGACAGTTCATCATGCAAGCAACATTTCTACGCCGCCTCGCTACTGCCGTGCTGACGGCAGTGTCTGCGGTAGCTTTCGTCGCGGCGGCACCGGCGTTGGGCGCTACATCGGTGGAGCAGCCGGCATCGCACGGAGACCCGCCGCTGCCGGAATATCCCGGTCTTCCGCTGAGCGATACGCTGCAAACTTTTGCCACCGTGAATACCACACCTGTGCCCTGCGATAACAACGGTGCCGACAAGTTCTTGACCCGCAGCCAGGTGCTTACCCGAGCGCGGAGTTGGCTCGCTGTGGGCGGCGTCCCCTACAGCCAGGCAAGGTGCTATCGCAACTCGTACGGTGACTACCGCACGGACTGCTCCGGGTTCGTCTCGATGGCATGGGGTCTTGGCGGGTCTGGGAGTGCCTTCTGGACCGGCAACCTGATGAACCGGGCATTCCAGGTCTCACGCAGCGCTCTGAAGCCGGGGGACGCCCTCCTGCGGCATACCGGTGACCCGAGCGAGAATCATGTGGCCCTGTTCGTCAAATGGGCAGACTCCGATCGCACCCAGCCCCTCGTCATAGAACAGACGGGCAGTAGCGGCACCATTGAGCGAACTTGGTCCGCGAGCTACGCCAGCCTCTACACGCCAATCCGCTACGACAACGTTATCGACGGTGACAGCGGCGACATTTTCATGATGTACGACCACGGGGACGGCGTTGCGAGTGTTCAACACTTCACTCCCAGTGGCAACAGTTTTGTGAAGTCCAAGTCGTGGGAGGCGTCGGGCTATCACTTGGGCAACGTCGGCAACCGCGTTGTGACCGGTGACTTCAACGGCGACGGCCGCGAGGACGTCGCCACCGCCTACGACTACGGATCAGGCGCCGCCCGCATCCACGTCTGGCTCAACGGATCTAACTACCAAGGCTCGTGGTGGAGCACCACCAGCGGCTACAACCTTGGAAACGTCGCCGGCCGAATGGCCAGCGGAGACTTCGACGGCGACGGCAAAGACGACATCGCCATGATGTACGGCTACGCCAACGGACACACCAAAATCCACATCTTCAAGTCCACCGGCAGCAGCTTCACCAGTTCAACCGCCTGGGAAGTCGAGTCCGGATATAACGTCGCCCCCGTCGGCGACCGCCTCACCGCAGGCGACTTCAACGGCGACGGCAAAGACGACCTCGCCACCGCCTACGACTACGGATCAGGCGCCGCCCGCATCCACGTCTGGCTCAACGGATCCAACTACCAAGGCGGAGGCGGCTGGTGGAGCACCACCAGCGGCTACACCCTAAACAATGTCGATGGCAGAATGAGCTAAACCAGCCAGTGGTCCTCAAAGTAAATACTCGAGCGGCTGCCTTCCGAGAGGAAGGCAGCCGCTCCTCTTTTCGGCTCTATGGCAGTACGTGTGCAGCATGAAAGTGCTGGGCATCTATGGCCCGGCTTCGGCAATGCCGGGTAGCCCGGGGGAATCTCACCCCCGGGCCCCACAGATCCGGACGTAAACCTCTCGATTTATCCGGCTCGTGCCGTTCAGGTTGTCAGGTCGTGTACGGCAGCGCCCAGTGCGTGAACAGGTCGGGCGACCGTTGACGGACACCCTGTAGCCAGGCACGCGCTCGGGCTTCGCTGCGTTTGAGTCGCTTGTACTTCCACTTCGCCCAGCGCATCAGATGGCGATCGACGCGCTTGCCGATCGGGGTCACCGCGCTCGGGTAGAACACGGTGAAGTAGTTCAACCAGCCCCGCAGGGCTGGGTTGACCTCCGCTGCGAGGTCGGCGAGGTTGCCGGTCGTGCGTCGATGCAGCCGCCAGGACGTGACCTTGCGGCTCATATCGGCCAGTTTCGCCGGGGCCACCGCTGGCAGGAATCCCGTTCGGCGCCTGCCTCGCACGAAGGTCTCCCGGGGACGAAACGCGTACCCGCAGAACGTGAACGTCACCTGGTCATAGTCCAAGCGACGCCGGTCGTCCTTGCAGTACACGATGCGCGTCTTGTCGGGATGCAGTTGCAACCCGATGTCGGCGAACCGACGCCCGATCGCCTCACGCACCTGGTGCGCCTGGCGCTCGGTCACGCAGTGGACCACCACATCATCTGCGAACCGCTCGAACCCGAGGCCGGGAAACTCCCGGCCCATCCAGGTATCGAAGCCGTAGTGCAGGAAGATGTTGGCGATCAACGGGGAGATCGGCCCACCCTGCGGTGTCCCCTTCGTCCGGCGGGCCAGGGTTCCGTCGGGCATCAGCATCGGCGCCTGCAACCAGCGCGCCACATACAGCATGACCCACGGTTGGGTCGCGTGTCGCGCCACCGCTTTGAGCATCAGCTCCCACGGCACTGAATCGAAGAAGGCCTTGACGTCCAGATCGACGACCCAGTCCTTCTTGAAACACCGCTGCCGGCACACCCGCACCGCGTCGGCCGGGGACCGTCTGGGACGGTAGCCGTAGGAGTCGTCGTGGAACACCTGCTCCACCTCCGGCTCCAACACCAGCACCGCCGCCGTCTGCGCCACCCGGTCAACCACGTTGGGTATGCCCAGAATCCTGGTTCCGCCCTTCTTCGGGATCTCCACCGCCCGGACCGGGCCGGGAAAGTAACTGCCCGACGACATGCGGTTCCACAGCCGGTAAAGGTTGTCAGCCAACCTCGTCTCGAACTGTTCGATCGTCACACCGTCGGCCCCGGCCGCTCCGCCGTTACCTTTCACCTTCATCCACGCGGCCCAGATCAGCCGCTTGGGGATGTCGTGCGACTTGCCCTGCAACCCTGGCTGACTCACGCGGTTCCTCCCTTGCGGTTGACCGCCCGTGCCAGCCTGAACGACCCCGCCCCTTGGCTCCCCGACCCACTGCGATACGCAGGCGGTTCACAGCTACTACGGGCGAGTCCGCCAGCGTCCCCGCTTCGGTACTCTGCTCCTTGCGGTTTCCGCCGCTTGGAGTCCTCCCTCTCGCCACCGGCCTGCCGGCGGACGGTATCGGGGTCCGCCTTCACACGTTCCATACGAGAGCCTGGACCGGGCTCATGCTGCCTATATGCCGGACACCACCTGGGCAGTAAGCGGATATCCCCCAGGCTCATCCCGAGACTCACCTCCGGCCTCGGTTTTGATGTCGTCTGACTGAGTTTCGACACGTCAACGGCAGAGAACTTGACGTTCATCGCTCATCTTCCCGGTCCACACCTGACGCGATCATGGTCGCGCCTTTTCCAACGACGCTCAGGACGACGGTCTTCAGCCAACGCCCCTCGTGGTGGTTTGAAGCCTGCTTCCGCAAGCCGGCTCCGGAGGGCCAACAACCTCCATCTCCCATACAGCACCGCGGTCCAACAAGATCGCCATCCTGACCTCGCTTTCCGCGTTCGTGTTCGCAAAAGCCTTTCCGCGTAAGGGTGGTGCGGACGGTTAGGTGGTTGAACGGCGCAGGCGGTTCGGACGCGCCGAACCCGTTGCGTCCAGGGCTCGGCCCAGGGAGGCTGGGCCGTGTTTCATAACCGGGTTGGGAGAACGTTGATCGTGACGATGTGCACGGCGGCCGCCGTTCGCCAGGCGAAGTACAGGGCGCCGCAGACGGCGAGACCGGCAAGGGCTCCCCGCAACGCGTACGAGAAGAAGAGGAGCGGCGTACGGGCTGACGGAGCAATCACAGCGGTAAGTATTCCGGGGCCGGGCTCGCTATGACCAAAAACCTGGGTTGAGCTTTGTACTGTGCCAGTTGCAGAGGTGGCCTAACGAGGTTCGGGCATCGATAGCTGATGGTCAAGCCAGGTGAGCAGTGTCTTGCTGTAGAGAGGGCTGACCGCGGCGAGGTTGGAGTCGTCACCGATCGTGAGCTCGTGGCCGTAGCCGGGCAGCCGGCAGATCGTCGGTTCAGGACGACCGTTTGCTGTTCGAGTCCGACGCCACACCGCAATACTTTCGTTGATCGGCATCCATTCGTCGGTCTCGCCGTAGAATAGCAGCACCGGGCAGGAGAGACCGGCGATCGACACCGCGGAGTCGAAATCCATGTCCACCCAGCCACCGGGCCGCTCGGGCAGCTGCCGCCGTACATAGGAGAGCGGAAACCACGGCTGGCTGGCAGCCCGGTCGACGACGGCCTGCGCCTCCGACCGCGAGAGGTTCCCTCTCTGATGCTCCTCGACGGCGTTACGGAGACACGCCAACTCGGCGATGTCGGCCGGTCCGAACCCGTGCCGCCGCAGTTGCTCCGCGGTACCGAAGCGCATCTGCCGGGCGGGAGAGATACCGCAGGCGGAGACCAGCACCAGGAACGCGACGTCGTCGCTCGCCGCAGCCGTTGCAGCCCAAGCTCCCTGGCTGTATCCCCACAGTCCGACCGGAATGTCGCCGAGTTGCCGGCGCAGCACCTGCAACGCTGCATGCGCGTCGGCGGCCTGCACCGTCAGCGGCACGTCATGACCGTCGTTACCGGGCCGCCGGTCGTACCGCAGCACCGCTATGCCGGCGGGTATCAGCAGCTGGGCCAAATGCTCGTACAGGAAGAAGTCGCGCTGGCCGGCCTCGGCGCCGTGCAGCGCCACCACTGCGCCGCGCGCTCGCCCGGCGGGCAGATCCAGCACGGCGGGCAAGAGGCCATCCTCGGTCTCGATAACCAGAGCCATCGAGCAATCACACCACCGCGAGTCAAGGACGCTGAGATTCTCGCCCTACACCACCATGTCACCGTTCCCGAACAGCGACGTCATGGCAGTTCGAGGAACTCTCGCAGGGCTGCCTCGATCGCGTTCATCGTGTCGTGCGAGACGAACCCATGGTTGTCACGTAGTGCGCTGCGATCAAGGATCTGCACGACGCTATGGATCCTGACGAATGCACCGGCGAGGGGATCGGAATCGTTGAGACGGACCGCTAGCTGGTTCGGATGCGGCACATCTCGAACGACGGTGAGCGCCCAGATCGCCAGCTCTTCGACGCTGTTGTACTCGTCGTTGCTGATCACCAAAACGCGATACTGATTGCCTCCGCGTAGCAGGGTCCAGATCTGTCCCCGTCTCACCACTGCGCATCACGCAGTGCGACCTCGTTGCCACTCTCGACCAGAGCCTGATCATCCGCGACCTGCTGTGCGGTTCTCCGGCGAAGGTACTCCCCGTATGCCTGTGCCGCCGCACGTTGGCGTGCACGCCGAGCCTCGGGAAGGACGCGGCGGACGGCTTCGGTCACGGCTGCTGAGGCGTTGCCCTGACTCTGGAGATAGGCGGCGACATCGTCTGGCACGCTGATGCTGAGCTTGACGGTCATACTTTTATCCTACCAATGAGTGAGGCTCCTCAGTCTCGACGCCAGATCCAGCAGAGCAATCACTCCCCGTCAGCGGGGATACTCAGGTCTTTACGAAGCGGTTCGGCTCGCCCAGGACCGTTGCCGCGCCGTCCAAGTCGGCGAGGCGGGCGGCCAGCGTCGCGGTGGCGAGCCGCTTCGGCAGCGCCGCACTGAATTTCAGCCCGGCAAGCGCCTTCTCATTCACCTCCGGTAGGCAGAGCCGCTCCCCCGCGTCGGCGATCAGGTCGCGCCACTCGGCCGGGGTGACGTTCTCGCGCAGTCGGATGCGGTAGTCGTCAAAGCGCCCGATCGGGTCAACGACCTCGCTCAGTGTGGCGGTGAGGGTGGCGTTGACCCGAAACCCGGCCCAGGTCCACCATCGCAGGTCACCGCGGTCGTCGCGGACGATGACGTTGCCACCGGGGTGTACGAGATGCAGCCACTCTTCGCGCTGCTTCGCCAGCCGGTCAACGGCCCGGCGGGTCATCCGTACCGGCGGGTCCGCGCCGAGCAGCACGTCGCGCATGGCCCGGGCCAGTTCGAAGCCGAGGCCGGTCCATCCGGGGGCGAGCCAGCGGGCCCGGCCTCCTCCGTCGGCGGGCTCGACGAAGCAGCGGCGACGCCGCCAGTCGATGTAGGTCACCCGCCAGCTCTGCCCGCTGAGCAGGAGACGCCGGTCCCCCGGCACCTCCTCGGTGAGGAGGGTGGGGTCGATCCGACCGAGTTCGGTACGCCCCAGCAGCACGGTGAACTCCGGTGGCCCGGTGAAAACCGCGGTCATCTCCATGAAGTTGCGGCGGCCGAACTGCTTCTCGGCGGTGGGGCCGACGAAGAGCATCCCGTCGTCGCTGTCGAGGTAGCCGTGCTCGACCAGGTGACGCGCGATCGGTTCGGCGCTGGGGCCGAAGGACCCCAAGCCATTCCAGGCCCCCATCCACGACCGGTCGCCGACCCGGTGTTCCTGCAGGCAGAGGGCGAGCAGCTGCTGGGCGACGATGTGCCGGGGCTCGGGTGGGGCGATGACCGGCTCGACGAAACCTCTCCCCCACAAAAGCAGCAGCGCGGCGGCCTTGGTCAGCGCCTCTCCGTCCCGGGTCAGGAAAAGGCAGTTGCGCCGGGTGCCGGGCCGCCGGCCGGTACGGCCGAGCCGCTGCAGGAAGGATGCCACCGTCGACGGGGTGTCAATCTGGATGACCCGGTCCAGGTCGCCGACGTCGATGCCGAGTTCGAGGGTGCTGGTGGAGACGATGACGCAGTCGCGGGCTTCGGCGAACGCCTGCTCCGCGCGGCGCCGTTCATCGGCGGAGAGCGAGGCGTGGGAGAGGAAGGTGGTGACTCCTTTTTCGCGGAGCAGTTGGCCGAGTTCCTCGACGGTCTGCCGGGATTCGCAGAAGACGAGGCGTTTCTCTCCGGCGTGTAGGGCGGCGATGACGGTGGCCGCGTTGGGGAGCGAACCGACGTAGTCCAGTTCGATCTCCCCCGGCGGCGGCCCGCTGCCAGGGGCCGGCACCGTCCGGTCGGCGTCCGCCGCCCGGGGCCCCGCCGAGCCCGCTACCGGCACCGCCTCAGGAGCCACCACCCGGGCCGGGCGGTGGCCGGCACCCGAGCCCTGCAGCCAGGTGAGCAGATGCTGCGGGTTGCCGACGGTGGCGGAGAGGCCGACGCGCTGCAGCGGCCGGCCGCCGATGCGGGTCAGCCGTTCCAGCACCGCGATCAGGTGCCAGCCCCGGTCGTCGGCGGCGAAGGCGTGCAGTTCGTCGACCACCACGGCGCGCAGCCCGGCGAAGAAGGCCCGGTGGTCGACGTGGACGCTGACCAGCATCGACTCCAACGATTCGGGGGTGGTGAGCAGAATGTCGGGTCGTTCCCACAGCACCGCCCGCCGCCGCGCGGCGGTCACGTCGCCGTGCCAGAGCGCGGCCTGCCGGCCCAGCCAGCCGGCGTAGCGTTCCAGGCGGGGGTGCAGGTTGTTGAGCAGCGCTTTGAGGGGGCAGAGGTAGAGCACCGACGTGCCGGTCCAGTTTTCGTCGGCCATCCGGGACAGGAGTGGGAACACCGCGGCTTCGGTCTTGCCACCGGCGGTGGGGGCCAGCAGCAGCGCATCTTCGCCGGCGAGCAGCGGGGCGACCGCCGCCTGCTGCAGCGGCCGCAGCGCCGGCCACTGCAACGTGTTGACGATGTGGTGCACCACCACCGGGTCGAGGTCGGGCATGGCGGTCAGAGGGAGAGTTCGACGTCGTCGGCGGAGGCGGCGTTGCGCTCCACTTCGGTCAGTTCGTCGGGGCGTACGGTCAGGGCGTAATGCTGGCGGGGGTCGAAGTCGGGGAACTGGTCAACCCGGTCGAGGACGTCGGCGACGAGTTTCTTCAGGTAGATCCGGGGGGCGACGCCGACCTGGCCGCCGAGCCGCCCGGTGACCGCCCGGGCCAGTTCGCCGAGGTACGCGTCGTCGACCCGGTCGGCCACCGCCGGGCTGCCGTAGATGTCGCGTACGCGCACCCCCAACTCGACCAGTGAGTCGACGGTGAAGCCGGGGAGCCGGATCTGGACCGCCCGCGGGTTGTCGAAGCGCGGGTCGGGTCCGAAGTCGGTGGCGAGCCGCTGGGCGAGGGGCGCGAGGCGTTGTACCCCTTGCGGGCCGTCGAAGAACGCCGGTGTTCCGGTGATGACCAGCAGCAGCCCGGGGAACCGGCCGGCGTAGATTTCGTCGATGAGCTGCCGTAGCGCGTTGAGGGCTTTGTCTCGGGAGTCGGAGCGGACCCGTTGCAGGGTCTCCACTTCGTCGAGCACGAGCAGCAGGCCGGGGTGTCCGCTGTCGCGCAGCACGGTGAGGAGGCCCTGCAGGAAGCTGAGTGCACCGAAGTGGTCGAGGTCGCCTTTGACTCCGGCGGCCCGCCGGGCGGCGATGGCGACGTGTGGCTGACCGCCGAGCCAGGCGGCGAGCGCGTCGGCGGTGGGCTGGTCACCGGCGGCGCCGGCGCTGCGGTAGCCGCGCAGCGCGGCGGCGAAGCCCGGCGTGCTGCGGGAGATGTCGGCCAGTCTCCGTTCCAGCAGTTCGCCGACGGCCCGGTCCAGCGCCGCCGCGTCGTCTTCGGCGACGGCTCCCGCCGCCAGCACCTCCTCCTCGAGCGCGAAGATCCAGCTGTCGAGTATGGGCCGCAGTGCGCTGGGCGGGAACTGTTCGGTGCTCAGCTGTTCGACCAGTCGCCGGTAGACGGTCTCCATCCGGTGCAGTGGCGTCTCCAGTTCGGAGATCTGCACCTCAGCGGCGGCGAAGCCACGCCGTTTGGCGCGTTCGGCGAGCCACCGGGTGAAGAAGGTTTTGCCGGCCCCGTATTCGCCGCGGACCGCTTTGAAGACACTGCCGCCGCCGGAGGCCCGGTCCAGGTCGTCGTCGGTGGCGGTGACGAAGCGGTCCAGGCCGACGGCGAGGGCGTCCAGACCGTTGGTGGGTACGACGCCGCGACGCAACGCGTCGATGATGTCGCGGCGGCGACGTGGGGAGATGGTCACGGCTGCTCCAGGTCAAACTGTTCGACGAGGAGTTCCTTGTCGAGCAGCACGGTCCGCCCGTCGGGGTCGAGCGTGACGACCGGGTAGCCCTCGACCTGCAGCAGCCGACGCAGGGCGGTGATAGCGCCGCCGATGCGGTGCGCCGGCACTCCGGAGCGGGCGGCGAGGGTGTCGAGGGTGGCCCGGCCCCCGCCGCCGAGCAGCGCGCCGACCAGGGCGGCGACCCGTTCGTCGGGCAGGGGGGTGCGGGTGCCGCGCCGCTGGGCGTACCGGTCGCTGGCCAGCAACGCGTCGACCAGGGTGGGGGCCGCCGGGGCGGGTGGTTCGGCAGCCGCCGCCGGTGGCGCGGCGGCGCTGGCATCGGCCGGTACAGCAAGCAGCTCGAAGAGGCTTTCGGACTGTTCGGCGGGGCGTCGCTGGCGGGGGCGGCGGACCGGGGCGGCGGTGGGGGCCGGTGCCGGCTCGGGCAGCGCTTCCCGCCACCAGTCGGGGCTGGAGACGGGGGCGCCGGACCATCCGGCGACGGCGGTCTCGGTGGTGCTGAACATCAGCAGCGGGATCACCGCCTCGGCGGGGGCGGCGCCGCCGTGGTAGCCGGCTTTGCGTGACCCGTACCGCAGCTCTTCCCGCCAGGGCAGCACCACGCTGCCGCCGCCGAGGCCGACCCGGCTACCGGAGGCCAGCACCTCGCCGTCGTCGGGCGGGCTGGTCGCCGGCCGCCACCGGTTGGCGCCGTCACCGCCGGGCCGCACCACCGCTTCGGGGCCACGGTCGACGACGTGCCCGTGGTCGGAGACGATGATGACGACCCGGTCCTGCGCGAAGGCGAGCAGGTCACCGACGGCGGTGATGGTTTCCTGGCCCCAGACGGCGGTGCCGGGTTCGCCCCGCTCGAGCGCGTCGTCGATGGTGTTGACAACCGCGGCGACGACCGGGGTGCCCGGGTTGCCGAGCGCAGCCCGCACGTCCGGGTCGAGGGCGGAGCCGGCCGCGGCCCGCAGCTCCTTCTTGTGCAGCAGCCGGCTGCCGGGGAACCGCTCTTCGAAGGCGTTCTTTTCGGTGGACTGGCCACCGACGGCGATCCGGCCGGTGAGGAGGCTGCAGCGGCTGACTTCGGTGACGGTGGGGAGGGCGGCGAGGACGCCGGTGCGTTCGGCGCCGCCCGGGGTCAGCTCCACCCATTGGGCGGGGGCGAGGAGGGATTCGGCCAGTTCGGTTGCGGCGGCCATACCCATGCCGTCCAGCACCAGCAGCAGCACCCGTCGTCCGCTGTCGACGACCGGCTGGACGACGCGGTCGAGGAGGTCCTCGACGCGCAGCAGGGCTCCGGGCTCAGCCTCGGCGCGGGTGGCCGCGGCGAGCAGGTCGGCGAACTGCCGGTCGTGGCGGGCCCGGCGGGCGTCGACGGCGCGGTGCAGCAGCTGGTACGCCTCGGCGACCTGCGGGTCGGGGTCGCCGGCGAAGAGGTCCAGCCGGGCCCGGTCCACCCAGCCGTCGTGGCGGACCTGCCGGTGCAGCGCGTCGAGGAGGGTGACCGGCGCGGTGTCGTCCACGGTGGCCAGCCAGCGCAGCAGGCGGACCGCCATCCGGGCGGTCTCCACCCGGCCCCGCTCGGCGGCCCGGTGTTCCTCGACCAGGTTCAGCGCCGTCTGCGCCTCGGCTACCAGGTTTCCGTTCGCGGTCCCGCCGCTGGGCAGGGCGAGGCGTACGGCGGCGGCGAAGGCCCGCAGCCGCTGGGTGAGTCCGCTGGGCAGCACGGTGGAGGCGCCGAGCAGCCCGACGATGTCGATCTCCGCGGCGATGGTTTCGGCCCGCCGCAGCAGGCGTACCGCCTCGCGTCGGCTCTCGGGGCCGGAGTCGAAGGCCCGGTAGATCCAGGCTTCGGCGGCTTCGCCGAACGCCTCGCCCTGTTTGGTGGTGAGCCGGGCACCGCCGAAGCGGGGTTCGAGCCGGGCCCGCGCGACCTGACTCTCGACGCTGGGGGTGTCGCCGTTGCCGCGGGGCCACAGGACGGTGGCCAGCAGCCCGAGCGGGATGGCGTCGACCCCGTGCCCGGCGCAGGCCGCGGCCATGATCGGTACGGCGGCGTCGCCGGCGATGTCCTTCAGGTACGCCGTCACCCCGTCGGCGACCTCGGCCGGCAGCTTGGTGAAGCGCAGCTGCGCGGCGGGGTCGAGGCTCCACTGCAGCAGCCCGGAGCTGTCCAGGCTGCCGCGGCGCAGGTCGGAGCTGTCGGGGGTGTCGCGGTCGCCGAAGAGCAGTTCAACGGTGAGGCAGCGCAGCGCGTGATCGCGGGTGAGGAGCGATCCGGTGGGGGGCGCCCATCCGCCGGGCGGGGTGTGGTCGCTGAGCGCGTCGGCGACCCAGCGCCCGGTGCGGACCAGGGACGGGTCGAGGTTGGTGACGGCGAACATCTGCCGGACCAGGTCCCACCGGTCGACGCTGCGGACGGTCTGTTTGCTGACGTGGGCGAGGACTCCGTCACCGAGTTCGCTGTCGGGCAGTTCGGTCAGCAGCACCAGCCGTTCGGCGTCGGCCCGGTCGTGCAGGGCGGCGCGGGCGGCGAGCGGGGTGGGGCAGGGTACGACCCGGACCGTCACCCCGTTGACGGTCAGGAGCGGTTCGCTGTCCCATTCGGGGCGGGCGGCGAGCGCGATCGCGCTCGTCTCGTCCTGTTCGGCGAGCCAGGCTTCGATTTTGCGGCGTACCGCCTCGGGGCGGATCGGGGTGCTGCGTGCGGTCACTGGGCGGTCCAGGTGAGGTTCACCCGTTTACCGTTTGCGATCAGGCCGCGGATCTCGTCGGCTACGGCCTGCCACTCCTCCGCCGTGGTCACCTGCCGCTGCTGGGGTGGGATCAGGCGCGGATCGATCGGGGGAAGCACCTTGTCCTCTGGTGCCGGCGGAGCAACGATCTGCCCGGATCCGCCGCCCGAGGGCTTCTGCTCACTCCGCGACCGTTCCGGCTCGTCGTCCGCATCCCCACCCTGCGGTTTCCGCTCATTCTCCGGCGGCTTCACCACGACGGTCGGAGGCTTCGGCTGAATTTCGGCGAGCAGGGCGGTGGCTACCTCCATCGCCTCCTGCAACGCCTTCACCAGGTCCGCACCGTGCTGCTCGTGCCGGGCCGCCGATCGCAGATCTTCGACGATGGCGGCGGCGCGTGGGTCGGCGTCGACCCGGGCGATCATCGCCTGGAAGAGCGGCCACTGGTGGGGCTGGTCCAACGCCGCGACGACCTTTTCGGCCTGCTTGAACGCCTGCCCGGCCGCCTGGTCGTCGAGGTCGCCGACGTCGGCGCGGGCAAGCAGCTCGACCAGCACC
>DASULK010000249.1:0-5343 GCA_036278255.1 Micromonospora sp.
GGGCTGGGACGCGGGCCACCGGCGGGAGCCGGTCGTTGGGCCGCTGGGGTGATACCGAAGGGGTTGTTGCCAGCACCCCGGGCCGGCGGGCGACCACCGGGTGCCGATGGACGCGCCCCCGGCGTGACGGGACGACCCGCAGCCGGTGAACCCGGACGCGGCGGAATGGTGCCGGGACCGGGCTTGGGCCGGGATACACCTCCGTCAGCCGGCGGCTCACGGCGCTCGGTTTCCCGCTGCCGGGCAGCCCGGACGGACGCCTCCTGCTCAGCCTTGAGGGCAGCGGCACGCGCCTCGGCGGCCGCTACCTCGATGTCGTGGGCACTCGCCGGCTTGGCGGCTGCCGACGGCGGCGGACCCGGGACCGGGCCCTTGGGTTTGGCCGCTGCCGGCCGACGCGGCGGCCCGGGCTTGGCGGAAACTCTGGTCTCGCCCCCCGCCGCAGCCGGTGGGGTGACGGTCGCGGGGGACGCCGCAGCCTCCGCGGGTGCGGTAAACGCACCGCGCAGTCGTCGGGCGACCGGCGCTTCCACGGTGCTCGATGCGGACTTAACGAACTCGCCCATCTCCTTGAGTTTGGCGAGCACGGTCTTGCTCTCGACCCCGAGCTCTTTAGCAAGCTCGTGTACGCGGGCCTTTCCTGCCACTGCACTCCTCACTCCGAGGTCGTGCGGGCAGCACCCGCAGCGACCTCACTCGTGCACTTGAAGCCTGCTCATTGCTGGGACTTCATCGTGTGCTCATGTCGGTCGTCCTACCTAGCTCTGCGACCCTCGCCGGCCGGTTGACCGGACGAAGTGGTTGACGCGTTGAGGTGTTCAGCCAGCTCACGAGTGTCCGGGACACCCATGATGCGCAATGCCCGCCCAAAGGCGTGGCGACGCTGTGCCAGCTCGAAACAGGCCGGATCTGGATGCAAATGCGCACCCCGGCCCGGCAGTCTGCGAGCCGGGTCGGGCCGGAGGGTGTGACCACCCTCACTGCCGACCGCGACGATCCGCAGTAGTTCAGCGGCCGGCGCGCGTTGCCGACAACCCACGCAGGTGCGCTGCGGCCACGCACGTCGTACCACCCGGCAAGTCTACCCCTACCCGGCGGGAACTGCGCCGCCCGGCTCCGCGGGATGATCACCAACCCGGGCGGCCGGAAGGCTTCCCGGCTCGACATCGGGGCGGATGTCGATACGCCAACCGGTGAGTCGGGCAGCGAGCCGGGCATTCTGCCCCTCACGGCCGATAGCGAGCGAAAGCTGGAAATCGGGCACGATCACTCGGGCGGCACGGTTGGCAGCGTCGACCACCTCGACCCGCAGCGCCTTCGCCGGGGACAGAGCATTGCCGACAAAGGTGGCCGAATCCTCCGACCAGTCGATGATATCGATCTTCTCGCCGTGCAGTTCGCTCATCACGGCGCGCACCCGCTGGCCCATCGGCCCGATGCAGGCCCCCTTGGCGTTGACCCCCGGCACCATCGACCGGACCGCGATCTTCGTCCGGTAGCCGGCCTCCCGCGCGATGGCGGCGATCTCCACCGTCCCGTCGGCGATCTCCGGCACCTCGAGGGCGAAGAGCTTCTTCACCAGGTTGGGATGCGAACGGGAGAGTGTGACCTGCGGACCGCGGAATCCCTTGGCGACGTGCACCACGACAGCCCGGATGCGCTGGCCATGCACGTAGGTCTCACCCGGCACCTGCTCGGCGGCGGGGAGCACCGCCTCCAGCTTACCGAGGTCGACCGAGACGATGCCCTTCTCGATTCGGGCGCCATGGGCCTGCACGACCCCGGTAACCAGGTCGCCTTCACGGCCGGCGTATTCCCCGAAGTGAACCTCGTCGGTCGCTTCCCGTAGCCGCTGCAGGATCACCTGCTTGGCGGTCATGGCGGCGATACGGCCGAAATCCTGCGGGGTGTCGTCCCATTCCCGCACGACCTCGCCGTTCTCATCGAGTTCCTGGGCGTATACCGAGGCCGCGCCGGTCTTACGGTCGATCTCGACGCGGGCGTGGGGCTGCGCTCCCCCGGTGTGCCGGTAAGCGGTCAGTAACGCGGTTTCGATCGCCGCGAGGATGGTGTCGAACGGGATCTCCCGTTCGCGCTCCAGCGCGCGCAGCGCCATGAGGTCGATATTCACCTGATCACCGCTTCTTCTTGGTCGTCGTCGCTGTCGCCGGTGTTCAACTCCTCATCGGCCGTCTCGCCGACGCGGTTGAACTCCACCTGCACCCGCCCCGGCCCGAGCTCGGCGTAGCCCCATTCCCCCAACTGCCCGTCGAGGTCCAGCACCACCCGCTCGTCATCCGCGCTGACCACACGGCCGGTGAGCTGTTTCTGCGCCGCGGTCACCTTCACCAGGCGGCCGACGTTGCGGCGCCAGTGACGCGGCAGGGTCAACGGGCGGTCCACGCCCGGCGAGCCGACCTCCAGCTGGTACTCCCCCGCGATCAGGTCGGCACCGGCCTCCTCCGCCGCGTCGAGCGCCGCGGAAACCTGCCGGGACACCTCGGTCACCGCGTCCAACGTGACCCCGCCATCCGCATCGATGAGGACCCGCAGGAGGTGGCGGCGCCCAGCACGCGACACCGTCAGGTCCTCCAGGTCGCAGCCGGCCGCAAGCACCACCGGCTCGATCACCTCACGCAGCCGCTCCCGTCGGGCCGCCAGGTCGCCGCGCGGGCGCTGGGCCGCTCCCCGCGACCCCGCCGGGCGCCGGTCAGCGGCGCGGGCACGTGACGTCATCTGGCGTATCCTCCTCGGTCGTCGGCAGCCCCTCGTCGGCAGCCATGCCAGCTCGCCACCGGACCGACAGCGTCCGGTGGCTGCGCCGAGCGTAACGCGCAAGCTGGCCCGATGAGCTGTCGGCGCACCGATCGGACCCGGACAGCCGGGCCATGGGATACCCACACGACGGGCGCGAATGGTGTTGACTGACCTGGTGCGGACCGCAGAAGAAGATCAGGGTCGGGGGTCCGGACTTCCCCGACGCGCACTGCTACGGGCGGCTCTGGCCGCTGCAGCAGCAGTCCCGCTGGCCAGCTGTGACCTCTCCGACGACGAGCCGGAGCCGGAACCGAGCCCCGACCCGCTCGCCCCGCTGATCACCGGCGCGCTGGATCTCGCCGCCCGTCACCGAGCGGCGGCCGCGGCTTTTCCCGAGTTGGCCGCGCGGCTGACGTCGGTGGCCCAGGCGCACGAGGCGCATGCCACAGAGCTCGCCCGGTCTATCGGCGCTGCCGTGCCCAGTGAGGCGGTGGGGAGTGCAAGCCCCTCCGACCCGCCTCCCGGCCCCCAGGAGAGCGACATGAAGGCCGCCTTAGCGGCGCTCCGGGCCGCCGAGCAGGAGGGGCGCGATGCGGCGGCGGCAGCCTGCCTGGTCGCCCCGAAGGAACACGCCGCTCTGGTGGGCAGCATCGCGGCCGCCCGGGCCACCCACCTGGAGGTACTGAAGTGAGCGAGGCGCTCGCCGCTGCGCTGGCCGCGGAGTACGCGGCGATCTTCGCGTACGGGCCGATCGGTGTACGGCTGAAGGGAGGCGCGGTGGAGCAGGCACGGGCGGCCGAGGCGGCGCACCGGACCCGGCGGGACCGCCTGGTCGTCCTGCTGGGCGCCGGCGGCGGCAAGGTTCCCGCGGCGGAGCCGGCCTACGCCCTCCCGTTCGCGGTCACCGACTCCGCCAGCGCGATGCGACTGGCCATCGAGGTCGAGGAGCGGACCGCGGCGGTGTGGCGGGCGGCCCTGCCCGCCACCACCGGGAACCAGCGCGCCCAGGCGCTCGACGGATTGACGGACTGCGCGGTGCGGGCCACCCGGTGGCGGCGTCTGGCGGGTATGACGCCGCCGACGGTCGCCTTCCCCGGTGGCCCGGCCTGACGGGTGACGACCCGCCGGTTGGCAAGCTTGCCCACTGCATACCGCGTATGCATACTCGGTAGCCATGTCTATTCGACACGGCCTACTCGCCCTGCTCGAACGGGGCCCGATGTACGGCTATCAGCTACGGGCCGCATTTGAGGAATCAACCGGGGGAACCTGGCCCCTCAATATCGGCCAGGTCTACTCCACACTCGCCCGATTGGAACGCGACGATCTGGTCCGATCGCTGCCGGAGCACGACGGGGGGCAGCGACCGTACGAAATCACCGATACCGGTCGGGCGGAACTGACGGTCTGGTTCGCCACCCCGGTCAGCCGCACCGACCGTCCCCGCGACGAACTGGCGATCAAGCTCGCTCTGGCGCTGACCACTCCCGGGGTCGATGTCCGGGCGGTCCTGCAGACCCAGCGCACGGCGACGATGCGCTCCCTACAGGAATTCACCCGCCTCAAAACGGGTCCGGACCGCCCCGGTGACCTGGCCTGGCGGCTGGTACTGGACGCGATGATCTTCCAAGCCGAGGCGGAGGCGCGGTGGTTGGACCACTGCGAGGCAAGCCTGGTGCGCTACCAGCCTGCCTCGACGCACCCCGCCACCACGCCCGACGCATCTTCCGAGGCGGCTGCTGCGGCTGATCCGGCGGAGGTGGCGCAATGAGTGGAAACACCGAGACCACCGGTGTGCTCGAGTTGCGTTCGGTCCACCGCACCCACGGGTCCGGAGAGGCCGCGGTGCACGCGCTCCGCGGGGTCAGCCTCACCGTGCAATCGGGCGAGTTCGTCGCGGTTATGGGGCCGTCCGGATCCGGGAAATCCACACTGCTGAACCTCGCAGGCGGGCTGGACAGCCCGTCCCAGGGCGAGGTGCTGGTCGAAGGACAGCACCTCCGCGCGCTCAACCGCCGCCAGCTCGCCCGGCTCCGCCGCCGCTCAGTCGGCTACGTCTTCCAGGATCTCAACCTGCTGGCCAGCCTGACCGCCGCCGAGAACGTCGCGCTGCCGCTGGAACTGGACGGCCTCGGCGTACGACCGGCCCGCCGGCTGGCGCTGGCCGCGCTCGCCGAAGTCGACCTCGCCGACCTGGGGCCACGGTTTCCCGACGAGATGTCCGGCGGACAGCAGCAGCGGGTGGCGATCGCCCGCGCGTTGGTCGGCGACCGGCGGCTGGTACTCGCCGACGAACCGACCGGCGCGTTGGACTCGCAGACCGGCGAAGCCGTGCTGCGCCTGCTCCGCGCCCGCGTCGATGCCGGTGCCGCAGCCGTGCTGGTGACCCACGAGGCCCGGCACGCGGCCTGGGCGGACCGGGTGGTGTTCCTCCGCGACGGCATCGTGGTCGACACCTCCGGCCCGCTGGTCGAGCCCGAGCAGTTGCTGGAGCCGGCACCGTGAGCGCCTGGCGTACGGCGCTGCGGATCGCCGCGCGGGAGGCGCGCCGCGCCAAGGGCCGCTCCGCCCTGGTGCTGGCGATGA
>DASULK010000250.1:0-2941 GCA_036278255.1 Micromonospora sp.
CCGACGCCCGCTGACCCGGCACGCACGGCCGCGCCAGCAGACGCCGTGTAGTAACACGACCCTCTAACGCCGCCTCCGCGTTTCCGCAGGTCACCCGCCACTTTCCGGCCAACGTGTGCCCATCATCTGCGGAAGTCCGGACTGACCGAGGAGCGAAAAGGGCGATCGATCGAACGCCATGGCCGCGCGGATCGCGGCAGTTCCGGGTTGGCCGCGCGGATCGCGGCATTATGCACGTGATCGAGGCGGTCGCTGTTCATGATGCTTCGCCTTCCTTGATGCCGTCGAGGAGCTGCTGGAAGAGCGCGGCGCGCTGGTGTTGGTCCTTCGTGGCGGCGTCGTCGTGTTGGGCTTGCAGGGTGGGTCGGAACTCGATGCTGGTCTGGAAGAAGCTGCAGTTCTCGCAGATCGACTCGAAGGCGCAGTCGAGTTCTTGGGGTCTGGTGCAGTGCCCGTTGCCGAGGAGCCGGTGGTGCTCACGTCGCAGCTTGGCCATCTTGGGACCGATGGCGTCGGCAGGTAGTGCACGGGCTTGGGCGTAGAGGGCGTCGACTTGGTCGGTGACGGCGAAGTACTCATCGGCGACCGTGCGGTTGGCGATCTTGGCGTAGCGCAGGGTCATGTCCAGGCTGCGGTGGCCCAGCATGGCCGCGATCGCCTCCAGGGACATGCCGCGGTTGATCGCCTGGGTGGCCAGGGTGTGGCGCAGCTGGTGGGGATGGATGTGGCCCAGCCCCGCGGAGGCGGCGACGTTGTTCAGGATCCGGGTCACCGAGTGCCGCTCCGCGCCCCGGCCGTTCTCCCGCGGCAGCAGCAAGGGATGTCCGGGGTCCACGTGCTTGTGCCGGTAGTCGTCGATCAGCTCGACCAGCTGGGGATGCAGGGGCAGGTAGCGGTCCTCGCGCAGCTTGCCGACCGGGACGTGCAGCCAGGGCGCGGCACCGATCTGCACCACCGCGTCTGCGGGCAGCGCGGTGAACTCCCCGACCCGCAGCCCGGTGCGCAGCAGCACCTCGACGGTGACCCGGACCAGGAGCCGCTTGTGGCTGTGGGCGGCGCGCAACAGCTTGGTGGCCGCGGCGTCGTCGAGTGCTTTGGGCAGCGGGTGGTCCTGGCGGGGCAGGTCGCCGGGGAACATCGGCACCCGTGGTGGCGCTTGGTCCCAGCCCCACTCGTCGATGCGGACGAAGAACATCCGCAGCGTTCCGAGCCGGTGCGCCAGCGTCGCGGTGGTCACCTGGGTCTTGTTCTGTCCTGGGCGTTTGGCGAGCCAGGGCTTGTAGTCCTCGATGTGCCTGCGAGTGACCTGGGTGGTGCTGACGATCCCTGGAGCGGTCTCGACCAGGAAGCCCGCGAATGAGCGCAGCGCCAGGTCGGCGCCGGTGACGCTGCCCGGCCGCAGCACGCAGCCGATCTGCTGCAGATAACGGCGCATCGTCGCCACCATCTGTGGGACCACCGGGTCAAGCTCGGTCCATGCCCGTAGCGGCGCCATCCCGTTGCTGCCTCGCGGCCGCGCAGTTCCCGATGGCGCGGTCACCGGTCACCGCCGGCATAGAGCTGGGCGTCGAGGACCTCGGCGGCGGCACGGTATTGGTTGGCGAGCCAGTCATCGGCCAGGTGCAGGTAGATCCGGGTGGACTCGATCGAGGCGTGCCCGGCCTGGGCCTGGACCGCCTCCAGTGCCATCCCGGCTTCCCGCAGCCGGGTCAGGCAGGTGTGCCGCAGCTCGTGGCAGGTGGCATGGCTCAACCCAGCGCGTCGTTTCGCGCCGGCGAGCATCTCGTCCAGCCCACGCACCGACAGCGGCCCGCCACGGTGCGGTCCCTTGAGGACGACGAAGGCCCGGTCGGTGGTGGCGCCGGCTGGCCGCTCGGCGTCGAGGTAGGCAGCGACCGCGGCGAAGAACCTGGCCGATACCGGCACCAGGCGTTGGTGGCCGCCCTTGCCATCGGCGATGAAGATCCGCCGCTCCGCGGGCCGTAGGTCTTCTAGCCGCAGCCCGAGGACTTCGCAGCGGCGCAGTCCGCCGAGCACCATCGCGGCGACCATCGCCCGGTCCCGGTGGGTGCGCAGCGCGGCGGTGAGCGCGTCGACCTCGGCCGGGGTCAGGATCCGCGGCAGCCGGCGGACCCGCCTGGTCAGCGGCACCCCTTGCCCGGGGCGGCTGCGTTCGCGCCGGGTGGGCAGTCCGCGCGGGACCGGGTTCGCGGCCACGTCACCGCGGGCCTGCAGATAGCCGAAGAACCCCGAGATCGTCGACAACCGGCGCGCCACCGTGCTGGTCGCCACCCCGGCCGGTTCCTGGCCCCCCGGGACCAGCTGCACCGCATCGAGGCTGTCGCGGCCGGTGCGCTGGGCGGTGATGAACCCCAGCACGTCGGCCGAGGTGACCGCTGCCGGCGGCTTGTCGACCACGGCGAAGAACACCCGCAAGTCATAGGCCGCGGCCAACACCGTGTTCGGGCGACACCGGCCCTGCAGGAACTCCAGATAGTCATCGACCAACGGCATTCCGAGCCGGACGACCGGCTCCCCGGCTGGCCCTCGAGAGCGGATCAGACACGGATCGAGCAACGACATCACGAACCCTCCAGCACCATCGACAGGCAGCCCCAACGGCTGATTGAAATGTGCTGAAAGATCACGTGCATAACAAGCACGACCGGGCGCCGTCAGGTTCCTGACTGGATCACCTTCGGCTGGACCTCGACCGGAGGGCCAGCGTGGCCCAGGTGGAAGCACGCGCCATCTGAGACAAGGTCGGAGTTCCCGTGGCCCGACCGGTTCCAAAGGGTCCCTGGCCCTTCGGCTACTTCGGCGCCTCCCTGGCCGGAGTGGTCAAAGCCCGTCCCGGGACGACCTCAGGTGCGGGCGGCCAGTACTCCGGCGAGCTCACGACCGAACCGTGGCGCGCTCTGCCCGCCGGCGAACCGCCGCG
>DASULK010000251.1:0-22259 GCA_036278255.1 Micromonospora sp.
CGGTCCGGCGAACGGGCGTTGCTCGCCCGTCCCGCCGTCGTCCCCGGACGGCTCGTCCGTCCAGGGAGACCGAAGGTGGCCCCGTGCGTGAGTCGTGCGGGGCTTTTCTCGTGGAAGCCTCGGGGTACGACCGGTCCAACGAACTTAGGGAACGGCCCCAAGGAGGTCCCATCAGCGCCGAACCGCGTATCAACGACCGCATTCGCGTGCCCGAGGTCCGGCTCGTCGGCCCGAACGGCGAACAGGTGGGCATAGTGCCCATCGCCAAGGCCCTTGAACTCGCGCGCGAGTCGGACCTCGACCTCGTCGAGGTGGCGCCCACCGCGCGTCCGCCCGTCGCCAAGCTCATGGACTACGGCAAGTTCAAGTACGAGTCCGCGATGAAGGCGCGTGAGGCGCGGAAGAACCAGGCGCACAATGCGCCCAACATCCGGACTCAGGTGACCGGACCCGGCCACCTGGGGCGACTCGGGTGGGAGCAGGCGCTCCGCTTTGCAGCTGCCATCACGATGACAGCCTGGTCGACTCACACAAGGGTAGCAGGTCCACCGGCAGAAGGTGAACCTGACGGGCCCCGCCGGTCAATCGCCGGCCGGCTGCCGCTGCGCCCGGTGCGCCTCGTACAACTCCCGCAGGGCCCGCACCCCCGCCACAGCACGCTCCTTGTCGGCCACCTGCAGCGCGATCATCGGTAGGGAATCGTCGTCGTGCAGCTCAAGGCTGGCCCAGGCGGCGCCGCGACGGAAGCTCACCGACCGCACCACCTCCCACGGCAGGTAGTGCGAACTGAAGACGTTGCGCACCTGTACCCCCTGGATGTCGGCCTCGACCCGGGGTCGGGTAAAAAGCAGGATCCCCGCCGCGATCAGTACACCGAGTCCGATCATCGCGAACTGGTCACCCCGCTGAAAGGTGGCATGCGTCTGACCGGTGGGGCCCCGCAACCCGGTGGCGATGAAGGTGAAGAGCACCAGCACGGCCGCCGCACCGATCCAGCACACGATTCGGATCCGGTGCGGCCGCAAACGTACGACATCCGTTCTGGTCATAAATCCAGTCTGCCATCCGTCGTTGGCGCGACCCCGACACGCCCGGCCCGTCCCGACACCACCACAGCCAGCACGGTGAGCAACGCCCCTGCCAGAACGGGAAGACTCGCCCCGGCCCCGCCCGGCAGCGCTATGTCCAGCAGCAGCGCGCCGCCGAGCTGGCCAGCCACGATGGCCAGCCCCGCGCGGAGCACCCCCACCGACTGGACGCTGAAGAGCAGCGCCACGACGATGAACACTCCGAAGGCCCCGCCGATGTAGAGATACCAGTCACGCGGCCAGGAGATCGAACCTAGGCCGGTGAAGGCGCCCAGCGCCCCCGCGACGGCCAGCAGCGCGGGCGTACCGACGGCGAAGTTGAGGGCCAACCCCGCCTCGGCACCGGCGGCGGCGCTGACCCGGCCGTTGAGAGCGGCCTGCAACGCAACGGCCAGCCCACCGGCTACCGCAAGCAGCGCCACGCCGAACGCCAGGTCGCCGACCGGGCGACCGAACTGGGCCAGCGCCACGGCCGCCACCCCGAGCAGGGCACCGGCCACCCGGGGACCGGTGAGCGGCAGCCGGCCGACGGGCCCCAGAGCTGCCCGGTCCACCCCGAGGCCCCCGACGTTGTTTCCGGTCACCTGGGCGATGGTGAAGACTGCGACGCCGAGCACCGGCA
This sequence comes from Micromonospora sp., assembly GCA_036278255.1. Taxonomy (GTDB): domain Bacteria; phylum Actinomycetota; class Actinomycetes; order Mycobacteriales; family Micromonosporaceae; genus DASULK01. The sequence goes on from DASULK010000251.1 coordinate 1,711, forward strand.
CGACATAGGCCGCTGCCAGCACAAATCCCGCCCCGCCCAGGCCACCGAGATAGGCCCACCAGGGCAGGCGCGCCTCGCGCAGAGCGACGAGGCCGGCCCGCATCGACGGCATCACCAGGAGCCCGATGAGGATGACGGCCGAGCCACCGAGGTTGTTGACCACGGCGCCCATAGCGGCGCTGCCGACCCGCTCCCCCAGATCGGCGTTGATTGTGCTCTGTGCGGCGGAGGCGATCCCGGCGAGGAGGGCCAAGGCAAGCGCGGCCGACCCGGGGAGCACCTTCGCCGGCCGGGCCGCAGCCACCTGCGAGGTCACAGCCGGCAGTTGTGGATATCGGTGACCAGGATGGCACGTGCCCCCAGTTCGTAGAGCTCATCCATGATCCGGTGCACCTCGTTCCGTTTCACCATCGCCTGGACGGCGACCCAACCCCGCCGGTGCAGCGGCGAGATGGTCGGCGACTCGATGCCGGGGGTCAGTGTGCTGGCCCGGTCAATCAGATCCGCCCGAACGTCGTAGGCGAGCATGACGTAGCGGCGGGCGACCAGCACCCCGTGCAGCCGGCGGAGCAGTTGGTCGGCCGGGGGGCTGGTCGGCTCCCCGATCCGGCCGATGAGCACCGCGGAGGAGTGCAGGATCGGCTCGCCGACCGGCACCAGACCGGCCTGACGCAGCGTGGCGCCGGTAGAGACCACGTCGGCGACCACCTCGGCCAGCCCGAGGCTGACCGCGTTCTCCACCGCCCCGTCAAGGCGGATGACCTCCGCTTTGAGCCCGTGTTCCTCGAGGTACCGCATCACTACACCCGGGTAGGCGGTGGCGATCCGCCGTTCGGCCAGTTCGAGCAGCGACGGCAGCGTCTCGGGGCGGGCGGCGAAGCGGAAGGTGGCCGCGCCGAAATCGAGGTCGAGCACCTCCTCGGCGGGAGCGCCGGCGTCGACGAGCAGGTCCCGGCCGGTGATACCCAGGTCCAGGTCCCCGGAGCCGACGTAGGTGGCGATGTCCCGCGGGCGCAGGTAGAAGAACTCGACGTGGTTGACCTTGTCCCGCCAGACCAGGCCACGCTCGTCGGCGCGCTGCTGGTAGCCAGCCTCCCGCAGCATCTGGATAGCCGGTCCGGAGAGGGTGCCCTTGTTGGGGACAGCGATACGTAGCATGGCGAAGTGCTCCTTCGGAAGATCAGGTCGGTCGACGGACGAGCACTTCACAGATGTCGATAGACGTCCTCAAGCTTCAATCCGGTGGCGAGCATGAGCACCTGGGCATGGTAGAGCAGCTGCGAGATCTCCTCCGCGGTCCGCTGCGGCCCCTCGTGCACGGCCGCCATCCACGCCTCGGCCGCCTCCTCGACGACCTTCTTACCGATGGCGTGCGCGCCCCGCTCCAGTGCAGCGACCGTCGCCGAACCGGGCGTACGCGCCGCCGCCTTAGCCTGCAACTCGGCGAACAGCTCCTCGAACGTCTTCACGGCACCGGATTCTCCCAGCCCCCCCACCCCCCAGCAGGCACCGGGTCGAGAAGAAGGCAACACCACTCAGGTTGGTCGATCCGCTGTCGCGGACGCGCGGATCGCGAGGGCTGCGTCCAGGGCCGCCACGGTGGCCGACCAGCCTTTGTCCTCGGCCGACCCGGGCAGGCCGGCGCGGTCGCGGGCCTGTTCGAGGGTATCCACGGTGAGCACGCCGTGCGCCACCGGCTTCGAGGCGTCCAACGCGACCCGGGTCAGCCCCTCGGTCACCGACTGGCAGACGTAATCGAAATGCGCCGTGGCTCCCCGGACCACCACGCCGAGGGCAACCACCACATCGTGGCGGCGGGCCAACGCCTGGGCCACGACCGGCAGCTCCACCGAGCCAGCGACCCGGGCCACGGTAATACCGGCAACACCACAGGCACTGGCCGCCGCCACGGCCCGATCGACCATGTGGTCGACCAGTTCACCGTGCCAACGGGCCGCCACCACTCCGACCGACAGCCCCGTCGCATCCACGACCGAGATACCCGGCTCCCCGAAACCCGCCATGGCTACGTCCGCTCCTCCACCACCGTCCCGGTCCGGCCCACGCCGTCCGGTAGGAGATCGGTTTCGACCCGTTCGAACTCATCAAGCGATAGACCAACTTTGGACGGGACGAGACGCTCCGGTCGGAGGTCACTCTCCAGTCCGTCGAGCAGGTGCCCCATCCGGTCCCGCTTCGTCCGCAGGTATTGCAGGTTCTCCGGGTGGGCCCGCACCGGCAGCCCCTCCCGGCCCACCACCGTCAGCCCATAACCTTCCAGCCCGGCGAGCTTGGCCGGGTTGTTCGTCAGCAACCGCATCGACCGGATCCCCAGCTCGTTGAGGATCTGCGCCCCGGTGCCGTAGTCCCGCGCGTCTGCCGGGAGTCCCAGCTCCAGGTTGGCGTCCACCGTGTCATGGCCCAGATCCTGCAGCTGGTAGGCCCGCAGCTTGTGCAGCAGACCGATGCCGCGCCCCTCGTGCCCGCGGGCGTAGAGCACCACGCCGCGCCCCTCCCGCGCCACCCGGGCCAGGGCAGCATCGAGCTGTGGGCCACAGTCGCAGCGCAGGGATCCGAACACGTCTCCGGTCAGGCACTCGGAATGGACCCGGACCAGCACGTCCCGGCCGTCGCCGATCTCACCGAAGACGAGCGCTACATGCTCGGCCGGGTCGTACGTCGCCCGGTAACCGATCGCCCGCCAGACACCGTGCACGGTGGGGAGCCGGGCCTCGGCGACCCGCTCCACCTGGGTCTCCGTCCGCCTGCGGTAGGCGATGAGATCCGCGATGCTGATCAGCGCCAGCCCGTGCTCGGCGCTGAACCGCTTCAGGTCCGGCAGTCGCATCATGGTGCCGTCGTCGTTGACCAGTTCACAGATCACCCCGGCCGGCCGCAGTCCGGCCAGTCGGGCCAGATCCACGGCAGCCTCGGTGTGGCCCGGTCGGCGCAGCACCCCGCCCGGCTTGGCCCGGAGCGGCACCACGTGCCCGGGTCGGGCGAGGTCGGCCGCGGTGGTTGCCGGGTCGGCCAACAGCCGGATGGTGTGGGCCCGGTCGGCGGCCGAGATGCCGGTGCTCACGCCGTCTCGGGCGTCCACGGTCACCGTGTAGGCGGTGCCGCGCCGGTCCTGATTGCTGTGATACATCGGGGGCAGGTCGAGGCGGTCGCACTCTTCCTCCGTCAACGGCACGCAGATGTAGCCGGAGGTGTAGCGGACCATGAAGGCCAACAGTTGCGGTGTAGCCAGTTCGGCGGCAAAGACCAGGTCGCCCTCGTTCTCCCGATCTTCGTCATCGACCACCACCACCGGCCGGCCAGCCGCGATGTCGGCCAGCGCCTGCTCGATGCTTGCGAACCCGTTCATGCCGCCGCCTCCACCAGTGTCGCGCCGCGCGGACCGCGGGCCATGAGTTTGCGCGAGGTGCGTAGCCAGGCCACGAACCCCCAGAGACAGAAACCGCCGTAGAAGGCGTACATGACCGCCGACGGGTAGAAGCCGCCGGCCAGCAGCAGGGGTACGCCCACCGCGTCAACGGCGATCCAGATCAGCCAGAACTCCACCCAGCCACGGGCCATGCCATAGGTGGCCAGCAGACTGCCGACCAGGATCCAGGCATCGGGCAGCGGCCCCCACGAGCCCAGCGCGGCCAGCACCGGATAGGCCACCGCGATACCGAGCGCGGCGGCCGCCAGCATTCCCAGCCGCTCCCGGCCGGTGGCCCAGCGGGGAACGACCGCCCGGCCGTCGTCCACGCCGCTGCGATGCCGGTTGGTGGACCAACGCCACCAGCCGTAGACGCTGACCGCGAAGAAGAAGACCTGTCGGCCGGCCTGTCCGTACAGGTCGAGCGCCTGCGGCGTGGCGAAGGCCCCGCCGAGGAAGACGGTGAAGAGAAGGGCGTTGCCGATCAGCCCGACCGGCCAGGCCCAGACCCGGCGCCGCAGGCCGAACAGCGCCGAGGCAAGCCCGAACCCGTTGCCGACGATCTCGCGCCAGAGGATGTGGGACCCGGCGATCTCCAGGCGGGCGTCGAGCAGCCAGTGCATCAGCTCCATCAGCGGGTTCCGATCAGCTTCTCGACGTACTTGGCGATGACGTCGGCTTCGAGGTTGACCGGGTCGCCGAGCGCCTTACGGCCCAGCGTGGTGAGCTGAAGCGTGGTGGGGATCAGCCCTACCGAGAACCAGTCGTCACCCACCTCAACGACGGTCAGGGAGACGCCGTCGATGGCGATCGACCCTTTCTCCACCACGTAGCGTCTCAGCGAGGCGGGCAGCGAGAACCGGACTATCTCCCATTGCGTGAGCGGTTCCCGTCCGATGATCTCGCCCACCCCGTCGACATGCCCCTGCACCAGATGCCCGCCCAGCCGGCTCGCCAGGGTGGCGGCCCGTTCCAGATTCACCGGATCGCCAGGTCGCAGAGCACCGAGCGAGCTACGGCGTAGGGTCTCCCCCATCACGTCGGCGGTGAAGACGCCCTCGGTCACCTCCACCACGGTCAGGCAGACCCCGTTGACCGCAATAGAATCACCGTGCCGGGCATCAGAGGTGACCTTCGGGCCCCGCACCGCCAGCAGCGCCGAGTCGGCCTCCGTCTCGGTCAGCCGGACAACCTCGCCCAACTCCTCCACAATGCCGGTGAACATCTCTCATCCCTCCCGTTTGCGGGGCAACGCGGTGAAGCGCAAGTCGGGGCCGACCTGGGTGATCTCGACGAACTCCAGATCGATGGCGTCGGAGATGGTCCGCACCCCGGCATCGGCGAGCGCCGGAGCGCCGGAGCCGAGCAGTTTCGGCGCCACGTAACCGACCACCTTGTCGACCAGCCCGGCGGCGAGGAAGGCTCCCGCCAGCGTCGGTCCCCCCTCCAGCAGCACCGAACGGACACCGCGCCGGTAGAGGGCCGCGAGCAGGGCCGGCAGGTCGACCCGTCCGTCGGATCCGGTGCCGACCTCCGCGGCGGTGGCCACCCAGGTACGTGCGGCACCGTCGCGCACCCGGGCGTCGGCGGGGGTACGACCGGCGCTGTCCACCACCACCCGCAGCGCCTGCCGGATGGCCAGGGTGCCGTCGCGCAGGTTGCGGACGGTCAGTCGCGGATCGTCGGCCAGCACGGTACCGACGCCGACCAGCACCGCGTCGACGGTGCCGCGCAGGGCGTGCACGTCGATCCGCGCCTCCTCGGAGGTGATCCACATGCTGGTACCGTCGGTCGCCGCCGAACGTCCGTCCAGGGTCGCCGCGTACTTCCAGATGACATACGGCCGGCCGCGCCGCACGGCGATCAACCAGGCGATGTTCATGGCCTCCGCCTCAGCCATCCGTACGCCGACGTCCACCCGGATGCCGGCCTCCCGCAGGGCGCGCTCCCCGCCGGCGGCGACGGGGTTCGGGTCGGTGACCCCGATGACGACGCGGGCGACGCCCGCCCGGATGAGGGCGGCGGTGCAGGGGCCGGTTCGGCCGGTGTGGTTGCACGGCTCCATGGTGATCACCGCGGTGCCGCCCCGGGCCCGCTCGCCGGCCTGGGCCAACGCGACGATTTCGGCGTGCGGTCCGCCCGCGTAGGCGTGGAATCCCTCACCGACCGGTTGCCCGGCTGCGTCGAGAAGAACACAGCCGACCATCGGATTCGGGCTGGTGGTGCCCAGCCCCCGCGCAGCCAGCGTGATTGCGCGGCGCATCGCCTCATCGATGGAGACGTCCGCCATACCGGCCCTTTCCTCGCCTGCCTGTCCGATGCGCAGGCGGGGCGGTTCAGCCGGAGGTTGATGCGTGGCGGTAGCGGAGAGTCGGGGACGGCGACGGCCGGCCCCGACGGTACGTCGGGCAGCAGACGCCACCCGAAGCCCATCCGTCCCGCGCGCTGCCTCCCATCCGGACTGTCTGAGGGCGGATTCCCGCCCCCAACCGTCGGCCCTGGATTTACACCAGATCCACCGGTCGACACCGTCGACCGGGTCGCGGGCTTACCGTGGCGTCTCGCCACGGATCACCGCCGGTTCGGAATTACACCGAGCCCCGCCAGCGCGTGGAGGGTACGGTCCGAGTCTTACACGAGGTGGGGTGTCAATCACCACCGAGGCGACCAACCTCACACCATCGGCGCCCCGCACGCCCCTTCAGCCGCTGCTGTACCTCCGGTCTATCGCCACGTAGGAGCCCGGTTGCCCCTTGGCCACCGTCTTCATCTCCGAGGCGACCGCGATCGCGTCGAGGGGGTCGGTGAAGCGACGTTCCGGGATTGACAGCGACACCCCGATTGAGAGGGTGACCAGGGCGGCGCGCCGCACGTTGCCGCGCCGGTCGCGCAGCTCGACGAAGCCCCGTGCCGCATCCTCCGGATCGTAGAGCTCGTCGGCGGTCTTCTCGAAGTCGACCACCGCCTGCTCGGTGAGGGGGCGCACCTGCTCCGGGGTGCAGACGATCACAAAGTCGTCACCGCCGATGTGGCCGAGGAACGCCGGCGGCAACCCGATCGAGATCACCGCCCGGTGCAGACTGCGGGCCAGTGCACTGATGAAGTCGTCACCGCGGACGAAGCCGTACCGGTCGTTGACGCTCTTGAAGCGATCGATATCGATGTAGCCCACCGCGTAGTCGGCCCCGCTACGCACCCGGTCCGAGATCTCCCGACGGATGCGGCTGTTGCCCGGAAGGCCGGTCAGCGGCGACACCTCCCGGAACTCCTTGTTCCGCCGCAGCGTCGAGACCACCCGGGCAACCAGTTCCGCCGTGTCGAAAGGTTTGACCAGATAGTCGTCGGCGCCGGCGGTGAGGCCGACCACCTTGTCGACGGTCATCGCCCGAGCGGTGAGCATGATCACCGGGAGGGCGGAGGTCATCGGATCGGCTCGCAGTCGGCGGGTCAACTCAACCCCGTCGATCCGCGGCATCATCAGGTCGACGACGGCCAGATCGGGTCGCTGCCGCTCGATCATTTCGAGCGCCTCCTGCCCGTCCGAGGCGTGGGCAACGTCGAAACCGTGCAGCCGCAGGTTGAACTCGACGAACCGCGCGATGTCCTCGTCATCGTCCACGACGAGGATGAGGTCGGGTCGGGCCTCGGCCGGATCAACGCTCACGTCGGGCGCATCGCCCGCTCGGCGAGCCGCCGCAGGTGGCGGACCGCCTCCGCCGGATCAGCGGCGCCGTAGACAGCGGTTCCCGCCACGAAGGCATCCGCGCCGGCGACGGCTGCCGCCTCGATGGTGTCCGCCGCGATGCCGCCGTCGACTTCGATCCGGAGTTCGAGGTGCCCGGCGTTGACGTGCCGGCGCGCGGTGCGGACCTTGTCGAGCAGCTCGGGAACGAAGCGCTGCCCGCCGAACCCGGCCTTGATCGTCATGATCAACAGTGTGTCGAAGTTCGGCAACAGCTCGAGATAGGGCTCGATCGGGGTGTCCCGGTCGATCGCCAGCCCGGCCTTGGCTCCGGCGGCGCGCAGATCCTTGGCCAACGCGACCGGATCGTCACACGCCTCGACGTGGAAAGTGACGTTGTAGGCCCCGGCATCGGCGTAGGCCGGTGCCCACCGCCGCGGGTTCTCGATCATGAGGTGCACGTCGAACGGCAACGAGGTCGCGGCCAGCAGGCTCTGCACCACCGGCAGTCCGATGGTCAGGTTAGGCACGAAGTGGTTATCCATCACGTCGACGTGCAACCAGTCGGCCGCCCCTTCGACGGCCCGGGCCTCTTCGGCCAGACGCGCGAAGTCGGCGGCGAGAATGCTAGGGGCAACGATCGGCGATGATACGGTCACCGCGCAAGTGTACGAAGCGCGCCAAGCCGGCGGGCACCGACGGTCACCGATCAGACCGGATGCCTGGATCCGTCGAAAATCACCTATCATGACGGCCGATTCCTGACAAAGGGCACTCGAACTGGTACGACGTGACCAAGCCGCGGGGAGGCGAGCAATGCGACGGTGGCTGACCGCGGCGGCACTGGGCGGAGTGGCCGCACTGGTTCTGGCCGGCTGCGCCAACCCCGCCGGCGTCGACGGCAACCTGCTCGACGACTGGCCCGCCCTCGAGGAACCAAAGCAGTTCGTGCCCGATGTCGAGGCCTGCCATCCGATCCACCGCGACATCGGATATCTGAGTTCCTATCAGCCCGTCGACTGCGCCGAGGAGCACCGCGTGGAGACCGTACACGTGGGCACCTTCACCGACGAGAGCGCCGAGCTGACCAAACCACCGGCCAGCGGCTCGCCAGCCCGCCGCACGGCCTGGAGCGAATGCGACAAGAAGGCCACGGAACTGCTCGGTGGCGAATGGCGGTCCGCCCTGCTGGATGTGACCTTGGTGCTGCCCTCGCCGGAGGGCTGGTCCGGCGGCGCCCGGTGGTTCCGCTGCGACCTGGGCGAGACCACGAACCTGGATGACCGCCGACTGCGCAAGCGGGCCGGCAGCCTGAAGGACGCGCTCCGCAAGACCTCGCCCCTGTCGCTCGGCTGCTTCAATCCCCAGCTGGTCGACAAGAAGATCGGGTCGATGAAGCCGGTGGCCTGCAACAAACCCCACCACAGCGAGTTCGCGGGTATCTACACGGCGCCGGACCAGACCTGGAAGGCGTTGCAGAAAAACCACGAGACCCTCCATCGGCAGTGCCGGAAGGTCATCGCGAAGTACGCCAAGCTGCCAGAGCGGAACATCGAGTATCGGACCGGCACCATCATGTACTACCCAAGCGAGGAGAACTGGGCCGAAGGGGACCGGGGTATCCGATGCTTCCTCTGGCGCGACGATCGCAAGCTGACCAAGTCGGTGAAGGGTGGCGGCGCAACGTTGCTGCCCGTCAGCTGAATCAGCCAGCGGCCTGCGGACGTACGGTCGGACGGATCGGAAACCGGGCCCGAGCGGGCGCTGCCGGCTCACCAGCGGGAACATCTATCATCCGATGACCGACTACTGACAAAGGACACCAAATACGGCGTGACCACGCCGTGGGGAGGCGAGCAATGCGACGGTGGCTGACCGCGGCGGCACTGGGCGGAGTGGCCGCACTGGTTCTGGCCGGCTGCGCCAACCCCGCCGGCGTCGATGGCAACCTGCTCGACGACTGGCCCGCCCTCGAGGAACCGAAGCAGTTCGTGCCCGAGGCTGGCGTCTGTCACCGGTGGCCCCAGCAGGTCGGCGCCCTGGGCGTCTACCAGCCCATCGACTGCGATGAGGAACACCAGGTGGAGACGATGCACCTGGGAACCTTCAACGGTGACACGGCCACCCGCACCAGCTCACCGCCCCCCGGCTCGGCGGGCTGGCGCGCCGCCTGGCAGGAATGTCACCGGGAGATCACCGAGGCGCTCGGGGCCGACTGGCGAGCCGCCCGGCTGTCGCTGGCGATCCTACTGCCGACGGATGCCGGCTGGTCGGGTGGAGCCCGCTGGTTCCGCTGCGACCTGACCGAGGTCAAGAGCCTGGACGACCCCGACCCCGTCTTGCGCACGGGCAGCCTCAAGGGTGCGCTCACCGACTCGTCCCCGCTGTCGTACGGCTGCTTCAATCCGAAGTTGAGCAAGAACGACGAGCACATCGAGCAGATGACCTCCATCGCCTGCAACAAGGCGCACCGCAGTGAGTTTGTCGGCATCTACACCGCCCCCGACGTCACCTACCAGGCGTTCAGCAAAGACAGCGACGCCATCCACCGCGGCTGCCTCGGGGTTATCGCGAAGTACGCCAAGCTGCCCGACAACAGCGACATGCGGTACCGCACCGGCACGATCTACTACCCTCCGGGCGAGGAGGAGTGGAGCGCCGGTGACCGGGGCGTGAAGTGCTTCCTCTGGCTCAGTGACCGCTCGCTCACCCGGTCGGTGAAGGATGCCGGTTCAACGACCCTGCCGATCCAGTAGGCGCCCCTACCGGCGGCGCAACACCGCCAGAAACATCGCGTCGGTGCCGTGCCGGTGTGGCCACAACTGCACCATGGGGCCGTCCCCGAGGCCCGGCATCCCGGGCGGCAGCAGGGCCCTGGCGTCCAGGAGATCAGCCGGCACCTTCGCCCGTCGCATCGCCTCGGCCACCGTCACGCGCGTCTCCACCAGATGCGGGGAGCAGGTGCTGTAGGCGACCACCCCACCCGGCCGTACCGCCCGCAGCGCGGCACCGAGCAGCTCACGCTGCAGCCGGGTCAGGGGGGGCAGGTCGGAGGTTTGGCGCCGCCAGCGCGACTCCGGGCGCCGCCGCAGCGAGCCGAGGCCGGTGCAGGGCGCATCCACCAGCACCCGGTCGAAGCCCTGCTCGGGCAGGTCCGGATCGCTGCCCACCGATCGCCCGTCGGCGTGCTGCACGGTGACCGGCATCCCCTCAACCGCCTGCCGGACCAGCCGTGCCCGGTGCTCGGCCACCTCGACCGCGGTCACCGTCGCCCCGCGTTCGGCGGCGAGTGCACCGAGCAGCGCGGCCTTACCACCCGGACCGGCGCAGAGATCGAGCCAGCGTACGTCCACCCCCTCCACCGGGGCCTCGACCAGCGCCGTCGTCACCAGTTGCGACCCCTCGTCCTGCACGTGGGCGCGCCCGTCGGCAAGAGCGGCCAATTCGCCAGGCGCGCCACCGGGGAGGTAGACGGCGTACGGCGAGAAAGCACCCGGCGCCCCGCCGACCTCGTCGGCCAACTCAACGGCGTCGGCGCGGCCCGGCCTGGCGCAGAGGTGCACCCCGGGGCGTTCGTTGTCCTCGATCAGCAGCCGGGTGGTCTCCGCGAGATCACCGTCGAGCGCCTCGGCAAAGGCCCGCACGATCCATTGCGGGTGGCTGTAGGCCATCGCGAGATGCGCGATCGGGTCGGCTTCGAACGGCGGCGCCAGCTCGGAGATCCAGGACTCCGCATCCTTGGTGGAGACCTCACGCAGGACCGCGTTGGCGAACCCGGCCGCACCCGGTGCCACGGACCGCACCAGGTCCACGGTCGAGGAGACGGCGGCGTGGGGCGGCACCCGGGTGTGCAGCAGCTGGTAGGCGCCGAGCCGCAGCGCGTCGCGGGCCGGCGGATCGATCCGATCGATCTCGCGTCCGGCAGCCGCGGCCAGGATCACGTCGAGGGTTCCTCGGTTACGCAGGGTGCCGTAGGTCAACTCGGTGGCGAACGCCGCGTCCCGCCCCTGCAGCCGCAGGTCACGCAGGAGGGCCGGCAGCACCAGGTTGCCGTACGCGTCATCCCGGTGCACCGCGGCGACAGCCTCGTACGCCGCCTGCCGGGGCAGGTCGGTGGTGCGGGCGGACCGGGGGCCACGGGGGCGGCCACGGCCACCGGCCGGCCGGCCCACCCCGGCTGCGCGTTCGCTCATCCGAGCTCTTCCCCGGCCTCGACACGCACCCCGCGGGCCCAGTCGGTCGCCGGCATCGGCCGCTTCCCCGCCGCGCGCACCTCCTGCAGGACGACAGGGGTGGTGGCGGTGCCGGCAAGAATCCGCGCACGCTCGACCTGCAGTTCACCGGGCTTGAGATCCGGGGCGTCGGCGGCCGGGCGAACCGGCCCCAGTTTGATCCGCTCACCGCGGAAAACGGTCCAGGCCCCCGGGGCCGGCGCACACGCCCGGATCCGCCGGTCCACCGCGAACGCCGGCTCCTGCCACCGGACCCGTGCATCATCAACGGTCAGCTTGGGAGCGAGCGACACCCCCTCGGCGGGTTGAGGCTCGGCACGGGCCGTGCCCGCCTCGATCGCGTCGAGGACCGCGACGAGCAGTTCCGCACCGGAGACGGCGAGCCGCTCCAACAGGTCGCCGGCGGTGTCAGTTGGACGGATCTGCTCGGTGAGGGTGCCGAAGACCGGTCCGGTGTCCAGCCCCTGCTCCAACTGGAAGACGCTGGCGCCGGTCAGTTCATCCCCGTGCAGCAACGCGTGCTGGACCGGCGCGGCGCCACGCCAGGCCGGCAAGAGAGAGAAGTGCAGATTGACCCAGCCATGGGTGGGGATCTCCAGGGCGGCCGGCGGCACCAGGGCGCCATAGGCGACCACCGGCGCGCAGTCGACCGCCAATGCCCGCAGCCGGTCGAGGAACTCGGGCTCGCTGGGGCGCTGCGGGGTGAGCACCTCGATGCCTCGCTGGTCGGCCCAGTCCGCGACCGGGGAGCGCGTCAGCCGCCGACCACGGCCGGCGGGAGCATCCGGCCGGGTGATCACGGCGACAAGTTCGTGGCGGCTGGCGGCAATGGCGTCCAGGGCGGGCAGGGCGACGGCGGGGGTGCCGGCGAAAACCAGTCGCATCCGGGTCACCGGCCCAGGCCGAAAGGATTGGCTGAGGCGTGCGGACTGACCTTGACCACCGGTGGTGCGGCGGGGTCGTACCAGTCGGCCTCCCGGATCGCCTTCATCGCCTCCTTGCGCCGTTCGGGATCGAGGCGGTCGATGAAGAGCACCCCGTCGAGGTGGTCGGTCTCGTGCTGCAGGCAGCGGGCCATCAGTCCGGTGCCGACCACCTGCATCGGGTCGCCGTAGACGTTGTAGCCCTTGGCCACCACGTTCATGCGCCGCTTGGTGTCGAAATACAGCCCGGGAAGGGAGAGGCAGCCCTCCGGGCCGTCCTGCTCCTCCTCGTCGGGAAACCGCAGCACCGGGTTGACCAGATGGCCGACCACGTCGTCAACGTCGAAGGTGAACACCCGTAGGCCGACGCCGAGTTGTGGCGCGGCAAGGCCCGCTCCGCTCTGCTCCTGCATCGTCTCGGTGAGATCAGTGACGAGCTTGCGCAGCTCGGCGTCGAAGTCGACGACGGGCTCGGCCGGCGTGCGCAGCACCGGATCCCCGAACAGACGGATGGGCTGAACGGTCACTCGAGGGGCTCCTTCAGGACAACGGGTTCGTCACCCCAGTCTACGGAGGGTGCCGGCGAGGGGCGGCCCACCGGTCCCACCGGCGCGGCTCAGAGCAGGTCGAGGGGGTCCACCTGGATCCGCACCGGCTCGTTCGCCTTACGGGCGGCGCGGACGCCGGCGGCGGCGTGGAGGGCTGCCGCAAGCGCCGGCCCCCGCGACCGCGGCACCCGCAACAGCATCCGCTCCTGCTCCGGGCCGGCGGCGACCGGCCCCAGCACCTCGGCGCCCTGCGGCAGCCGGGCCACGCTGAGCAGGTCGGCCACCGCGGCCGGGGCTCCGGTGACCGAAGCCATCCGCACCGCGGGCGGGAAGCTCAACTCCCGGCGCTCGGCCAGCTCCCGAGCGGCGAACCAGGCGGTATCCCACCGCAGCAGGGCCTGCACCGGCGCCAGTCCACCGTCGGCGACGATGACCACGCGCCCACCGGCGGCCGACGGCCGAGCCAACGCGGCCGCCGCCGCCCACCGACGCAGCGCCTCCTCCCCGGCCCGCAGATCGGCTCGCGTCAGCAGAGCCCAGGTGTCGAGGAGCAGCACCGCGCCGAAGCCCTCCGGCGCCAGCGGCTCCGCACCCGGTGTGGCGATCACCAGCCCGGCCCCGGCCGGCACGGTGGAGAGCACCTCCTCCCGCCCGGAAATCCGCACCGGGACGCCGGGGAACGCCCGGCCCAGCTCCTCGGCGGTACGGCGGACGCCGATCACCGCCGCCCGCAGTCGACGCCCGCGGCAGTGCGGGCAGGCGTACGCCGCCCCTCGCCCGCACCAGCGGCATTCGGGCGTCGCGTGCGACGACGAGAGGGCAAGCGGGCCGGCGCAGTGCGGACAGCGGGCCGGCCTCCGGCAGGTCTCGCAGGCCACCGACGGCAGATAGCCGCGGCGGGGAACCTGCACCAGCACCGGCGTGTCGGCGGCCAGGGCCGTGCGCGCCGCCGACCAGGCCAGGCTCGGCAGCCGGGCGGTGGCGGCAGCCAGGTCGCGGGCCAACTGCGGGTCGTCACCGGCCGGCAGCACCCGCGGGGCGCGCAGGCGCACCGTCTGCCGGTCCGCCACGATCTCCTTCGCCCAGCCGGTCTCCACCAGCAGCTGCGCCTCCCCGGTGCGGGCGTACCCGCCGACCAGAACGGCGGCGCCGGCGAGCTGGGCCCGGGTCAGCAGCACATCGCGGGCGTGCGGGTAGGGGGCACGCGGATCGGCATGCAGGTCGTCGCCGTCGTCCCAGATCGCGGCGAGGCCGAGCCGGTCGACCGGCGCGAACATCGCCGCCCGCGTGCCGATCACCACGCGCACTTGGCCCCGACACGCGGCAAGGAAGGCCCGGTAGCGCCGGGCCGGGCCGAGGGCGGCCGAGAGCGACACGTGCCGGCCCACCCCGAGCACCCGGGTCAGGGCCACGTCGAGGCGCTCGAGATCGCGGGCGGCAGCGACGACCGCTACCACGCCCCGGCCGCTGTCGGCGGTGGCGGCCGCCGCCTCGGCGAAGCGGGCGGCCCAGTCCTCCCCGGGCAGCGCCGACCAGACCGCGCGCGGCATCCGGCCATCGGTGAGCGCCCGAAGGAATCCGGCCCCGGCCGGGTAGTCGCGCCACCCTCCCCCGCCGTCAGCAGGCCGGCCGGGCTCGTTGCGCCGGGCGGGGGGCGCCTCGGCCGGCCGGTCGGCCTCCGGCGCAGTGCGGGGGTCGGGCAGCGGGGCCTGCTGCTCGACCCGGGCGTGCCGAGGCGGCACGGCCAGGCGCAGCACGTCGGCGAGGCTGCCCGCGTAGCGGTCCGCCACCGCCCGGGCCAGCCGGGCAATCTCCGGCGTCAGCACCGGCTCTGCCGAGACCACCCGCTCCAGGTAGGCGAGCCGGCCGCCGTGCGCGGAGGCGTCGACCCGCTCCAGCAGCCAGCCGTCGACCCGCTGCCCGGCGAATCGGACGCGAACTCGGGTGCCCGGCTGCGCGTCGTCGGCGTACTCGGAAGGCACCAGGTAGTCGAACGGACGGTCGAGGTGCAGCAGGGGCACGTCAACGCAGACCCGGGCGACCGGCAGGCGGTCAGCGGGTCTCCGCTGGCGGCGCGGGGAGCTCAGGCCCCCGCCACCGACTTGAGATCGGCGGCGCGGTCGGTGTTCTCCCACGTCATGTCCGGCAGTTCACGGCCGAAGTGCCCGTAGGCGGCGGTCTGCTGATAGATCGGGCGGAGCAGGTCCAGGTCACGGATGATGGCCGCGGGGCGCAGGTCGAAGACCTCCCGGACCGCCTCCTCAATCCGGTCGACCGGCACCAGTTCGGTGCCGAAGGCCTCCACGAAGAGGCTCACCGGCTGGGCCTTGCCGATCGCGTAGGCGACCTGCACCTCGCACCGCTCGGCCAGTCCGGCGGCGACCACGTTCTTGGCGACCCAGCGCATCGCGTACGCGCCGGACCGGTCGACCTTGGAGGGGTCCTTGCCGGAGAAGGCGCCGCCGCCGTGACGGGCGTAGCCACCGTACGTATCCACAATGATCTTTCGGCCGGTCAGCCCGCAGTCCCCCATCGGGCCGCCGATCTCGAATCGTCCGGTCGGGTTGACCAGCAGCCGGTAGTCATCGGTGGCCAGGCCCAACCCCTCCAGTTCGGGGGCGATGACGTGCTCCCGGATGTCCGGGATCAGCAGCGACTCCAGCGAGATGTCGGCGGAATGCTGACTGGAGACCACGACGGTGTCCAGCCGCACCGGCCGCAGCCCGTCGTACTCGATGGTCACCTGGGTCTTGCCGTCCGGGCGCAGGTAGGGGACGGTGCCGTCCTTGCGCACGGCAGTCAACCGGCGGGCCAGACGGTGGGCCAGCGCGATCGGCAGCGGCATCAGCTCCGGTGTCTCGGAGCAGGCGAAGCCGAACATCATGCCCTGGTCGCCGGCGCCCTGCGCGTCCAGGGCACTGTCCGAGGCGCCGGTCCGTAGCTCGATGGCGCTGTCGACGCCCTGGGCGATGTCCTTGGACTGGCCTTCGATGGAGACGCTGACGCCGCAGGAGGCACCGTCGAAGCCCTTCTTCGACGAGTCGTAGCCGATGTCGAGGATGGTGTCCCGGACGATCTTCGGGATCTCGGCGTACGCCCTGGTCGTGACCTCGCCGGCGATATGCACCTGGCCGGTCGTGATGAGCGTCTCCACCGCGACCCGGCTACGCGGATCCTGGCGCAGCAGTTCGTCGAGGATACCGTCGCTGATCTGGTCAGCGATCTTGTCCGGGTGGCCCTCCGTGACCGACTCGGAAGTGAACAGGCGGCGTGCCACGGTACTCCTTACGTCAACGATGGGTCGCGCGGCAGTCTAGTCACCACCGTCTGGAGGATGAGCGTAAGCCACCAGAGTGGGCGATCGTCAGGATGTACGTGTTAAGTGAGTTACCACTAAGTCCCAGACCGCGTCGGCCAGCTCTTCCTTAGATCTTTCGGGCAGCTCCACCGCCGATCCGTCAGCGCCGAGCACGGTCGCGGCGTTGGTGTCCGCCCCGAAGCCCCGGTCCGGCCCCACCTCGTTCACCACGATGAGATCGGCCTTCTTACGCACGAGTTTGGTCCGGGCGTTGGCCAACGCATCGCTGGTCTCGGCGGCAAAGGCCACCAGCACTTGGCCACGACGGCGACGCTCGCCCAGCTCTGCCGCGATGTCGGGGTTGGCGACCAGTTCGATGGTCGGAGCCACTCCGACAACCGACTTTTTGATCTTGTCGGTGGCGTAGCTGGCCGGCCGGAAGTCGGCGGGCGCGGCCGCCATCACCACCGCCGCGGCCTCCTCGGCCGCAGCCAGGGTCGCCGTACGTAACTCCTCGGTGGTGGAGACCTGCACCAGTTCGACACCGGCCGGATCGGGCAGGGCCACGTTGGCGGCGATCAGCGTGACCCGGGCACCCCGGGCGACGGCGGTACGGGCGAAGGCGTACCCCTGCTTGCCCGATGACCGGTTGCCGAGGAAACGCACCGGGTCGAGGGGTTCACGGGTGCCACCGGCGGTGACCACGACGTGCCGGCCTGCCAGGTCGGCCGGGGCGGCGGCTCCACGGTTGAGCACCCGTCGGGCGATCGCGAAGATCTCAGCCGGGTCCGGCAGCCGTCCCTTGCCGGTGTCGACACCGGTCAGTCGGCCGACGGCCGGCTCGATCACCATTGCTCCCCGCCGCCGCAGCATAGCCACGTTGTCGACGGTCGCGGGGTGCTCCCACATCTCGGTGTGCATGGCCGGGGCGAACAAGACCGGGCAGCGCGCGGTCAGGAGCGTGTTGGTGAGCAGGTCGTCCGCGAAGCCGTGGGCGGCCTTCGCGAGCAGGTCGGCCGTCGCCGGTGCGACCACGACGAGATCGGCCTGCTGACCGATCCGCACATGCGGCACCTCGTGCACATCGGCCCAGACGTCGGAGGCGACCGGCTGCCCGGAGAGCGCCGCCCAGGTCGGTTCTCCGACGAACCGCAGGGCTGAGGCGGTCGGCACGACCCTGACGTGGTGCCCCGACTCGGTGAAGAGGCGCAGCAGCTCACAGGCCTTGTAGGCGGCGATGCCCCCGCCCACGCCGAGGACGACCCGAGCCGTCATCGGGTCTTACGCTTGCTCAATCGGCTCAGCGGTGAGCAGGTTGGAGTTGATCTCACGCAGCGCGATCGACAGCGACTTCTCCTGCGGCGTGGTCTCCACCAACGGGCCGACGTACTCCAGCAGGCCCTCGCCGAGCTGGCTGTAGTAGGCGTTGATCTGGCGTGCGCGCTTGGCCGCGAAGATCACCAGCGCGTACTTCGACGCGCTCTTCTCCAGCAGCTCGTCGATCGGCGGGTTGGTGATGCCCTCGGGGCTGGCGATGGATCCCACGGAAGAAAACCTCTGTGTCTCTCAGCCGCTGGCGTGCGGCTGGGCCGGGGTCAGAAAGCAATGACCGAGCAAGCCTAGCAGCTCCTCGGCAGCCCGCTCGACATCGTCGTTGACCACGGTGACGTCGAACTCGCCTTCGGCCGCCAACTCCTCGTCGGCGTGGGCGAGCCGGCGACGGATCGTCTCCTCGTCATCGGTGCCCCGGCCGATCAGCCGGCGCTTGAGCTCGGCGACGCTGGGCGGGGCGAGGAACACCAGCTGCGCCTCGGGCATGGCGGCCCGCACCTGTCGCGCCCCCTGCAGGTCGATCTTCAGCAGCACCGGCTGCCCCTCCCGCAGGTGAGCCTCCACCGGGCCGCGCGGCGTGCCGTAGAGGTTGCCGGCGAACTCCGCCCACTCCAGCAGCTGGCCGGCGGCGATCATCTGCTCGAACTGCGGCCGGTCCGCGAAATAGTAATGAACGCCATCGATCTCGTAATCGCGCATCTTGCGAGTGGTCACCGAGACTGACAGCCACACCCAAGGCGAGCGCGCCCGGATCAGCTCGATCACGCTGTCCTTGCCGACCCCTGAGGGGCCGGAGAGGACCGTGAGCCGGGCTGCCGGGCGCGCGTCGTCAAACATGTCCACTGCTTGTTTCTACACGGTCGCGGGACCTAGCTGGCAGGGAACTCCCCAAGCAGTGCCTTGCGTTGCTGTTCGCCGAGGCCGCGGAGCCGCCGGCTATCGGCAATCTTGAGCTTCTCCATGATCTGGCCAGCCCGGATTTTGCCGATTCCCGGCATCGACTGCAGGACGGCCGAGACCTTCAACTTGCCGACGACATCGTCGGCCTCCGCCCGCTCGAGCACAGCGGCGAGAGTGATCTTGCCCTGCTTGAGCTGCTCCTTCAGCTCAGCACGGGCCTTACGGATCTCCGCAGCCTTCTCGAGCGCGGCAGCGCGCTGCTCGGGGGTCAGGGTCGGGAGCGGCACCAGTTCTCCTCAAGTCCATACCGCGGTGACGGGGGTCGCCACCGCATCTGTGAAATGTGGTGTGCCAGGGCACCAAAGGGGCAAGTGTCCCAGCGCGGGGAAAACTAGCGGTCATCAGCGGTTTCAGCAACGTCGGCACACCATGATCACCTAACCGTAGTGCCCACATCACCCAGGTGTCACCGTCAGGGTGGCCCGGCAGTCGGCCAGGACCCGGTCGACGGCAGCCTGCAACCCGGCCGCATCGGGACCCTGACTCAGCACGGCGCGGGAGTACGAGGGCAGCACCGCGGAGAGGTTCTCACCGAAGACGGTGCGCAGGTCAGCGGCGGTGGCCCCCTGCGCGCCGAGGCCCGGGGCGAGCAGCGGACCGTTCACCCCGGACAGGTCGTGACCGGTCGGACCGACCGTCGCCCCCACCACCAGGCCAAAGCTGCCCAACGGCGCCGCACCCCGGTTGAGCTGGGAAATCTCGTCGATCACGGTCTGCGCCACGGTCCGGCCATCGGCACTCTGCGCATGCTGTACGCTTCGGCCCTCAGGATTGGAGGTCAACGCCAGCACAAACACCCCCCCACCATGCGTCGCCGCCGTCTCGAACATCGGAGCCAGCGAGCCGACCCCCAGGTAGGGGCTGGCGGTGATCGCGTCGACGTAGAGCGGGCTGGCCGGATCCAGGTAGGCGGTGGCGTACGCGCTGACCGTCGAACCGATGTCTCCGCGCTTCACGTCCAGCAGCACCAGCGCCTCAGCGCCGCGCAACTGTCGGATAATTGACTCAAGGACGGCCATTCCCCGGGATCCGAAACGTTCGAAGAACGCCGACTGGGGCTTGAACACCGCCACCCGATCGGCCAGGGCATCCACCACCGTCTGACCGAACCGGGCCAGGCCGTCGACATCGTCGCTCAGCCCCCACCGCTCCAGCAACGCGGCGTGCGGGTCGATGCCGACACACAACGGGCCCCGCTCCGCCATCGCCCGGTGCAGCCGTACCCCGAAGCTCTCCATCCCCGCTCTCCTCTCCTCGTCACCGGTCCTCGCCCACCGGTCTCTTCGGGCCGGCCCCCCGACCCGGCCCGCCTACCGTCACCCCGCTGCGGCGGCAGCCCTGACCGCGGTCGCGATCCGCGCCACCTCGATGTCGGACGTCACGTACGGCGGCATGGTGTAGACCAGGTCGCGGAAGGGTCTCAGCCAGACGCCGTGCGCGACCGCCGCGGCGGTTGCGGCGACGATGTCGACCGGGTGGTCAAGCTGCACCACCCCGATCGCTCCCAGCACCCGCACCTCAGCGATCCCGGAAAGGCCTCTCAACGGCTCCAGGCCGGCCCGAAGCCCGGCCTCCACCCTGGACACCTCGACCGCCCAGTTCCCGGCGCGCAGCAGCCCGACAGAGGCATTTGCGACCGCACAGGCCAACGGGTTGCCCATGAAAGTCGGGCCGTGGGCCAGAAGTCCCCCATCCGCCGAAATCCCCCGGGCCACCTCCGGCGTGCACAGGGTGGCCGCCAACGTCAGGTAGCCACCCGTGAGCGCCTTGCCCAGACACATCACGTCGGGCGTCACCCCGGCATGCTCGGCGGCGAAGAGCCGCCCGGTACGGCCGAAGCCGGTGGCGATCTCGTCGAAGATGAGCAGAACCCCGTGCTCGCGGGTAATCTCGCGCAGCACCCGCAGGTAGTGCGGGTGGTGGAAACGCATACCGCCCGCCCCCTGCACCACCGGCTCAACGATGACCGCCGCCAGTTCATCGGCGCGGCGGGCGACCGCGTCGGCCAAGGCCGTCTCGTAGCCGGAATCCACCGGGGCGTCGAAACCGTCCGGTGGTGCGGGGGCGAAGACCTGACGGGGCAGCACGTCGCCCCACAGATGATGCATGCCCCCCTCCGGATCGCAGACGCTCATCGGATGGAACGT
>DASULK010000252.1:0-34120 GCA_036278255.1 Micromonospora sp.
AGGAACTTCTTACGCCGCCCGTTGAGCGCGGAACCGATCTCGGTGACTACCCGGTCCACGGTCAGGCCCTGCCCGGTGGCCCAGGCAGTGACCCGGGCCACCTGCCGGTCGAGGTCGGCGCGCTGGTCGGCCGACGACACCCGGGCGTACACCGCGACCGCGCCCCGATCGCGCGCAGGGGGTGCCGGTTCACCGATAACGATCAGCCGGCCGGCTTGGTAGGCGGGAACGGGCAGCTTCCCGGCCGCGAACCACCGCCGCGCGGTTGCGTACGACACGCCCTGGAATGCTGCCCACTCCTTCAGATTCACAACTCACACTCCAGTCCCACTCCCGAGCGCTAATGACGACCGGACCGGCAGCAGTTGAAACCCCTCGGTGCCGATGTGGAACCTGAACGGCTTCAGGGCGGCGACAACGAGTGCACCGCCCGTCAGTATCCCGAAGCCACCGAGGATCAATACACCGATGAGACGGGCCAAACCGTCCGTTCGGCCGCAGAGCAGCAAGAGAGCACCGCCCACCAAAAGGAAGATGCCCATATTCAGCAAACGCCGGCTTTTGCGAAGCTCCACGCCCGCACCCCGTCTCACGAAGCATCGTTCGTCGAGATCATGCGGTATGACAACGAATACCGCCACCCCCAACGGCAATGGTCGAAGGTCTTCAGCGTCCCGATGGAACTTCAGCACCCGAGGCGCGTACCCGTGGCGAAACGGAGCCGAGGTAATGGCGGAAAGAGTGGTGGGCCGGCGATTGCCGACCCACCACGTGTTGTTCACTACAGCAAGGCTGCGTTACAGAGCCGCGCAGTCACCGCCCTGGGTACCGTTCACCGTGTTCGATGCGCCGAAGTCCTTGACCGCCGCGCTGTTGCCGGTGCAGCTCAACGATCCGTTGACCCGGCTACCGACCAGGATTGGACCGTAGGCGCCGGCCAGCCGGCTGAACCGCTCGCTGGCGCTCACCTGGACGTTGTCCGACAAGGTGAGCGAGCCGTTGAAGGTGCTGCCGGCGATCGTCACGTCCCGGGTGGTTGCGGTGATGCGGGCGGGGCCATTCACCGTGCTGCCGAACAGCTGCACCGCCTGAGCGCCGGCCGCAGTCAGCCCTCCGTTGATCGAGCTATCGGTGACTACCAGCGAAGCGCCTGGACGCACCGATACCCTACCGGCCACCTCTGCGCCCTTCAGGCAGGTCACACCCTCGCTGGCCACGACTCGCGGCTGCAGGCCGGTCAGCGTCCTTGTGCATTCGAGCGACGAACCCGGTAGCACGGTCGCCCGGTAGGCGCTCGATGTACCGATGTTGCCTGCCGGGTCGATCGCCCGGTGTTCGACCAGGTGCGTGCCGAAGCCCGGCACGAACCCGCCGCTCGGGTGGTTGTCCGGCAGGGTCTGCTCGAACGTCGCCTTCGACAGGCCACCGGTGCCGAGGTTGCCGTAGGTCAGCGCCTTCACGTTCGTACCCGAGTGGCGGAACTTGAACGGCGATTCGGGCATCGGTTCTTCGGGGAACCCGAAGTAGTTGAACCACCCATCCTTGTTCAGCCGGAGCTGGCCGACGACGTAGCGGTCTTCGTCATACCCGGTGTGGTCGTCCTGCGGGTCCAGCCACATGTCCCAGCCTTCGAAGTACACCGGGTGCTCCAGGTCGCCGGCGAGCCGGGTCAGCGGCGCCGACAGGGTGCGCGGTGCGGTCGGCAGTACGTTGTCGATGGTCCATTCGATCTGGGCGGAGACCCCACCCTGGTCAGCCGGATCAGTTACCGTCGCCACCAGCTGGTAGGTGCCCGGTGCCAGGTTCAGCGCGCCGAGGTCCAGGTTGCGGCTGTTATGCGGGTTCGGCAGCGCCGTGCCATCGAGCGACCAAGTCACATCGAGAATCCGGTCGGTCGGGTGGTTGGTCCGTACGAAGATTACCTCGTCACCGGCGACGGGCTGGGTGTTCAGCGTGGCGCTGGTGATCGTCGCCTCCGACACCGACGGCGTCACCTTCGTCTCCCCCACCGTCCACTGCCGGGTCTGCACGAACCGCGGTCCGTTGTAGCCAGAGTTCGTGGCCGTGTTGCCGGTTGACGGGTTGCGGACCCAGTCGATGCCGTCTGGCCCCACCGGGTCACGTACCTCGACCTGCACCACGGTTCCGGCGGGCAGATTCAGCTTGCCGAGGTCGAGGCTGCGGCTGTTGTGCGTGTCGAGCACGGTTCCGTTCGGGCCGCCGATGCGCCAGGTAACCTGCAGCTCGTGGTAACGCGGCTGCCCGGTCTCGACCCACAGCACACTGTTGGATGCCACCGTGCCTAGCGGGGTGTGCCGGACGTTCATCTGACCGGCGTTACGCATGCCGGTCACCCGGGCGACCATGTGCTCAAGGCCGACCTGGTCGAAGTCGAACCCGATCCAGCGCATCATCGAGTGCTCGCTGGGCCGACGCTGACCGCACGGGTACGAGCCGCCGCCCTCGTGCACGCCGATCGTGCCGCCGGACAAGCTCTCCTCACCGATCCAGCGCCACCACTTGTGCTGGTCCTCGACTATCTTCTGTGGATCGGTGTAGGTGGTGTGGTGGAAGCTGCTGGGCTCACCGCCGGTGTAGCAGGGCCGCACCACGTCACGGGAGGAGTACGGGTACTCGTCGGCCAACGTGCCGAGTGAGTGGCCGATCTCGTGCAACGAGACCAGCGGGCCCTGCGGGGAGCCGCCAGAGGTCGTCGCGTTCGTACCGCCGATCCCGCCATAGGTGAACGTGTTGAAAACTGCAAGGGTCTGCATATTCTGCGCGGTACGCGGTATGCCGATCACCGGCGCCACGTAGGTGTCGATGATCCGGTTGTGGGCCTGGGTGCCGGTCTCGCAGGGGTTGACCCCGACCGGGTAGTAGGCGGTGTAGCTCGCACAGTTCAGCGGCGCGCCAGTGTAGACGACACCGCGGGCCAGCGGATCGTTGCAGCCGTTCTGGAAGATCATCCGCAGCGCGGTGTTCTTGGCGTTGATCGGGCCTTCACGCTGACCGGTGTCGCGGATGGTGCCGTCCGGGTGGCGCACCCGGCCGTCCGGGTCGCACCTGACGCCGTAGTCGATCGAGGCGATCTCCACCGCGTACACGTTGATGTAGTCGCGATAGGTCCGGAACGGTTCTGTGGCCCACATGACGGCCAGGTTGCGGTCCACGTCCTCCAGGAAAACCTGCTGCTGGTCCCACTGGTAGCCGTCACCGAGGATGACCAAGTTCAGCCGTTCGGCCGCCGGGCCGGTGACCTGGATTGGATGGACCTTCGGATCGGGCAACGGCATCGGTGGGCCGTCCGCCGAAGCGTTGCTTCCGAGGGGGTCCGCCAGAGCACTGCTCGCCGTGCCGGCGCCCAGCAGGCCGGCCACCAAGGCGACCGCCGCGAGGGTCGCGACCTTGATTCTCATTGGCTATTCACCTCACCTCATCCGCCGGCATCTCCTCCGGCGACCAGACGGTGATGCCGCATCGAGCGGCAACACCAGAAACGGACGAAACTTCCGTGGGCACCGGCCGCCCAACCTCGCAATGTGCGCGGCGCCCACGGGAACTCCGGGTTACTTCGTTACTTGCCGACGCGCGACCTGGCCGCCGCCGACGCAATGGCCCCACGCTGGTCCGACGTGAGCATGCCCGCCGCGATGAGCTGGTCCGTCACCTCGTTGACGTGCGCCACGAACTGGCCGTGGTTCGGCCACTGCTCGCCGTCGAGGATGTGATCGTTGATCGTGCAGTTACCGCCCAGCGAGTGGTTCGGCACACCACTGTCGATGCCGCCGATCACCACGGTCGCCCGGGTGTCGGTGCTCGTGCAGATCGGCATCGCCAGCGGCCCGCCGACCACGGGTAGCCGTAAGGCCGTCGCGGCCAGGTCGACGTTGAGCACGGTGCCCGGGGCGGGGTGCAGGGTGAACTCATGGTCGGTGGAGTAGACCATCAAGCCGATCCGATAACCCGCCGGAATGACCTGGTCATCCGGCTGCAGCGGCACGGTCACATCAACGAACTCCCCCGGTACCAACGGTTCGCTGCGGGTGAGCGAGTGGCGGTTCTGCGGGTCAGCCCAGCCACGGGTGATGACGCTCGTCGTGGTGCCCCGGGTGCTCGACTCGCAGCCCGATCCGCCCGTCCATGGCAGCCGCACCAGAGCCACCGACAGGTTGGCCGCCGGCTTACTCGCGCTCATCCGCAGCGTCACCTCCGCCGTGCCGGAGATATGCACCGGCGCAGTGAGTTCCGGTGTCACGTAGAGCAGCCGATGCTCCGACACGGTGGTGGCCAGCGTGCCAGCGTTGCAAGCGGTGTTGCCGGCATCCACCAGCGACTCGACTCCCCCGCCGGGCCGGGCCAACGAGGTCAGTCCGCCGGTGGTGTTACCGCCGGGCTTGAGGACCAGGCTGACCGGGGCCGCGGCCGGGTTGGGGTAGTCCACGTACGGGGTGAGCTCGCTGGGGCCGGTCTCGTTCCGCACCACCCAGGCCCGCGCGTCGTTCTCGACACCATTCTGGACGCCGTACAGGTAGCGGGTGAACCACCGGTTGCGCATGTCCAGTGGCGGGGCGCCGCCGTGACCACCCTGGTGGAAGTACGCCTGCACCGGCGTGCCCTGCGCCTTCAACGCCTCGAGGATCCGCACGCTGTGCTCGGGCATGACGTTCCAGTCGTTGAACGCGTGCGCCATCAGGGTGGCGGCCTTGACGCCCCCGACGGCGTGCAGATAGTCCCGGCCGGCCCAGAAGTCGTTGTAGTCGCCGCTGGCCCGGTCCTGGAACCGGTTCATCTCGCCGACCCGGATCTTCTCGATGCAGTACGCACGGCGCTCGGGGTAGCCGCTGTTGATGTAGTCGAAGAGGAAGTCGATGTCCTCGCCGAGCCAACCACCGGGATGCCGGACCAGCCCGTTGGAACGGTAGTAGTGGTAGTACGAGGTGTTCGGCGCGATCGGGATGATCGCCTCAAGGCCATCGACGCCGGTGGTCGCGGCGGCGAGCGGCAGGGTGCCGTTGTACGACGTACCGGTCATGCCGACCTTGCCGGTCGACCAGCTGGTCGCCGAGACCTCCTCGTCGCCGTCGATGCTGGTATAGCCCTTCGCCCGACCGTTCAACCAGTCGATCACCGCCTTCGGGGCCAGCGATTCGTTGAGGTCCCCGACCGTGGGGCAGCCTTGCGAGAGGCCGGTACCCGGGGAGTCGGAGTGCACCACGGCGAACCCGCGCGGCACCCAGGTACTCACCTCGCTGGTGGACACCGAGGTCCGGTCCGCCCGATGAGCGATCGGGGGTGGTGAGGTCCGGGCCGGGGGCTGCTCACCGAGCTCCTGTCGCACGTTCCACAAGTACTGCGACTGGGTGGATCCCGTGCCGGCGTAGTAGGGGCTCGTCTCGTAGACGACCGGCACCTTCAGCCCGTGCGCGGTCTGCCCCGGCCTGGTGACATCCACGTGCATGCGGTCGAGCTTGCCGTCGCCATCCGAGTCGAACCCGGTCTCCACCCACAGCTGCTGACGGATCCAGCTGCTGGAGTTTGAAAACTCGGGGACGATCTGCGCCTGCCCGTTGATAAAAATCGGCCCGGCCTCATCCGGGCTGGCAACAGCCGTCCCCGCAAGCCCTATGGGGAGGGCCAGCGCAGCCACGCAGTGTCCCGCCACCAGGGCGGCAGCCCGCTGGCGCAGATTTCGTCGCACCATGTGAGTCCCTTCCTATCGTCAGTCCGGCCCGCTCGAACGGTGGCGGGTGGCCCGCCACAGGCGGTAGCGCGACTGGGCTCCTGTCAATGTGAGGAGTGAGGCTCGCTCAGTCTGATCCGGTTCGTGCCCTGGCTGAGGTAGCTGTCCGTCCGACCAAATGACGTCCCCTTGTTGCACCGGGCGCTGCCCGGCACCGCCCGGAATCCGTCTGGTCGTCTGCCGGCAGGCGGGCGGCACCTCCGCTTTCATTCACAGATATCTCTCCGCCCATTCGACGGTAGCTGCCAGATCAGAGCCGAAACACCAGACACCTGACGGAACTTCTGTTGGCATCCAGTCATCCAATGTCGCAACGGTGCGGGTCATCCCTGTTGCAGGAGCGTCGCATCCATACGAGCGGCGGGGTGAAACTCAACCAGCATGGGGCTCCGGAGAGCCTGCGGGCGGGGATGGTGTGCTGACCGTCGGTGGCATGTGAGGATGCGACGCATGCGTGCCGTGATCTTCGACGAGTTCGGTGTCCGCCCCGAGGTCCGCGACGTCCCGGACCCGGTGCCGCAGCCCGGGGGCGCGGTCATCCGCGTCGAAGCGACCGGGTTGTGCCGCAGCGACTGGCACGGCTGGCAGGGACACGATCCCGACATCCGCCCACCGCACGTCCCCGGCCACGAGTTCGCCGGCGTCGTCACGGCCGTCGGTGCTGACGTACGCGGCTGGCGGCCCGGCGACCGGGTCACCGCGCCTTTCGTCTGCGCGTGCGGGCAGTGCCCGCCCTGCCTCGCTGGCGACCAGCAGGTCTGCGAACGGCAGACGCAGCCCGGCTTCACCCACTGGGGCAGTTTCGCCGAGTACGTGGCGGTGCAGAACGCCGACATCAACCTGGTCCGGCTCCCCGACGAGTTGGACTACCCGGCCGCGGCGGCGCTCGGCTGCCGCTTCGCCACGGCATTCCGGGCCGTGGTCAGCCAGGGGCGGGTCGCCGCGGGCGAGTGGGTGGCGGTACACGGCTGCGGCGGAGTGGGACTTTCCGCGGTGATGATCGCGGCGGCGTGCGGCGCGCAGGTGGTGGCTGTTGACGTCGCCCCCGGCGCGCTCGAACTGGCTCGGCGCTTCGGGGCCACGGTCTGTCTGGACGGCAGCGCCCTCGCCAGCCCCGGCTCGGTGGCCGCTGCCGTTCGGGAGGCAACCGGTGGCGGTGCCCACCTGCCGCTCGACGCGTTGGGCAGTCACGCCACCTGCACCGCCTCGATCGAAAGCCTGCGGCGGCGCGGACGGCACGTGCAGGTCGGACTCCTTCCCGCCGCCCAAGGCCGCCCGGCCCTGCCGATGGAACTCGTGATCGCGTTCGAGCTGGAGCTGCTGGGCAGCCACGGCATGGCTGCGCACGCCTACCCGGAGCTGCTCCGGCTGGTCACCGCTGGCGTACTGCGTCCCGCCGAACTGACCACCCGCACCATCGGCCTTGCCGAGGCGCCCAACGCGTTGGCCGCGATGGGCCGGCCTGCTCTCGGCGGGATGTGCATCATTCACCCCAGGTGAGCGGGCGTAATGCACGACGTCGTAGAAGGCACTGTGGCCAAGGTTCGGCGGCGAAGCCGTTGACTGCCGACTCGTACACGAACTCGAGGTCGACCGCCAAGTCGCGAGCGAACCGCCTTCGACCGCAGGCGCAACGGTGGCTGCGCGGTAGTTACCATCGCGCAATGGATCTTCAGGGAGCGGTCAGACCAGACCGGCCGTTACTCGTCTTGGCCATCGCGCCGGAGGCTGCCTACCTCGACGGGGCCTTCCCGGTACTCATTACCGGAATGGGAAAGGTCAACGCCGCGATCGCGCTCACAGCGGCGCTGGCACAAGGGCCGCTGCCCTCGGCCGTGATCAACCTCGGCACCGCCGGAGCACTGCAGCCGGGTTGGGCCGGAACCCACGAAGTGGGCAGCGTCATCCAACACGACCTGGACACGGACGTCCTCCGCAGGCTGACCGGGCAAACGGTCGGACCGCCGCTGGCCCTGGCCAACAGTGGGCCGGTTCTGGCCACCGGCGATCTTTTCGTCGCCGAAGATGCGACGCGCGCCCGGCTCGCCGCTCACGCCCAACTGGTGGATATGGAGGGCTACGCGCTGGCGTCGGCCGCGCGGCAGTTCGGTGTGCCGGTCCGGCTGATCAAACACGTCAGTGACGGTGCCGGGGACGGCGCGGACCGCGCCTGGCAGGAGTCGGTGGACGACTGTGCGAAGATCCTGGCCCAGTGGGCTCACGCACATCTCTGGTGACGCGAGGACGCCGCGTCCACCCCGGTTGCGATCCCATGTCCGGGTAACCCGTTAGGCTCGCTGCGCCCTCCCGTCCGGGAGCCGGCCCACGACCTGGGAGCACGACCAGTTGACTGCACAGTCCGACACCCTCTACGAAGCCGACGACCTCACCCATCTTGAGGGCCTGGACGCGGTCCGTAAACGGCCCGGCATGTACATCGGCTCAACCGACAGCCGGGGCGTGGGTCATCTCGCCAACGAAATCATCGACAACTCGACCGACGAGGGGGTCGCGGGGCACGCATCCCGCGTCGAGGTGACCCTGTTCACCGACGGGTCGGTGCAGGTCGACGACGACGGGCGCGGCATCCCCACCGACATCAACGCCCGGTCCGGCCTCTCCGGGGTAGAGCTGGTGCTGACCCGGCTGCACGCGGGCGGGAAGTTCGGCGGCTCCGGCTACAAGACGTCCGGCGGCCTGCACGGGGTGGGCGCCGCAGCGGTCAACGCCCTGTCCCACCGGTTCGACGTCACGGTCCGGCGCGACGGCGCCGTACACCGGATGTCCTTCCGGCGGGGCGTGCCGGGGGTGTTCGACGGGCCCGGACCCGATGCCAGCTTCACCCCCCGCTCCGGCCTGCAGGTGGTCCGCAGGATGGCCCCCGGCGAGGCGACCGGCACCAGCATCCGGTACTGGTACGACGCCCGGTACTTCGAATCCGGCGCGGTCCTGGACACCGACGCGGTCCGGACCAAGCTACGCAACACCGCGTTCCTGGTCCCCGGCGTGACCTACCTGCTGCGGGACGCGACGCAGGGCGACGCCGTCGAGGAGGTGTTCCACTTCCCGAACGGCCTGGCCGACATGGTGGACTTCCTCGCCCCCGACAAACCGGTCTGCGGGAACCTGCTGGTCACCGGCGAGGGCACCTACCGGGAGAACGCGGCCGACGCCAACGGTGTGATGCAGGCCAACGTCGCGCGCCGGGCGGAGGTGGAGATCGCCCTACGATGGGGCACCGGCTACGACCGTACGGTCGAATGCTTCACCAACACCATCCGCAACATGCACGGCGGCACCCACCGCCGGGGATTCGAGCGCGGCGCCGTACGCGCCCTGACCGAGGCGATCCGCAACACCCGCGGCCTGCTGCGGGCCAAGGAGGAGCCACCCACCGTCGAGGACATCCTGGAGGGGATGACGGCGGTGGTCCACGTCCGGATCCCCGAGCCGCAGTTCACCTCGCAGACCAAGGACGAGTTGTCTACGGCGGGCATCACCAGGGTGGTGCAGACGCTCGTCGAGCAGCACCTCAAGGCGTGGGTCGAGGGCCGGCGCACGAAGGTCGAGGCCCGCACGGTGCTGCAGAAGATCGTGGACGCCGCCCGGGTCCGGCTGACTCAGAAGCAGCAGAAAGACGCCGCCCGTCGCAAGACCGCGCTCGAGGGCGCCGCCATGCCGGCGAAACTGGTCGACTGCCGCTCGACCGGCGTCGAGCGCAGCGAACTGTTCATCGTGGAAGGCGACAGCGCCCTCGGGACGAGCAGAATGGCCCGATCGTCCGAATATCAGGCGTTGCTGCCGATCCGCGGCAAGATCCTCAACGTGCAGAAGGCCAGCCTGCAGCAGGTGCTAGACAACGTCGAGTGCTCGTCGATCATCCAGGTGCTCGGTGCCGGCTCGGGCCGGACCTTCGACCTCGACGCGATGCGCTACGGCCGCGTACTGATCATGGCCGACGCCGACGTCGACGGCTCGCACATCCGGACCCTGTTGATCACCCTGTTCGCGAAGTACATGCGCCCGGTCATCGAAGCCGGCCGGCTGTACGCGGCGATGCCGCCGCTACACAAGATCACCACTAAGGGGCGTAACCCGAAGACCATCTTCACCTACACCCAGGCGGAGATGGAGAGTACGGTCGCCCGGCTGAAGAAGCAGGGCCGGCAGGTCGTCACCCCGATCCCCCGCTTCAAGGGCCTCGGCGAGATGGACGCCGACGAATTGTGGGACACCACGATGAACCCGGCGACCCGGGCGGTGCGCCGGATCACGCTGGACGATGTCGACGCGGCCGAGCAGACCCTGGAGCTGTTGATGGGCGAGAAGGTCGAGCCGCGCCGGAACTGGCTCATCAGCGCCGCCAGCCGGATCGACCAGGCAGCGATCGACGCGTGATCGCCACATATCCGCAGACGTACGACACCCGCGCCGCCGAGGAGAAATGATGGCACGCCGTAACGACACCAAGTCGAGGGTGGACCTCGCCGCCTTCGAGCAGGCGGGAGCGCGGGTCTTCGACAACCCGCTAACCACCGAGGTCGAGGACTCCTACCTGGAGTATGCGTACTCGGTCATCCACTCCCGTGCGCTACCAGACGCCCGCGACGGCCTCAAGCCGGTCCACCGCCGCATCCTCTACTCGATGAGCGAGCAGGGCTACCGCCCGGACCGGGCGCACGTGAAGTCCGCCCGCGTGGTCGGCGACACAATGGGTAAATACCACCCGCACGGTGACCTGGCCATCTACGACGCGATGGTGCGGCTGGCCCAGGACTTCTCGCTGAACGTGCCACTCGTTGACGGGCATGGAAACTTTGGGAGCCCGGACGATGGGCCGGCAGCAAGCCGTTACACCGAAGCGCGGATGTCGCCGGCGGCGATGCTGCTCGTCGGTGAGCTCGGCGAGGACACCGTCGACGTCAAGCCGAACTACGACGGGTCGCTGACCGAGCCGACGGTGCTGCCGGCGGCCTTCCCGAATCTGCTGGTCAACGGCACGTCGGGGATCGCGGTCGGCATGGCGACCAACATGATCCCGCACAACCTCGGTGAGGTGGTGGCCGCCGCCCGGTGGCTGATCCGGCACCCTGACGCCACGCTGGACAAGTTGATGGAGTTCGTCCCGGGCCCGGACCTGCCCACCGGCGGCCTGCTGCTCGGCCTGGATGAGGTGCGTAAGGCGTACGAGACCGGCCGGGGCGTGGTGCGGATGCGGGCCCGGGTGCAGATCGGGCCGCTGGAGGGCAGCCGGGGACGGCAGGCGATCACGGTCACCGAGCTGCCCTACGCCGTCGGGGCGGAGAAGGTCATTGAGAAGATCACCCACGAGGTGGCCCGCACGAAGCGGTTGCAGGGCATCGCCGACGTGAAGGACCTGACCGACCGGGAGAACGGCACCCGGCTGGTCATCGAGTGCAAGGTCGGGGTGAACCCGCAGGCGCTGCTGGCAGACCTTTACCGGCTCACCCCGCTGGAGCAGTCGTTCGGCATCAACAACCTGGTGCTGGTGGACGGTCAGCCGCAGACTCTCGGTCTCAAGTCGCTGCTCGAGGTGTTCCTCGCGCACCGCTACGAGGTGGTGACCCGCCGGACCTCGTTCCGTCGGCGCAAGCGGCAGGAGCGGTTGCACCTGGTGGACGGCCTGCTGATCGCGCTGTTGGACATCGACCGGGTGGTCCGGCTGATCCGGGGCAGCGACGACGCGCAGGCGGCCAAGGACGGGCTGATGCGCGAGTTCGGTCTCTCCGAGATCCAGGCCACCTACATCCTCGACACGCCATTACGGCGGCTCACCCGGTTCGACCGGATCGAGTTGGAGGCCGAGCAGGACCGGCTCCGGACGGAAATCGCGGAGCTGTCCCGGATCCTCGACGACGACAGCGTGCTCAAGCGGGTGGTCTCCGACGAGTTGGCCGCCGTCGGCAAACAGTTCGCCGCCGGCCGGCGGACCACCCTGATCGACGGGGACCTCAAGGAGGTGCTCGCCGCCTCCGCAACGCCAGGGCCGCTGGAGGTAGCCGACGACCCGTGCCAGGTGATCCTGTCGGCGACGGGTCTGGTGGCCCGGACCGCCGCCGAGTCGGAGGAGGCGGCCGAGGGGCGGCGCCGCAACGGCCGGGTTCGGCACGACGCCGTACGGTCGGTGGCGCACTCGACGGCACGGGGTCAGGTCCTGCTGGTGACCAACCGGGGGCGTGCCTTCAAGACCGATGTGCTGCCGCTACCGGTGCTGCCCGAGCAGCGGGGGACGGTGTCGCTGAGCGGTGGGATGTCCGCGGCAGAGCTGGTGGCGCTGGATGCGGGTGAGACGGTGGTGGCGGTGGCTCCGCTCGGTGGTTCGGATACCGGGTCACCCGGGCTGGCGCTGGGCACCCGGCAGGGTGTGGTGAAGGTCTGCGCTCCGGAGTGGCCGGTGCGATCGGACCAGTTCGAGGTGATCGGGCTCAAGACCGGCGACGAGGTCATCGGGGCGACCTGGCTCACCGATGGCAGCGAATCGCTCACCTTCGTCACCTCGGACGCACAGCTGCTGCGATTCGACGCGCAGCTGGTACGCCCGCAGGGCCTCAAGGGTGGCGGCGTGGCCGGTATCAACCTGGGGACGGAAGCCGAGGTGATCTTCTTCGGCGCCGTCCGGATCGACGACGCCGAGCACAGTGAGCCGATGGTGATCACCTCCACCGGCCTGAGCGCCAAGGTCACCCCGTTTGCGGAGTACCCGGCCAAGGGGCGCGCAACCGGTGGGGTGCGCGCGCAGCGGTTCCTCAAGGGTGAGAACCGGCTCGTGGTCGCCTGGGTGGGGCCGAGGCCGGCCGGAGCGACCGGTACGGGTGAGCCTGTCGACCTGCCGGAGCAGAACCCGCGCCGCGACGGGTCGGGCAGCCCGGTGCTGCTCGGCCCTGAGGTCGTGGGCCATCTGGTGGAACGCGTCTGACCCTGCCCGACTCCGGTCAAAGGCGGCTACGGCGTTTCCCGCATGGACGGGCTCCAGCGCTCCGCCGGTCGGCATGGATGCGATCGCCAGGGTCGGATACGGTGCCCGCGGCGTGGTCGCCTCGCGCCGCATCGAGCGATGGGAGGGCCGGATGCGCCTGCACGTGGGGTGCGCGATGTGGACACACAAGTCCTGGCAGGGACGCTTCATGCCGCACCCGCTGCCGGCCCACGACCGGCTGTGCGCCTACGCCGCCTGGTGCAACGCGGTCGAGGGGAACACCACCTTCTACGCGACCCCCGCGCGGGAGACGGTGGCGTCGTGGGCGCGGCAGACCGACCCCGACTTCCGGTTCGTGCTCAAGCTGCCCAAGGTGGTCACGCACGAACGCCGGCTTACCGGCGCCGATGAGGAGTTGCATATCTTCCTGAACGCCATCGAACCCCTCGGCCCACGAGCCCACGCCCTCTGGATCCAGTTGCCAGGCTCCTTCGGCCCCACCGACCTACCCGTGCTCGCCCGCTTCCTGCGCAGGCTGCCCACCATCCACCGGTACGCCGTGGAGGTCCGCCACCCCGCGTTCTTCGACGACCCTTCAGCCGCGCGGGCGTTAGAGAAGGCCCTCCTCACAGTCGATGCGGAGTGGATCCCCTTCGACACCACCGCGTTCTTCTGCACCCCACCGACCAGCGACGCGGAACGGGAGGCGTGGACCAAAAAACCGCGCACACCGCTGCGCACCCACGCGCTGACCGACCGGCCGATCGTCCGCTACCTCGGCCGCGACGACCCCGCGCGGACGGTCGAAGGCTGGCAACCCTGGCTCGACGTGGTGACCGGCTGGCTACGCGAGGGCCGCACGCCGACCGTGTTCGTGCACACCCCGGACAACGCCGATGCACCCGATCTCGCCCGCAGATTCCACCACGACGTCCGAGCGCGCCTGCCCGAGGTCGAGCCGCTACCCGAGCCCACGCCGGTCGGGCCGCCAACGCTGTTCTGACCGGACGAAGATAAGGCCGGGCATGTCACGGCCGTCGACTGCTCTTCCGTTCAGCCCGTTGCGCAGACTACGGTCCTTTCACATCGACAGCATTCACCTTGTTGGCTTTCACCTCGTTGACTTCGCAGCGCCACGACCGCGGAAGGACTCACCGCCATGACGATCAGCCACCTCAGCAGCGGCGACTCCGGCGCCGATCCGGTCAGCGTCGGCCACGGGCCGCGAAAGGTGCTGGCCCTGCACGGGTGGTTCGGGTCGGCGCAGGGCTGGGGCTGGCTGCCGGAGCTGATCGACGCCGAGCGCTTCACCTGGGCGTTCCTGGACTACCGCGGGTATGGCGCGCGCACCGGGGTTGCCGGTGACCACACCATCGCCGAGATCTCCCGCGACGCCTTGGACCTCGCCGACTCCCTCGGCTGGGACACCTTCTCAGTGGTCGGGCACTCTATGGGCAGCAGCGCGGCCCAGCGGGTACTCGCCGACGCTCCCGGGCGGGTGGAACGCCTCGTCGGTATCAGCCCGGTCCCGGCCAGCGGGGTGCCCTTCGACTTGCAAAGCTGGGCGCTGTTCGACGGTGCGGCTGCCAACCCGGGCAGCCGGCGCGCCATCATTGACCTCACCACCGGCAACCGGCTCTCCGGCCGCTGGCTGGACGAGATGGTCCAGTTCTCCCTCAATCACTCCACCCCGGAGGCTTTCGGCGCCTACCTCACCGCTTGGGCGCGTACGGACTTCGCCGACGAAGTGAAGGGCAACCCGGTACCGGCGCTCGCCATCGTCGGCGAGCACGACCCGGCGCTGGGCGCCGACGCGATGCGCGAGACCTGGATGCGCCACTACCCCAACGCCCGGCTCGAGGTGCTCGCCAACGCGGGGCACTACGCGATGTACGAGACCCCGGTACGGTTAGCCACCGTGCTCGAGGAGTTCCTCGGGCATTGAAAATCGATACGCCCTTGTTCGGCCCCTCCCCGCATGGAAGTGCCGCGCGAGGTTGCGTGAGCTCATCGCGGCCTGGCGTGCGAGGTCACGCTCTGTCAACGGATACTCGAGTCGCTCCAGCGCCCACGGCATGAGGTCGCCGAGCTACTGCGGCGGGGCATGACGCCGATCCCCTGCGGTCGCACCACCGACCTGGACCTGGCACTCCGGGGCGCCGACGCAGTAATCAACTGTGCCGGGCCGTTCACGGGCCACGGCTGCGCCGGTCATCGAGTCCGCGATCCGCGTCGGGATCCCCTATCTCGACGTCACCTCCGAGTTCGAGGTCGTGACGGACATCTTCGCCGGCTCACACTGCTACGCCACCTGCGCGACGCGTACTCGGCCACCGACGAGACCACGCAGTTCGACGCACACCTTGATGAGCTGCGTGGGCAGCACCGGTGCCGGCCGACGTTTCTGACCAAACTCGACGCCGCACACCTCCATTCCGACCGGTAGAGTTCCCGCCCATGGCAGTCCGCATCGACATCGAGGCGTTCCGGGAGTCCATCCCCGCAGCCGTGGGCGAGGCCGCGGCACGGCTACTGAGTAACGACAGCGTCGGCGAACTCGAGTTGGCTGGCGGCGGTGTCCAAGCCGTCGTACGCGACCACGGCGGCGTCGTCCAACCGTGGATCGGCATTGCCGACGGCATCTTCACCGGCGACTGCGACTGCGGGATGGCCGGCCACGACCTCTGCGCCCACGCGGTCGCGACCGCTCTGGCCGCGTTCGACGCGGGCGTCGCCTTCTCCGGCGCCGCGACCCCACCCGGCGCCACTATGGCCGAGCCTGAACACGCCCGCTACCTCCAGGCCGTGCAGCGGCTCTCCCCCCGACAGTTGGCGAACCTCGTCGCAGAGCACGCACTGCGGGACCGTCTCTTCGCCACCCTGCTGCTCGGCGAGGCCGGCCTTCTTGACGCCACCGACCACACCGGCCTCAACGACGCCCGCGCCGCCATCCGGGACGCGTCCAACGCCACCACCGGCAGTAGCTGGCAGATCTCGGATGTCGAGGCCGCCGGTCACCGGCTGGCCGCCGAAATCGAGATCCTCTGCGCCTGGCCCGCCACCCCCGCCATGCTCGACCTCGTCGAAGAGGCCATCCTCGTCTGGGACGACCTCTCCGGATACCTGCGCGATGCCTACCACATCACCCACACCCAGCCCGAAGAGATCACCGAACCACTTCTCGATACCCACCGCGACCTGTACGAACGCCTCAACCTCGACCCCGACGAGATCGCCCACCGACTGACCCGGCTCGCCGAACGCTGTCACCACGACACCGTCGACATCGACCTGTACGCCGACCTCCTCGGCGAATACGCCGACACGATCAGCCGCCCCAGCCACTGGTAACAGCGGCCGCCGCTTTTGCACCGCCTTCTCAACCACAAACGCACATCGGTGGATAGCGGTGCGTGCAGACATACGGGCCCGGTACGGCGGAAAACCGCTTGCTGCATGCGGTGGGCTCAGGCAACGTGGTGCCCATGACGTTCTGACGGGCAACACCCCGATATTCCGAGGCCCCACGGCGCCGACCCGCGCCGCAAAGCTGTCCCGTCCATACCCTGTCCAGCGAAGTGAGCGTCGTTGTCTCAGCAGCACTCCCGGCAAGAGTCCCTGCCACAGTCCACCACGGCCATGAGTTCGGCCACCGTCACCGTATTCGCCTCTCCGACAAGCTGGATCGAGTCGAATGCCCTCGCGCAGTGCCACCAGGTGGCCGCCCTCGACGGGATGATCCACGTCGCCGCCATGCCGGATCTCCACCCCGGCAAGGGCGCCCCCATCGGCGCCGCCATGTCGTCGACCGTCCTGTACCCGTTCCTGGTGGGCTCCGACATCGGTTGCGGCATCGCCGTGTTTCCCATCAAGCTCAAGCGCCCCGTACCCGAGAAGCTTGCCGCCCGGTTCCCCGACCTCGACCGCGCGCTGGACCCTGAGCAGGATGCCGACGACCCGGCCTGGGATGTTATAGCGGGCGATATTCCCGCCGGTCACATCGAGGGTCTCGGCACGGTCGGCCGAGGCAACCACTTCGTCGAACTGGCGCGGATCGAGACCGCCTTCGAGCCGGGCCACGCCACCCGCCTCAGGTTCGACGCCGGCGACCTCGTACTCATCGTCCACAGCGGTTCCCGAGGGTTGGGTGAGCGGATCCTACGGGCGCACACCGAGGTCCACGGCGCCGGCCCCGCCCCTGATCCCGCCGCCTACCTGGCAGAACACGACGACGCCGTGCGCTGGGGATCGCTCAACCGACGGCTGCTGGCCGCCCGGGTCGCTCACGCCCTCGGGGCCGAGCCCACCGAGCCCATCGTCGACCAGTGCCACAACCTGGTCGAAATCCGCGACGGGGTCTACCTGCACCGCAAGGGGGCGGCGCCCGGTGACAACTGCGACGTGCTCATCGCCGGTACGCGAGGCACCCCTTCCTACCTCGTGGCCGCCCACTCCGGTCCGGACGCCAACTACTCGGTTGCCCATGGCGCGGGCCGCAAGATGTCCCGCGCCGATGCTCTGCGCCGGGGCCGGGTCAAACACACCGTCGAGGAGCTGCGCCGCACCCCGGTGGGGTCGCTGGTGGTGTGCGGCGACCGGCAACTGCTCTTCGAGGAGGCACCCACGGCGTACAAGCGCATCGAGCAGGTGATCGCCGACCTCGTTGACCACAACCTGGCCACACCAGTGGCCACCACCGTCCCCCTGGTCACCTACAAGACGCCCGACCTCCGGTCCACGCCCAGAGGGGAACGCCGGGACCACCGCCGCAAGCGAGGCCGGCCGTGAACGTCCACCTGCTTCTGTCGGCCGGGCGTGGCCCGCAGGAGTGCGCTTGGGCGCTGGCCCGACTGCTGCACCGCATGGAGGCCGAAGCCATCCGGCAAGGTCTGACGACCCATCGGGTTCAGGCCGTTCCCGGGGACCGGCCCGGCACCTACCGGTCGGTCCTGGTCCAGATCTGCAGAGCCGGTGCCGAGGCGTTCGCCGCCTCGTGGACCGGAACTCTCTGCTGGCAGGCCCCCAGCCCCTACCGGGCCAGCCCCGGCCGGAAGAACTGGTATGTCATCGCCGAACCGTGCCAGGTCGACACCCCAGCCACGACCTTCACGGAAGCAGATGTCGACATCGTCGCCTGCCGCACCGGCGGCCCCGGCGGTCAGCACCGAAACAAGGCCAGCACGGCGGTACGGGCGACCCACCGCCCCTCAGACATCGTCGTCGTGGTCGATACCGAGCGGCAGTTCAGCCTCAACCGCCGCATCGCCCTGCAACTGCTGCGTCAGCGCATCGAGCACAGCGACGAGGCGGCACGGCGCGACGTCACCACCGCCCGCTGGCGCATTCACGATGAGCTCGTACGCGGCAACCCCACCCGCATCGAGCGTCCGGAGACGTCGGGGCAAGACCTGGCCCCGCACGAGTGGGCGCGCCAGCGACGGCGGCATTCCCCGCGGCCGCGCTCGCCGCGGTAAGAGAAACGCACCCCGACAACCATGGGGACCGATAGGGCCGGAGGCGCGCGCCGGTCGAAGCAGGGCGAGTGCGGAGACTAGGTGTCGTAAAGTCCGTGATACGGCCCTCGCTCCCGTGATCGGCCCTAGCGTGGATCGGATGAACGACGCCAACCTGACCCGCCGCCGGCTACTGAGAGGTATTGGCTCGGCCTCGCTGGCGACGGTCCTTCCCGGTTGCAGTTCGGGACCATCCACGGCACCTGCGCCTTCCCCCGGGCCCGACCTGCGGCGGAAGATTGCCAGTCTGCTCGTGGTCGGCTTTCGCGGCGAAACCCTCGACGACAACGACTGGATCATGAAAGCGGTCAGGGACGGACTCGGTGGCGTCATCCTGTTCGACCGCGACCAGCAGACCGGCGAGCGGCGCAACATCACTTCGCCCGGGCAGGTCACCGCACTGGTGAAGGCGTTGCGCAAAGCCTCGCCCGGGCGCCTCATCGTGTCCATCGATCAGGAAGGCGGCCGCATCGCCCGGCTCAACCCGGACAACGGTTTCCCGCCGTGAAATCGCAGGCCGAGATCGGCGCGGCGAATTCCCCGGCCACGACGCGGACGTGGGCCGAGGGCATGGTGGAGAGCCTCACGTCGATCGGTGTCAACCTCAACTACGCGCCGGTCGTTGACATGAACGTGAATCCGAGCAGCCCTGCGATCGGAATGCTTCAACGCAGCTTCTCCGACCGGGCCGACGTCGTCGTCCGTAACTCGACCATAGAAATCGAGGTCCACCGGGAGGCCGACGTCAAAACCTCACTCAAGCACTCCCCCGGCTCGGGCAGCGCGACTGGCAACACCGACTTCAACGGGCCCGTCGTGAGCGACGACATGCAGGCGGTCGCGATCTCCAGCAGGTACGGCCGGGACGAGGCCGTCGCGATGGCGTTGGAGGCTGGCCTCGACCTGCTCGTCTTCGCGAATCAACAGACGTACGACCCGAGGATCGTCGACGAAACGATCGACAACATCGTCAACCTGGTCCGCACGGGACGCCTCACCGAGGAGCGGATCGACCAGTCGGTTGCCCGCGTCGATACTCTCCGTCCACCGTGCTGACCGCGGAACGGTTGTGTCGGCGGAGCGAAGATCGCTCCGTTCGCCCAGTAGTTTCTCCACGTCTCGGTAGGACAGGGTGAATCGTAGATTGGGTGGACCACCGGATTTAGCATCCTGTTGTGGAATTGGTGGAGCGTGAAGCGCTCTCGGCGTCGTTGCGGGATTTCCAATCCGCTGCCGCAGGCGGTCGTGGATGCATGATCTTCGTGTCGGGCGAGGCCGGCATCGGCAAGACCTCGTTGGTCAACAGCTTCTGTGCGGGCCTGCCATCGGGGACAGCAGTCCACTTCGGCCATTGCGACTCGCTCGACACCCCACGTCCGCTGGGCCCGCTGTTCGATATTGCTCGGACCACCTCTGACGGGCTGGGCCGGTTGCTGACCACCGGCGCCGACCGGCACACCATCTTCACCGTTTTCCTCACGCTGCTCGCCGCCCGTACCTCCGTCGTCGTGGTCGAGGACGCGCACTGGGCGGACGAGGCCACGGTCGATCTGCTGCTGTTCGTCGGCCGCCGAGTGGGCGACCTGCCCGCCATGGTGGTGGTGACCTATCGGGACGAGGAGGTCGGCCGTGAACACCCCTTACGTCGAATCCTCGGCGACCTGGCCACCGTGCGCTCGGTGCGGCGCCTGCCGCTACCGCCGCTGTCCCGCGCCGCTGTCGCGGCGCTCGCCGAGCCGCTCGGCCGGGACGGCGACCGGCTGTACGAGGTCAGCGGCGGCAACCCGTTCTTCGTCACCGAAGCGCTCGACACGCCCGAACACCACGTCCCGGCTACGGTGCGCGACGCCGTCCTAGCCCGCGCCGCACGGTTGGGCCCCGCGCCGCGCCGCATGCTGGACATCGTTGCCATGGTGCCCGACCGGGCCGAGGTCGCGCTGTTGCGGGCGGCCGCTGACGTCAACGCGACCGCCCTCGACGATTGCGTCCAGGCCGGCATGCTGATCGTCGACGAGACCCACGTACGGTTCCGGCACGAGCTGGCCCGGATGGCCATCGAGGCGGACGTGCCGGCCACGCACCGGATCGAATTGCACGCCCGGATCCTGGAATACCTTGGGCGTGCCGCTAGCGCTGACCCGGCCCGGCTCTCCTATCACGCCGAGGCGGCAGCCGATCCAGCCGCGGTGCTGCGGTACGCCCCGGCGGCAGCGCAGCGGGCGGCAAGTCTCGGCGCTCACCGGGAAGCCGCCGCGCACTATGCCCGCGCACTACGCCACGCCAGCGGTGCGTCGCCTTCACAGGCGGCGGGCCTGTGGGCACGCCGGGCCGAGGAGTGCAGCCTCACCGGCCAGCTCACCGAGGCCATCGACGCCTCGGCGCGGGCCATCGAGCTGTGGCGTGCGGCCGGCAACGTCGAGCGGCAAGGCACGGCGATGGCCCGGCGCTCCGCCCTGCTGTGGAACTTCGGGCGCAACCATGAGGCGCATGAGACCGCCCGGGCGGCTGTCGCATTGCTGGAGAAGCTGCCGCCTGGCCCCGACTTGGCGCAGGCGTACACCGAACTGGCGTACCTGCTCATGCTTGCGCGTGATATCACCGGTGCGATCGAGATCGGCTCGACCGCGATCGAGTACGCCGAGCGTTACGCGGCCGAAGTCGTGCTCGCTCGGGCGCTCAACGCGGTGGGCAGCGCATACTGGTTCGCCGACCCGGACCGCGCGGTCGACACGCTGGTCCGCAGCCTCGCCGCCGCCCGTCGGGTCGGAGACGACCAGGCGGTGGCCGCCGCCATGTGCAACCTCGGGTCAGGCGCGGGAGAAATCCGGCGGTACCGGATCGCCGAACGCTGGTTAGCCGAGACGGTGGACTGGTGCACCGAGCGAGACCTGGACACTCTGCGTGGCTATGCGCTGGCCTGGCTGGCCCGCGTCCAGCTCGAACAGGCGCGGTGGTCCGAGGCCACCGTCACCGCGACCGAGGTCGTCAACGCCGATCCCCAGCACATGCCCACGCGGATCGTCGCGTTGACTGTGCTGGGCCGGCTACGTGCACGTCGCGGCGACCCCGACGCGCACGCGCCGCTGGAAGACGCCTGGACGCTCGCCGAGCAGACCGGCGACCTGCAGCGGCTGTGGCCGACCGCGGCCGCGAGGGCGGAGTTGGCCTGGCTGAACGGCACGCCGGAACGGATCGAGGAATTGGTTGGCGACACCTACCGGCTCGCGGTCCGCCTCGGACAGGAATGGGCGACCGGTGAACTCGGGCACTGGCTGTGGATCGCGGACAACAAAGTGCGTGTCCCGGCGGTCGCGGCGCGCCCGTACGCGCTGCAGATCGCCGGCGACTGGCAACTCGCGGCCCAGATCTGGCGTCAACTCGGCTGCCCGTACGAGGCAGCGCTGGTGCTGGCCGCCGGTGACGATACCGACCAGCAGCTCGCCGCGCTCCACGAACTGCACCGGCTGGGTGCGTGGCCTGCAGCGGAGCTTGTGGCCCGGCGGCTACGCGAGCACGGCGTACGCCGGCTGCCCCGCCAGCCGCGGCGGGCGACCCGCGACAATCCGGCTCACCTCACCGCCCGTGAACTCGAGGTACTGCGTCTACTGCCGCAAGGCCTGCGTA
Organism: Micromonospora sp.; assembly: GCA_036278255.1. Lineage (GTDB taxonomy): Bacteria > Actinomycetota > Actinomycetes > Mycobacteriales > Micromonosporaceae > DASULK01. Next base: position 21,818 of record DASULK010000252.1, read on the forward strand.
ACGTCGACATCGCCGCGCGTCTGCACCTCTCACCGAAGACCGTCGACCACCATGTCTCGGCGATCCTCGCCAAGCTCGGTGTCAGTTCCCGGCAGGAGGCGGCGCGATGGGCGCGCAAGGCACCGGGTGGCGTCTTCAAAGATGGGGAAACACCTGAGGCGACGTAGGGAAATTTTCCCGATCTCCCGGGGCGGACGGTCCGGCAGAGTCCTCTATCAGAGATGGTTTCTCCATCTACTACGACCTTCCTGAAAGGACTGACTCATGCCCCGTTACCTGGTCGAACGCACCTTCCCTGACGGCCTGGCCATTCCGACCGACGACGCAGGAGCAAAGCAGTGCCTGCGTGTCGTGGACGGCAACATCGAGCACGCCGTGACCTGGGTGCACTCCTACGTCAGCCCGGACCGCACCAAGACCTACTGCATTTATGACGGACCATCACCGGAGGCGATTCGGATGGCCGCCGAAGCCAACGGGCTGCCCGTACAGCGGATCACCGAGGTGCGGGTCCTCGACCCGTACTTCTACCACTGAGCTGGAGTACGTGGCTGGGCCAAGCAGGCCGACCTGGACGGGAGTACGCGTTCGGATAGCACCGGTCAACCAATCTGGTGGCGGCAAGGCCCTGCTCGAGGGTGGCGCTGCCGTGAACGAGGATCGGGCGGCCTCGTCCATCTCGACGCCCTGAAGGTCCAGCCGGCGTCCGGGTGGTTGCCGCTGCGGGGGGAGCCAATGACACCGTCGAGGGACATTGGCGCGCCGCGGTGACCGCCCGGACCACCCCTCAGCTAACCCGGTGTTGAATGTGCTCGACGGCCCGACCGGCGCATCAGTGGATGGCGACGGGAGCCTTCGCCTGCTCCGCCTGCTGGTCGTCGAGCAGGTGCGAAGGCTCGCGCCGGCGGGGCAGGAACGCGACCGGGATGAACGTCGCTAGCACCAGCACGAACCCGACCCAGAACGTGGTGGCGAACGAACTGGCGGCGAAGTTAAGACCACGTTCGATGAGCGACGGGTCGACCGGGAACTGCTGGGTCAGCTCCGGCTGCTGTTGGACAGCGATGGCCAGGCCGGCTTCGGTCACCGGCTTGCCGCTCGGATCCGTCACTCCGGGGATCGGCCGGGAGCCGTTCAGCTCGTTGGTGAGGATCACCGACATCACCGCGGCGCCGACGGATCCGCCGATCTGCTGCAGGATGTTGACCAGGGTGGAACCGCGGGCCACTTCCTGGGCGTGCAGGGTCTTCAGCGCCGAAGTCATGATCGGCATCATGGTGCCGCCCATGCCCAGGCCCATAACGAACAGCGACCCGCAGAGCAACCAGTACGACGTGTGCGGGTCGATCTGGGTGAAGGTGAAAAACCCGACGGCGATGAGCGCCAGCGCGAACGGCACCGTGCGACCGACGGGCACCCGGTCGGCCAGCATCCCGGCCACCGGCATCGTGACCATCGCGCCGATGCCCTGCGGTGCCATCAGCAGACCGGCGGCCAGGGTCGACTCGCCGCGGACCTGCAAGAAATAGCTCGGGAACAACAGTCCGGCGCCCATGAACGCGATGATGAACACGAACAGGGTCACCGCCGCGATGGTCAGATTGCGGTTGGTGAACAGCCGCAGGTCGAGCAGGGGGTGCCGGGGCTTGAAGGAGTAGAAAACGAAGGCGACGACGAGCGCGCCGCCGACCAGCATGGGTGCCCATACCCCGGTATCGGCGAAGGTGCCGGCCTCGGGCAGCGAGGAGAAGCCGTAGAGGAAGAGGGCGAGCCCCGGCGAGAGCATCAGCATACCGAGGAAGTCGAACGACTCGGACGGCTCAGGGTTGTCCTTCGGCAGTGCCAGCGCAGCGTAAACGAGCGCGACGGCGCCGATCGGCAGGTTGATCAGGAAGATCCAGTGCCAGCTCGCAATGTCGATCAACCAGCCGCCGAGGATCGGACCCCCGATGGGGCCAAGCAGCATCGGGATGCCGAGGACGGCCATTAACCGGCCGATCCGGTTCGGTCCGGCCGCCCGGGTCATGATCGTCATGCCCAGCGGCATGAGCATGCCACCGCCGAGGCCCTGCAGCACGCGGTAGCCGATCAGCTGCCCGATCGTATCGGCGGTGGCGCACAGTCCAGACCCGATCACGAACAGTGCCAGCGCGATGATGTAGAGCCGCTTGGTACCGAACCGGTCGGCGGCCCAGCCGCTCACCGGGATCACCGTGGCCAGCGCGAGCGTGTAGGCGGTCATCGTCCAGGCAACCTGGGCGTAGGACGCGTCGAACTCGCGCTGGAAGGTTGGCAGAGCGACGCTGACGACCGTCACGTCGAGGATCGACATGATCGCACCGAGGACGACGACCCCTGCGACCTTGAGAACCGCGGCGTCGAGCCTGTCAGAGGTCGCGATGGATTGCTGTGTCACAAAGTCTCCTGAATCCCCGTTTCGGCCGGCAGGCGCTGGCCGGGCACCGGACCTGTCCGACGCGCGGTGTCACGTGCGGAGCGGCGTCCACAGGCAGACTAACGACTGGTGCCGACGCGTAGATAGGGGATATCGCCGCACCACCGCTGGTCGGGCGCGGTGGCGGTGAAGCCCCGGCCGACCAGCGGTGGTGCCAGCACAGTTCGACGGTCACCCGATGGGGGATCATGCGGAGTAGCCGCGCGAACCCATCCACTTGGCCATGTCAATGGTGCTCATCCAGTAGGCGGCTGGCCCGATGCCAGACGGGTCGGCGATCTGCACCTGCCGTCCGTCGTCGCTGTAGCCGACGATCGTGACGTAATGACCACCGGGGAAGTCGCGCCAGTACCCGGCATTGTCCGTCGCGCCGCCCACGATGTTGGCCACGACCGCACGCCCGTTACTGATGGCGTTGACGACATCGGCCTGCAGCCGGTCCATCTCGGCTGGAGTCGCCCCTGGTCCTGGGATCCACCGGCTCTCGTAGACGTCCTTGCCGATCACGTTGTTCAGCACCCGGGTGGTGTCCTCCACGGAGTCGGTGCCGTTGACCGTCGTATGGAGCTGCTTAGCCAATGCATCCTGGCTCAGGCTGAAGCCCTGAGAAGTCAGGGCGATGCGGGTAGTGGCCGGGCCGCAGTAGTAAAAGTTCGGCTGGTACTGGAAGTCGTACTTGAGAACCTTCTTCGACGGCGGCTTCGGCTTCGCGGTCTCCGTAGCCTCAGGATCAGTTTGTGTACCGCCCGGGGATGCCGGTGCCGGACTCGATGAGCCGCTGCCGGTACTGATTGCTCCTGCCACGGCGGCGGTGTGAGCCGTGACGGTACTCGGGGCGTGGTTCTCAAGGACGCCGGTCGTTGCGGCGATCCCGACAACCGCGGCGGAAGCGATGGCAAACAGGTTAACGCGGCGGGGTGCGGCCCGCCAGAACGGCTCGGGGGTAGGTCGCTCTTCCACTGAAAGCTCCATTGCTGAATCGGCCTTTTCGGCCGGCAATCTGATCAATAACGGAAACATCGAGCCACACCTGGTTGACGCGAGGATGTCGGAGCGGGAGGAATCCCTGGTAGACCGACCGTGATGTACGGGAGGCTGTCTGACGCGGCCATCTCCACTGCACCGATTTCTGCCACGGATGGTGTTCCTGAAATTGGATGCGCTCATCCGTCACGACAGCGGCATTGGTCAGCAGCGGTGCCGAATCAATATCCCGACCTAGCGTCCTACTTCAGGACGTGGCTAGCGATTCTGTATCACGAAATTGCTGAACGAGGAACTCCGCGAAAGAAGCGTGCTGCAGCAGGGGGATCGGAGATGTGCCACAGCATATTCGGGGGGTGCACTGCTATTTCTCTCCTTCCGATACCGCCTACCGGGTTAGCTGACGGATTCGGGCGGGAAGATCGCCCTACCACAGGCCAACGGCCTGTGGATTCACCCCAAGAGCACTGGGTCCCCGGCTCGTGTAAACACGACTAAGCGGGTCCGATCTGGCGTCACCCTGTGATGACAAAGGACCAGGCCGGACGGGCCGACACTACTTGCCCTGCCCTTATCTGCCAAGCCCTCCAGTTACTGCTGCGATCTATCGCACTCGCGCTTTACGCAAGTGGGCGCGTCCAGCACCGAACCCCCTTCAGGTACCGGAACGTGACGCATCGGGCTGAGTTGCAGTTCTGATACCTCTTCGAGATTTTTCGGCCACATAAAGGCGTGATCGACGCACGGATCACGTACGCCAGACTGGGCTTGACGGCAAGCTACCGGCTCCTCGGCTGGCTCGACACGCGCCCTTGGGCCCCCTCTTACGGCGGTTCGCGGCATGCCCGCCTTGCCCGGTATTATCCTGCTTAAGCATGACTAGCTGGCATGTGGCCGCTGCCATGGCGAGTGCTGTCCTGATGATGCCCCCTGCTGTGGCCGGGCAGCCACCAACGCCGACGGGAACCTTGCCCTACGTGGCGTGCCCGGCTTCGACGCCTCCCGTGGCCCCGCCCGCCACACCGTCTCCACCACCGGTTGACCCGGCTCACCGGGCGGTCGGGGGGCAGGAACTGGCGACGGCAGGATTGACCATTCCCCCGAGCACGCCGATGCCGCCAAAGTTGACCGCCACCTCTTGGCTCGTGGCGGACCTCGACAACGGTGCGGTGCTGGGCGGGTGCGGCCCACACGAGTACCGCACACCCGCCAGCGTACAAAAACTGCTGTTGGCGGCAACCATGCTGCCTCGCCTCGACCCAGCCCAGGTCATCGAGGTGACCCGGTCCGACTTGGATTTCGAGCCCGGCAGCTCGGCGGTGGGGCTGGTGCTGGGTGGCCGATACTCGATCGAGAGCCTGTGGCTGGGGCTTCTGCTCAACTCGGGGAACGACGCGGCCAACGCGCTGGCCCGCCTCGGCGGTGGCGCGACCGGCATGCAGGGCGGGATTCAGGCGATGAACGCCGAAGCGCGCCGGCTGGGCGCGTACCAAACCCATGCCGTAACGCCCTCGGGCCTGGACGGCCCCGCCCAGTTCACCAGTGCGTACGATCTGGCGCTGATCGCGCAGGCCTGCTTCGCCCGCGACGACTTCCGCCGGTACGCGGCCACCCGGGTGGCGCAGATACCGGCACAGCCGGGAACCTCCGGCTTCCAGATCTCCAACGACAACGGTCTTCTGGACCGCTATCCGGGAATGCTGGGCGGGAAGACCGGCTTCACCGACCTGGCTCGGCAAACGTACGTCGGCGTGGCCGAGCAGAACGGCCGACGGCTCGTGGTGACCTTGCTCGGCGCAGAGACCCAGCCGCTGGGGAGTCTGGGCGAGGCGACCGCCCTGCTCGACTGGGGCTTCGCACTCCCCCACAACGCGGCCGTCGGCCGTCTGGTAACACCCCAAGAAGCGTCATTGACGTCCAGCCCGGCAACGACAGTCGTCGCGCCGACGAGGGCACCTGGTCTGCGCACCAACGAGCACCCGAGCACGGCGTCGCCGGTCACGGTGACCGGCGTTGCCGTCGGCGCTGCTATCGCACTGGCAGTCCTGCTCATGGCAGCCGCCAGGCGGTCCATCGCCGCGCGCCTACGAGCCAGCGGGCGGCGCCAGCGTCGTTGAGTGCCAACAAGGGCACCCTCGGCAACTGGGTCAACGCCTACCGGCGTGCCCATCGGGTCGAGAGCTGCACCGCCTCGCCTCCACCGTCGAGACCTGGTGGCCACAGATCCTCGCATTCCTCACTTCGGGGGCTCGTGGAGACCACATGAGCGACGACGTCGGCGATGGCCGGCGTGCGTCTCAGCAGATGTCTACCAGTGGTGTCGCGGACTTTGTACAGGTGTCTGATGACGACCAATCGGCCCTTGCGTAGCGTGCCCATCATGATCGTTTCGGCTCGTCAGGCGGGCGTTGCCCGCGGGCCGGAGAAGGAGAGGCAATATGAGGGCAATCGTCTCGTTCGGAGCAGCGATGGCGATGCTATCCGTGGTGGTGCCGGCGGCCGCCGCCGAGCGGGTCGGGGCGCCGACGATCATCGTCCAAGACGGAGTCACCCAGCCGGTGTTCGGCTACGCCGATGCGATCCGCGAGCGGGTCTGGGTCGAGACCGACTTCGACAGCGACCGGGACGGCATCAAGGATGTCGTCCGCGTCGATATCATCCGGCCAGCCGGCACCGAGCAGGGCCTGAAGGTGCCCGTCATCATCGACAACAGCCCGTACTACACGACTTTGGGGCGCGGCAACGAGTCCGAACTCAAGGCCGACCTCGATGGTGATGGTCTTCTCGATCGCTGGCCGCTGTTCTACGACAACTACTTTGTGCCCCGTGGCTACGCCGTCGCACTCGTCGACATGATCGGCACGGGCGGTTCCACCGGCTGCCCGACGATCCAGGGCGCGAACGAGAACGCCTCCGGACCGGCAGTGATTGACTGGCTCAACGGCCGCCGCAGCGCGCACGACTCCGACGGCAATCCGGTCGTGGTCGACTGGCACAACGGCAAGTCCGGGATGGTCGGAAAGTCGTACGACGGAGCACTGGCGATGGCCGCAGCGGTGTCCGGCGTTGACGGCCTGTCCACCGTCGTTCCCATCGCGGGGCCGTACAACTACTATGACTACACGCGCAGCAATGGCATCGTCATGCGCGGCAACAACTACCTGGTCTCGCTCGCCCGGACCATCACGGCCGATGACCCGGCGCGCCAATCCCGGTGCGCGCCGGTCTGGAACGAGATAGCGGCCAACGACGGTGACGAACACGGCGACTACACACCGTTCTGGCATGAACGGAACTACCTGGACGACGCGGCGAACATCAAGGCCAGCGTGTTCCTCGTCCACGGCCTCCAGGAAGACAACGTCCGAGCCGACCACTTCAGCAAGTTCTGGCAGGCGCTGAAGACGCACAACATCCCGCGCAAGCTGTGGCTCGGCCGCGTTGGTCACATCGAGCCGTTCGACTTCCGCCGAGACGTGTGGGTCGACACGCTCCACCGCTGGTTCGACTACTGGCTGCACGGGATCGACAACGGGATCACGGACGAGCCGAAAGTCGATGTGGAACCGTCCATCGGCGTCTGGGAGCAGCACGCCGACTGGCCGATCCCGCGCACGGGGAACGTCAACATCTGGCTGCGTCCCGGCGCCGACAGCGCCGGGAGCTTCGCACTCACCCCGGCCATGAGTGCGCCGACCACCCGTTCGTTCATCGACGACCCCAACCAGCTCGAAGCGGCGATGATGAACAACCCGGACCAGCCGAACGAGAACCGCCTGGCCTTCCTGTCCCCACCGCTCAACGAAGACCTGCGGATCTCCGGCACCCCCGTGATCAACCTGACCGCGTCGTCGAGCCTCGACGAAGCCTACTTCGGCGCGATCCTCGTCGAATATGGGCCGAGCACGCAGAACAGCCGATCCGGCGACGGAATCCTCCAGACGACGCTGCCCGAGGAGTGCTACGGCGAGTCGAGCCCATACGACGACGGGTGCTACCGGCCCATCGCGTACCGGCCGACCAACGTCACGCAATGGCGGGTGAGTAAGGGGATCCTCGACGGGCAGAATCGCGACTCGATCGCGGTGGCCGAGCCCATGACACCCGGCCAGATGTACGAGATCAGTTTGCCGCTACTGCCGGAAGACTACGTCTTCTCCGCCGGCAACCGGATCGGCGTCATCATCGTCGGAAGCTACCGCAGTTACTCGGCCGAAAGGCTTTCATCGCGGCCGACCATCACGGTCGATACCAAGATCAGCCACATCTCGCTACCGGTGTTCGGCGGTCAGCAGGCCGCCCGCCAAGCCGGGATCCCGCTTCGCTAGTGCCCTGACCACAACGTTCACGTTGCTTGGATGACACGCCGTCCAGCCTGCGGGCTGGGCGGCGTGGCCCGTCCGACGTCATGCTGGTTCCGTTCCAAATCAGTGAGCTTTAGCGCTCGCCGGGCTTGGAGCCTGCCGTTGCCGGCAGACGGTCCCCGACTGACCCGCGTAAGCGGTGTGGCCATCGCCGGATTCAACTTCGCCCGGTTCCAGCTCACCTCGGCCCGCCGCCGCGTACGCGTACGCGCCGCCTGGCGCGGCATCGTGCTGCCCGCCATGCTGTGGATCTCTCTCGCATTGGTGTTCACCCGCGACTACAGCGTGCCGTGGTGACCGCCGCGGCGGCCCTTACCGTGCCGGGGTTCTTCGGCGAGCCGTGGCGTGAGGCGCTGATCCTCGCCGGGTTCACGCTGCTGGTGTGGGTGCCGCACCTGCCCAGCCTGGATACCCTGAACCGGCTGGCGAGCGTCCTGGCCAGCCGGTTGGCCCGCCTGCTGCCTTCGATCAGGTGGGTGCGGGTAAACCGGCGAGCGCTGCTCAGCGCTACGACGGCACAGCAGCACCCGGCGATCAGCCAGCCCCTCGTTCGGCGGGAATCCGCGCCTGGTACCCGCACCAGGCCCTGACGTCGCATTCCGCTACGGCCGGCCTGCCCCGAATCGGCTCCACCACTGGCGGATTGCGTACAGCCTGGGAAGGTGGTGCGGAAGGAGTCGCCGAGCCGCGCGGTGCCGATCGTGCGGGATCCGCAGGCTCCCGTGCCCGACCTGCTCCGCGAACTGAACACAAGGACGGAGGGGCTCGAGGCGGCGGAAGCGGGGCGGCGACTGTCGGCGTACGGGCGCAACGAGTTACGCCGGCAGGCCCGGCGCCGCTGGTGGCGGGAGCTCGGCCGGCAGGCCGTCCACCCGCTGGCGTTGCTGCTGTGGGCGGCCGCGCTGCTCGCGTGGGTGGCGGGTACACCCCTGCTCGCTGCGGCGATCGTCGTGGTGATCGTGCTGAACGCGGTCTTCGCCTTCCTGCAGGAACGCCAGGCCGAACGTGCGGTCGAAACGCTGACCCGGTATCTGCCGCAGCGGGCAAGAGCGTTGCGCGACGGTCGGTGGCAGGACATCGCCGCCGCGGAACTGGTGCCCGGCGACATCGTGTCGATCAGCGAGGGTGACCGGATCTCCGCCGACGCCCGCCTGCTGGGCGGCTCGGTCGAGGTGGACCTGTCCGCGCTGACCGGGGAGTCGCAGCCGGTCTACCGGTCCGCGGACGCGAGCGGCGGTGCGGCTTCCCCCACCGATGCCGAAACCCTCGTCCTCAGCGGAACCTCCTGCCTGGCCGGCGAAGCACACGCGCTGGTCTACGCCACCGGCATGCGCACTGAACTCGGCCGGATCGCCGCCCTGTCGCAGCGGGTGGGCCGCGACGAGAGCCCGCTGGAACGGCAGGTCCGGCGGGTCGCCTGGCTGATCGCCGCTGTCGCGGTTGGCGCCGGTGCAGTGTTCCTACCGGTTGGTGTGCTCGCCGCCGGCATGCCGATCCCGGACGCTCTCACGTTCGCCATCGGTTTGCTGGTCGCCAACGTTCCGGAGGGACTGCTGCCGACGATCACGCTCGCACTTGCGATGGGGGTACGGGGGCTGGCGCGAACCGGCGCCGTCGTCAAGCGGCTCAGCGCTGTCGAAACCCTCGGATCAACCACCGTCATCTGCACCGACAAGACCGGGACGCTGACGGAGAACAAGATGCGGGTGGTCGGCATCTGGGCAGGCGGAATCCTGCTGGAGCAGCCCGGGCCAACCGCCGAAGCCGGGGCCGCCTTTCGTGCGCTCGCCCGATCCGTCGCCCTCTGCAACAACGCCGCGCTCCAACCGGACGGCGCTTCCGGTGACCCGACCGAGGTAGCACTACTGATGTTCGCCAGCAACCTCGATGCGAGCACCGCGGACCGCGGCAACCGCCGCGCCGAGTTCCGTTTCGATCCCCGACTACGCCTCATGTCCACCGTTGACGCCGATGAGCGTGGTCTGTGGCTGCACACCAAAGGCGCGCCGGAGGAGGTGCTGGCCAGATGCAATACGATCATCGGCCCGAACGGTGCTGAGCGGCCACTGGACGAAGCGGCCCGTGCCGCCGCGACCGAGACGGTGACCGGCCAGGCCGAACAGGGCCGAAGGGTGCTCGGGGTAGCCCGCCGGCCATTGGCCGACGTGCCCGGTGTACGCGAGGAGGCCGAGCGGGAACTGAGCCTCCTCGGGTTCGTGGCGCTGCTCGACCCGCCCCGGCCGCAAGTCGCCGACGCGGTTGCCCGCTGCCACACCGCCGGGATCCGGATCATCATGGTGACCGGCGATCACGCTACGACGGCGGCGGCGGTGGCCCGGCAGGTGGGCATCGCCCGCGAAGCGCCGGTGGTCGTCACCGGTGAGCAGCTGGCCGGAATGTCGCGGGACGGCCTCCGGCAACTCCTCGCCGGACCGCGGGACATCGTCTTCGCGCGTGTGTCGCCCGAGACGAAGCTACGCATCGCGGAGACGCTACAGGCCGACGGCCAGGTGGTGGCGATGACCGGCGACGGCGTCAACGACGCCCCGCCCCTGCGGAGAGCTGACATCGGGGTAGCCATGGGGCGCGCCGGCACGGACGCCACCCGGGAGGCGGCCACCATGGTTCTCACCGACGACAACTTCGCCACCATCGTCGCCGCCATGGCGGCGGGACGACGCGTCTACGACAACGTCCGAAAGTTCATCCTGTACATCTTCACCCACACCACGCCCGAGGTCGTCCCCTTCCTCGTCTTCGCACTGTCCGCCGGAGCGGTGCCGCTGCCGCTGACCGTGATGCAGATCCTCGCCATCGACCTGGGAACCGAAACCCTGCCCGCGCTCGCGCTCGGCCGGGAACCCGCCGAACCCGGCCTGATGGACAGGCCACCACGCCGACGCTCCGAAAAGATCATCAACAAAGACATGCTGGTCCGGGCATGGGGCTACCTGGGGCTCATCTCAGCCGTACTAGTCATGGCGGGATTCTTCGCGGTACTGCTGCGCGCCGGCTGGACCCCGAGCGCGCCGGTCAATCCTGGCTCGCCCCTGGAGCACGCCTACCGCCAGGCCACCACAATGACGTTCCTCGGCATCGTCGCGTGCCAGATCGGGACAGCCTTCGCCGCCCGTACCGACCACGCGCCGCTCCGATCCGTTGGCCTGCTCAGCAACCGGCTCCTGCTGTGGGGCATTGCCTTCGAAATCGCCGTCGCCACTGTCGTTGTCACCTGGCCACCACTGCAGCGCTTCTTCGAGACCGAACTACCCGACACGACCATGCTCGCCCTGCTACCGGCCTTCCCCGTGCTGCTATGGGCCGCAGACGAGGCACGCAAAGCGGTCCGGCGACGCCGCACGCCAGCGACTCCGGCCACCGACTGATCGAGATCCCCCGACCCGCATGCCGATCCTGTGGGCACTGGCCGACGCCATGATCGGCGAACGGGAAGTCGTCGAAGCGATGCTCGACCGCGAATCCGTGCCGAGACGGGGCGGCGAATACCTGCGGCCCACCCCTGGAGGTGACCGACCAAAAAGTTTTGTTCGGTTCCTACAAATGGTGCCGCATAGGTTTCGGTGGTTACGACATGGCGCTGCCAGCCGGCAGGCGGAAAGGTGATCACTGCCGGAGGCCGGGGTCTCGCGGCACGTACATCGTGGGTCTACCGAAGGGGTCGGTCAGGTGTTCAGCCGTGTCGCCATCATCAACCGTGGTGAGGCCGCGATGCGGCTCATCCACGCGGTCCGAGAGCTGGCCGCGGAGACCGGGATCCGGATCGAGACCGTCGCCCTGTACACCGACGTCGACCGCACCGCCACGTTCGTGCGTGAGGCGGACATCGCCTACGATCTCGGTCCCGCGTCCGCGCGCCCGTACCTGGACCTGAAGGCGCTGGAGCGCGCGTTGGTGGAGACCGGGGCTGACGCCGCGTGGGTCGGCTGGGGCTTCGTCGCAGAGGACCCGGCGTTCGCGGAGCTGTGCGAGAAGGTCGGGGTCACCTTCGTCGGGCCGAGCGCGGAGGCCATGCGCAAGCTCGGTGACAAGATCGGCGCGAAGCTGATCGCCGAGGAGGTTGGCGTGCCGGTCGCGCCGTGGAGCCGTGGCTCGGTCGAAACCCTGGAAGCCGCCCTGGCGGCGGCGACTGAGATCGGCTATCCGCTGATGCTGAAGGCGACTGCGGGCGGCGGCGGGCGCGGTATCCGCGTGATCACGAACGAGGCCGAGCTCGCCGACGCGTACGAGCGCACCAGCCAGGAGGCCGCACGAGCTTTCGGCACCGGCATCGTGTTCCTGGAGCGGCTGATCACCGGTGCCCGGCACGTCGAGGTCCAGGTGATCGCTGACGGCGAAGGCACCGCATGGGCGCTCGGTGTCCGCGACTGCTCAGTGCAGCGGCGCAACCAGAAGGTCATTGAGGAGTCGGCGTCGCCAGTGCTCAGCCCCGTGCAGGCGGCCGAACTGAAGGCGTCCGCCGAGCGGCTGGTCGTCGCGGTG
>DASULK010000253.1:0-9409 GCA_036278255.1 Micromonospora sp.
GCGGTGCTGTCCAGCCCGCCCGCCGAGGTGGTGCTCACCTTCAGCGAACCGGTGCGCGAGGTGCCCGACAAGGTGCGGGTGATCGGGCCCGACGGCAAACGGGTGGACCGGGGGAAGCCGCAATTCGACGGCGCGGTGGTCACCATCCCGCTCGACTCCGGCCCGGAGGGCACCTACCTGGTCAGCTACCGGGTCATCTCGGCCGACAGCCATCCGGTCTCCGGCGGCTACACCTACTCCGTCGGGCAGGCCACGGAGCCTCCCACCGACACCGGCGGGGAGGCGACGGGCGACCCGGCCGTCACGACCGCGGTCAAGATCACCCGGTACGTCGGCTATGTCGGGTTGGTGCTGCTGGTGGGACCGCTGCTGGTGCTCAGCCTGCTCTGGCCACGGCGGCTGTCGCGGCGCGGGCCGGCCCGGCTGGTCTGGACCGGCGTCGGTCTCGTTACCGTCGCCACGCTCGCCGGGTTCTGGCTCCAGGCCCCCTACACCAGCGGCGGGAGCTTCTTCGAGGCCAGCGGCGGTGACTTCGAAGATGTCCTGCTCAGCACCTACGGTGTGGCCCACCTGGTGCGGTTGGGGGTGCTGGCCGCCGCCGCGATCCTGATACCCGCGCTGCTCTCCGGGCGGGCCGCCTGGACCGACCATGCGCTCCTGGCGTTCGTCGGAGTCGCCGGGCTGGTCACGTGGCCGCTGACCGGCCACCCCGCCGCGTCGTCCGTCCCCACGGTGTCCGTGATTGTCGATGCCGTGCACCTGGGCGGCATGGCGGTCTGGCTCGGTGGGATGGTGATGCTGGTGGCCTTCCTGCTGCCTCAGGCCCACCCGCGGGAGTTGGCGGTGATCCTGCCGGTCTGGTCCCGGTGGGCCGCGGTCTCAGTCGGCGCGTTGCTGGTCACCGGCACCGGGCAGGCGTTCATCGAGGTCGACGCGCTGGACTCGCTGACCGGCACCACGTACGGAAAACTGATCCTCGCCAAGGTGGCGCTCCTCGCGCTGGTCCTCGCGGTGGCGGCCTACTCCCACAAACTCGTCGAGAGATTCGCCGACGATGGGTCGTCACGCCGGCTACGTCGGGCGGTCTGGGCCGAGCTCGCCATCAGCGCCGTCATCCTCGCCGTCTCGGCCGTCCTCGTGCAGACCATTCCGGCCCGCACCGCCGCCGCCAACGCCCGCCTGGACTCCTACTACTCGACCACCCTCACCAGTTCGCTCTTCACGCTCCAGGTGGAGGTCGAGCCCGCCCTCGTCGGCGGCAACTCGATCCACCTCTACTCCTTCACCTCGGAGAACCAGCCGCTGCCGGTGCTGGAGTGGAAGGCGACGATCGCGCTGCCGGAGAAGGACATTGAGCCGATCGAGATCCCGCTGATCACTTTCACCGACTACCACGTCCTCGGTGAGATCCGGCTGCCCACCGCAGGCGACTGGGAGCTGCGAATCACCGCGCGTACCTCCGATATCGACCAGGCCACGGTGACCGCCACCGTGCCCATCAAATAGCACGTGCCCACGTGTCAGAAAGGTTCATGATGATCCGTCTCCGACGTTCCGCTGCGAGCGCCGCCGCACTCACCCTCGGTGCCGCCGTCATCGGTGTCTTCGGCTTCGCCGCACCGGCCTCGGCCCACGTCACGGTCAACCCCCGCGAAGCCGCACCGGGCAGCTACACCCGGGTCGCATTCCGGGTGCCGACCGAGAGTGACACCGCGTCCACCACAAAGGTCGAGGTGGTGCTCCCCGAGGACGCCCCGGTCGCGTCCGTCTCGACGATGCCGGTGCCCGGATGGACCGTCACGGTCGAGCGGCGCAAGGTCGACCCGCCACTGGATGTGCATGGCAGCCCCGTGACCGAAGTCGTCTCGAAGATCACCTGGACGGCGATTGGTGACGCCGCCATCAAGCCGGGTGAGTTCCAGGAGTTCCCGGTGTCGATGGGGCCGCTGCCCGACACTGACCAGATGCTCTTCAAGGCGCTGCAGACCTACTCCGACGGCGACGTGGTGCGCTGGATCGAGGAAGCCTCGGCCGATGGCGGCGAGGTTGATCACCCGGCGGCGATCCTCACGCTGAAGCCCGCGGACGCCGCACCCGCCGCGCCCGACGCTGCGGAGAACAGCGCCGACAGCGTTACGGGTGCCCCCGGCTGGCACACCACCGGGATCGTGGCCGCCCTCGTCGCCGGCCTCGCCGGGCTGGTGCTCGGCGCGTTGGCCTTCACCCGTAGCCGCCGGACCTCCTGACGGCGGCTACCCGCTGCCGGCCGGCGCGCCCGGCCGGCGGCGTAGCGTCGCGCCGGAGCCGGTGACCGCCGGCTCCGGGCGACGGATCGGCAGGGCCGCGAGGAGCAGCAGCGCCAGCAGCACGGAGAGGTTGCGCAGCACGAACTCCACCGGCGAGTCGGTCGGTACGAGGGCGATCCCCCAGTCGTAGAAGGAGACCACGCCGTAGACGACGGCGGCGTATCCGACGGCGGCGAACGCGAGCAGCGCGGCGCGGCGGCTCCCGACCGGGAGGCGCGGTCGGCGTCCCATTCCGGTGGGGCCCGCGCCGGCCGGTCGGGTGGCCGCGTCGACCAGCACCACCATCGCGGGAATGAACCAGTAGACGTGGTGCGGCCAGGTGATCGGGCTGACCAGGGCCCCCACCAGGCCACTCAGGGTCAGGCCGGCGAGTTCGTCCCCGGCCCGTGCAGCCTGGGCGGCCCGCCACAGCCCGTAGACCGCGACGGCCACCACCAGGGCCAGCCACAGCAGCCGGTCGGGCTCTTCAGGAGCCGACAGCCGGCTCAGCAGCCCCAGCAGGGACTGGTTGCCGGTGTAGTCGGTGCGCCCGACCCGAGCGGTCGCCCACAGCTCATGGGTCCAGAACCGCCAGGAGTCCGATGGGGCGACCGCGGCGGCCAGCAGCGTGGCGGCCGCCGCCGTGGCGCTGGCCGCCGCCGCGGCCCGCCAACGTCGGGCCACCAGCAGGTAGATGATGAAGATGCCCGGGTACAGCTTGAGCGCCGTCGCCACGCCGACACCGATCCCCGCCCAGCGGGATCGCGCGGGGACGGCGAAGAGCAGGTCCCACAGGATCAGCGTCACCAGCAGCATGTTGATCTGACCGAAGGTGAGGGTCTCCCGGATGCTCTCGGCGGCGAAGGCGAGCGGGACGGCCACCCCGATCAGGAACCAGGTGGAGACTTCTCGGCGCGGTCCGCTGCCGGCTGCGGTAGCGGACCGCCTGGTCGGCCATGCCGGCGTGATCCAACGCACCGCCGGAATCCGGGCCAGCGACGCCGCCAGTCGGGTCTGGGTGAGCAGCCACCCGGTGGTGACCGCAACGGCAAGCACCGTGAGAAGCGTGAAGATCACGATTGTGGTGCCGAGCGGGAGACCGGCGAAGGGCCGCAGCAGCAGGGCGGTGATCGGGGGATAGGTGAAATAGAGTTCCCCCTGCACCGCGTCGGGCTGGACGTAGTCGTAGAGCGGATTGCCGTCGGCCCACCAACGCATCGCCTTCATGTAGATCTTCAGATCGAAGAAGTCATGCGGGGTGCTGAGCCGGTAGAGGTCACCGACGGCGAGGCTGATCGCCACCACGGCCGCGATCCGGAGTACGGTATGCCGCCCGGTGGTGTCCGTGGCCGGGTGCTGCGCTGCGGCGCGATCGGCGGGCACGAGAAAACCTTAGCGGTGAAGGCCCTTTACGTCCGGTAACCACCGCTTTGCGGCGGGGCCGGTGCCGGGGGCGTAGTCTGTGCCCGTGCCTGATCTTCTTGTCTGGATCGACTGTGAAATGACCGGTCTCGATCTTGGAAAGGATGCCCTGATCGAGGTTGCTGCGCTCGTCACTGACGCCGACCTCAACGTGCTCGGCGACGGAGTGGACGTCGTCATCCACGCCGAGGAGCCGGCGCTGGCCGGGATGGTGGAGGTGGTGCGGGAGATGCACGAGAAGTCGGGGCTGACCGACGAGGTGCGCCGCTCCACGGTCACCCTGCGCCAGGCGGAGGACATGGTCCTCGACTACATCGGCGAGTACGTGAAGGAGCCGCGTACGGTGCCGCTCTGCGGCAACTCCATCGCTACCGACCGGGCGTTCCTGGCCCGGGACATGCCGCGGCTCGACGCCTTCCTGCACTACCGCATGATCGACGTCTCGTCGATCAAGGAGCTGTGCCGCCGCTGGTATCCCCGGGTCTATTTCGGGCAGCCGCCGAAGGGGCTGGCGCACCGGGCGTTGTCCGATATCCGGGAGAGCATCCGCGAGTTGGCCTACTACCGGCGTACGGTCTTCGTCCCGCTGCCCGGCCCCGACATCGAAACCGCCCGAGCCATCGCCGCCGAGCTGTAACCCCGCCCCTCCTCCCCTCCCGTGCTCCTCCCCGATTCTTCTCCTCGGCGCTCCTCCCCGTCGATCAAGGACTTTTTGTCGTATTTGATCTCGTTTATGCAACCAAAGGTCCTTGATCGACGTGCTGGTCCTTGATCGGCGAGCAGACGGTGGGGATCCGGCTCGACGATCGGGGGTGGGGTAGGGCTATCATTGGTCGGCGCCGCACCCCGGGAGCATTCGGGGGGCGGTTCACCATGGTGGCTGTAGCTCAGCTGGTAGAGCACCGGGTTGTGGTCCCGGGTGTCGCGGGTTCGAGTCCCGTCAGTCACCCCAAACGAGCGAGGTTCGAACTTCCGACCAAGGGGCCACCCCCGGTCGGGGTTCGGGCCTCGTTCGCGTTCCTGGCCCACGTCAGTGCATTATCATCGCCCGCTCGGAACGGCTTCGTGGGCGAGGTCGTGGGTCTTGTCGCAGGCGGTGGCGAGTCGTTCGTCGTGAGTGGCAATGACGACCGTGGTGCCATCATCGGCGAGCTGTCGCAGCAGTGCGGTGACACGTTCTCGGTTGCCTGCATCGAGAGAGGCTGTCGGCTCGTCAGCGAAGAGGACGTCGGCGCGCTTGTAGATCGCTCGGGCGATCGCCAGGCGTTGTTTCTCGCCCCCGGAGAGGTGGGCAGCGAGCTCCGCGCTGCGGCCAGCCAGGCCGGTACGTTCCAAGGCCATCCCGAGGCGCCGGTGGTCGGCGGGCAGACGCCGGCCGAGGACGCTCATCTGCATGGTGACGTTGAACCCGACGGTCTCGTCGTCGATCACGCCGTAGTCCTGCTGGACGAAGGCGGCATGGTGGCGCCAGAACTTCCGCCGGGCCGAATCCTTCCAGCCGGTGGTCTCGACACCGCCGACGTATACCTGTCCCCGGGTGGGCTGCTGGAGCAGGCCGAGGCAGTGCAGCAAGGTGGTCTTCCCGCACCCGCTCGGGCCGACGAGGGCAGTCACCTGCCCGCTTTCACAGATGACTGAGACGTTGCCGAACACGGTACGAGAGCCGATGGAGACCCCCACACCTCGAGCTTCGATGAGCATGCGTATCACCTTTCTGCCGGTGGCTAGATGCATGTGGGCTAGATGGGGCTAGACGGCCCTGTTGATGACGGCGGAGAAGGTCCATCTGTGCGCAGCGAAGTGGCAGAGCGTGGAGATCAGAAGTCCCAGCGCACCGGCGGCGATGATGAGCGGCGCTCCGGGCGAGCCACGCCACAGCGTGAGCATCAAGATGGCTGCGACGAGCCCCAGCCCGACCGCGACTTCGGGGGCCATCCGGTGGGCGAGGATGCGCGCCGCCGAGGTGCCGGCCAGGCGCAACTGGAAGTCCCGACGAATGTTCAGCAAGGCCGAGATGACACTGCCGACCGCAGCGCAGATCACCATCGCGGCCACCAGCGCGGCTAGGGAGATGCCGTGCAGCCATGCGAAGTAGGCCAAGAACTGCGCGCGCAGCAGCCCGTCTTCGGCCATGTACTGCACCCGCACCACGTCAGCGAGCCCTTCATCGGCCACCAGCTGCTGGGTGGGCTCCAGACCGGTGAAGATCAGGTTCGACGAGGTGGCGCTGGAGGCAAGGAAGTCCTCGTTGAACACCCCGAGCTTGGGTGCGACCGCCAGGATCACCCGGTCGAAGAAGATCAGCTTTCCATCACCGCCGCTTCCGGCCACAGGCAGCGCCAGCTCACCGTCGAAGCGGTAGTAGCTCAGCGCCTCGACGAGCTCGCCGGGGTCGGCGCTGGTGTCGCGCTGCCAGATCTCCAGGCTCGGCAGAAGGAAGCTCCGCACCACCTCGGGCAGATCACCGAAGGAGACCGCGGTGAGGTCAGCGTCGTCGGTCTCGACCAGCTCCAACCAGTGCTGGGTGACCAAAGCCAGGCCGCCGTAGCTCTGGCGTTCCTGCCCGCCGAGGTCGAGGTACTCCGCTGTCCACGCGTGCGACAGGCTCACCGCACCGTCCTGCTCGGCCCGCAGCGCCACTGCGGTGGCCGGGCCCTTGATCTCGTTGAACTCCTTCTCCAGGGCGTAATGAAAGGTCAAGCTGACCTGATCTGCCAGCAGGCGCCACTGAGCCTGTTCGTCAGCGGCTGCGGTAGCCAGGCGCAACGCACCGTAGGCCGGGGAGACCGTAGAGATGACCAGAACGAACGTCAGCGCCTTCAACGTGGTGGCCACCGGCCGGTAGCGACGTACGGCTGGCTCACGCCGGGCCAGCGCTGCCGTCTTTGGCCAGGAGACCACCGACAGCACCACGACCGCCGCTAGGGCAGCGAGGACCACCAGTAGCTGCAACAGCGCCAGGATGGTCAGGAAATAGGGCAAGAAGCCGGAACCGTGAGCGAAAGCGACATAGGCAGCAGCAGCCGCGTGTACCGCGAGCCCCGACAGAGTGATCGGCACCATCAGCCCGATGACGTCTTCGACCACGATCCGGCCCGGTGCCGCCCCGGCCAAAACCCGAAGAGCACGCTGACGGGCACGTGAGGCAAGCCAATAGACCGACACCGCCACGAGCAAGACCACCGTGGCAAGGAAGCAGGCGGCGAACGCCCCTTGATAAGCGATCATCCGCACTGTGGCGCCGTAGCCGTCCGACTGCCAATACTGGCCTATCTGCCGCTCTGTCAACCACTCCTGCAGCTGGACACGCCCTGCCTCGTCACCGGTGATCAGGTAGCGGCCACCGGCACGCGAATGCGCCAAAGCCTCCGGCCCGCGCACCTGCGCGTCTGGCAGGTCCCCGAAACGCAGAAGGCGCGACGGCAGCGCTTTGCGCTCGCCTACCACGGTGAGTACCTGGCCGGACTGATCGGCGCCCAGGTCACCTGTCACCTTGACCAGCCCCAGGTTCAGCTCGTCGCTCAATCGGCCCAGCTCGGCGAAGGCCTCCTGGTCACTCAGTCCCGACTCGCTGAATTCCAGTGTCACCGCCGCCGATGCGCCGGACTCCAGCGGCAACGAGCGATCCCGAAGGTCGGTGAGCACCGCCGCGAGCACTGCCATCAGCGCGAACACGACCACAGTAACGCCGGCCACGACCCGGCCGTGTACTGACCTCATTGACTCCGCCGTCCTTTCCTCCGGACTCGTTGATCCCGGGCCGGCTCCTGGCGCCTCTCATTCCTCAAGTCCATTCAACGCCGCTTTGTCATGCCAGGCATCGGACCGTGGCCCGGCTTTTTCTTTGGCATCGGTCTGAGGTCTGTCAGACCTGAGACCGATGCCGTTACCGGTGGCCTAGCTACCATTGAGGGATGAACGTTGAGCGCCGCGTGCGCCGGGCACGCATTTGGCCGGTCGTGGTCGCAGTGACGCTCGTCGTGATGGCGGTGTTTTTTCTCTTCGGCCTCACCGGCCGTACCGGGGCAATCATTGCCATAGGCGGCGCTATCACAGTCACCATTTGGGCTCTACTGGAACTCCGTAGAGAAAGGGCGCGCCATGAAGCCGATCTTGCCAGGTGGGAGGCTTCTCAAACAGTGCTAGCCGAACGCGTGCGGATTGCCCGGGAACTGCACGACATTGTGTCCCATGGATTAGGGATGATCACGGTTCGGGCAGCAACCGCTAGGCATCTCCATTCCCAAAGCCCGGATCAAGACCCAAGTGCAGCGGAACGGTCGCTCCTAGAAGCTCTTGATGACGTCGAGGAGGTCAGCAGGCAAGCAACTGGAGAACTGCGCCGTATGCTCCAAGCTCTACGCAATCCCGATGAAATGGCCCCGCGACACCCCACTGAGAACTTGGAGTCTTTGCCCGCGATTATCGCTGATGCGGAATCTGCTGGGCTCGATGTCGATCTCGATCGCCCTGATCTGGGAGCCGTGTCACTCGGTACGCAAGCGGTAGTCTGCGCAGTCGTACGCGAAGGCCTATCCAACGTCACCAGGCATGCTGGCCCCACTCGCGTTCAGGTGTCCCTGCGCCGTGAGAACGACACAATCGTAGTGATGATTGACGATGAAGGGTCGGATGCAGGATGGTCCAGGAAACCCGGAGCCGGTCACGGTCTCATGGGCCTGCGTGAGCGGGTCAAGAGTGTCGGTGGAACGCTTGAAGCTCGTCCCCACGGTTCCGGCTACCGCCTCTATGCCGCGATCCCTCATGGTGCACGATGACCCTGCCCATTGATGTAGCCAAGGTGGTCTTGGTCGACGACCACCTCCTTCTGCGCCAAAGCCTCGCCGCCCTTATCGATGTAGACCCACACCTCGCCGTAGCGGGCCAAGCTAGCGACGGAATCGAAGCAATCGACGTCATCAGCGCCAGTCGACCTGACGTGGTCCTCATGGACGTCCGGATGCCACGGCTCGATGGAATCGAGGCAACCAGGCGCATCTGTCGAATACCCAACCTGTCCCACACCCGAGTACTTGTGCTGAGCATGTTCGAGCTCGATGAGTATGTCTACCAAGCAATACGGGCCGGAGCCAGCGGATTCCTCCTCAAAGACACGCGTCCCAACGAACTGCTCGACGCCATCAAACGCACCCACGCCGGGGAATCTCTCTTCGCGCCCGCAATTTTGACTCGACTGATTGAGCACTATATAAGCACCCCGCCCCAGAGTGCCGCTCAGGCGGCGACCGACCCAGTGGGGGCGAATCTGACAGACCGTGAGACCCAGATTCTTGAACTGATAGGGCGAGGGTTGTCAAATGCGGAGATATCCCAACACCTCACCATTTCGATCAAGACTGTAAAGACCCACGTCTCGCATCTACTGAGCAAACTTTCTGCACGAGACCGTACGCACCTCGTCATCGCCGCCTACGACGCCGGTCTCGTCAGACCACGGCATCGTGACCGCGAAGTGTCCGATTGACAATGCCAGTGCCGAAGGCCCCTCAGTCGTCGGAGCCGGCGTCCGGATCCGACGCAGTCTCGGTCGGCTCGACGGCCGGCGGCTCGTACGGCAGGGCGCTGCCCTTGACGTACTCCTCCCAGCTCATGTTCCAGTCGGTCCAGCCGTTACCGTTCTGCAGCTTGCGTGGGGTGCCCTTCACCGTGATCGGGTCGCCCACCCGGGTCTGCTCGAAGAG
>DASULK010000254.1:0-23037 GCA_036278255.1 Micromonospora sp.
GTGGACTTGTCCGGAGCTGAACCATCGGAAGCGGTGGCGGGAGATGAACATCCTCGCCCTTGACCTGGGCACCTCCTCAGCGAGGGGCATGGTCCTCGAACCGGCCTGCACGCCGATACCCGGAGCGCTCGCCCGGCGTCGGGCGATCCTTGAGATCGGCAAGGACGGTGCCGCCACGCTGGACGGCCCCACCTACCTGGCCCAGCTCATCGAATGCCTCGACGAGCTGGCATCCGCCGGCCACCTCGACGGGGTGGAGCTTGTCGCTGCCTCCGCCCAGTGGCACACCGTCGCGCCGATCGATGCTGCCGGGGAACCGCTCGGACCGATGTTGACCTGGCTGGACAGCCGTCCCGGGCCGCTGCCCGGCGCCGCCGGTCCAGAGAACGAGGAGGACTTCCACCAGCGCACTGGTACCTGGTGGCATCGGCTCTTCTGGACTGTACGGGTGCCCTGGCTCCGCAGCCGCATGAACACCGCCCCGGCCGGTTTCACCAACCTGATCGGATACCTCTACGGCATGCTGCTGGAGGAGGCGCCGATGTCGGTCTCCCACGCCTCCGGCAGCGGAATGCTGGATCTGGCCCGCGCCACCTGGGACGCGGAGGCCTGTGAACTGGCCGGGGTGAGCCCGGGTGAACTGCCGCAGCTGGCTCCGGCAGGATGGAGCGGACGGCTGCGTCCTGAGTATGCCCGGCGCTGGCCGCAGTTGCGCAGAGCACGCTGGTTGGCATCCACCGGCGACGGCGCGGCTGCCAGCGCCGGATCTGCTGGCATCGACGGGCGCCGGGTCTCCATCACCGTCGGGACCTCCGCCGCGGTCCGGCTGGCCCAGGCGATGCCGGTCGGGGCGCCGCTGGCCCCGCTGCCGGCGCAGCTGTGGCGTTACCGGATGGATCATCAACGCGTCGTCACCGGCATCGCCTACTCCAACGGCGGTGACCTCTTCGCCTGGGCCAACCGGGAACTCCGGCTCCCCAGGGGCAGGGATCTGGATGCGGCGCTGGCGGCGGTGGTTCCGGGCCACGGGGTGTGGGCCGATCCCCGGCTGGGGGGCGACCGCCCGCCCGGCCAGGCGCCGGCCGGCGCCGGGCAGCTGCGCGGACTCAGTTTCCGAACAACAGCGGTGGAGATCCTCGCCGGCCTGATGGACGGGCTGTGCCGGCAGGTCGCCGAAGATCTGGTCGAGCTGGAATCGACCGTGGACAGCCCCGTCCGGGTGGTCCTCGGAGGCGGTGCGGTGGTGGCGTCGACCTGGTGGCGGCGGGCGTTCGCCACCTGGCTTGCACCGCGCGAGGTGTACTACGTTCCCCACCCCGAGGTGGGTGCGATCGGTGCTGCGCTGCTCGCTGCCGGCCTGCCGGAACATTCCCGCAACTTCGACCGCGTCAGTCCGGCAATTTAGTCGTCGTCACCGTCGTCATCGTCGTCACCGTTGGTGCCGTGTCCGCTCGTCAGTAAGGGTTGCAGTGCGGAGTGCAGGCGGTCCGCGATCTCCGGTGTGATCTCCCCGTCCTTGAGATAATCGCGGATCTTCTTACGTAGGTCGTTGGCCTTTTTCGGGAACTTCCGTTCGCCGAGTTCCTTGCGGACACCGTCGAGCTTGTCCCGCAGTTTTTTTGCCACTTTCGGGGTGATTTGCTCGGCTGCGACCAGTTCGGTCAGGAGTCGATCGAATTCGTGGACAACGTCCCTGTCGCTGGTGGGCGTCGACTGTGCCGGCGGGGCGGTTCTCGCAGCGGGGGGCACGCTGGTCGCCGTCGCTGCGCTGGTCGGTGCCGTGATCGATGGTGCTCTGCCTCCGTTCGGCACGGGGTCCGCGCGGAACGCAGCGGCGATCAGTGCCAGGGTGAGTCCTCCCGCGAGGAGTGCCCCGGCGGCGGCGACGATCGCCAGGCGGGAGCGCGGTGGCCGGTCGGCCGGTGCCGCGGCCCCGGTCTCCTCCACCCCGTGCCCGACCGCGGGGCGTTGGGGGACGACGGGGGCTGCGGCCACACCGCGCGGCCTTTCCTGCGGTTGCGGCTCGGCGGGGGGTGGCCCGGCCAGGGACCGGTCGATCAAGGTCGGCGGATGCACGGGGCCGAGGGGGGTGAGCTGCGTGGCGGCGAGGTCGGCCGGTGCCATATCGGGGCCGCCCACCACCGCCCTCAGCCGGGTAGCAATGTCGCCCGCTGTCGGTCGTCGCCCTGGATCCGGCGACAGGCACGCCAGGCAGAGAGTGGCCACCTCCGCCGGTAGGCCCGGCACCTGCGGTGGGGTGATCCGAACCCCTTTGCGGTGTGCGGCGGCCATCTCCTCCCAGTTGCGTACGGGAATCGGCTTACGCCCGGTCAGGCACTCGAAGAGCAGGACACCGAGGGCGTAGACGTCACCGGCCGGATCGGCGGAGCCGGCCCGGAGCCGTTCAGGCGCCGCATAGGCGGGGGTGCCGATGAGCCATCCGGCATCGGTTTCGGGTTGCCCCCCGGCCAGGGCGGCGATGCCGAAATCGAGAATTTTGGCGCCGTTGGCGGTCAGCATCACATTGCCGGGCTTGATGTCGCGGTGAACGACACCCATCCGATGGGCGGCGGCCAGGCCGGCGGCGACCTGGGCGGCCACTCGTACGGCGTCACGCCAGGGCAGTGGTCCCTTGCTGAGGCGATGGGCCAGGTCCCGACCCTCAACCAACTCCATGACCAGGTACGGCACGGGCGCACCGTCGGGGATGGGCACCTCGCCGTAGTCGTAGACATGGGTCACGTGCGGGTGGGTGAGGCGTGCGGCTGCCCTGGCTTCCCGCCGGGTGCCATCGCGCAGCGCCGGGTCGGCTGCCAGTGGGGTGGCCAGCGCCTTGATGGCGACCGGCCGGCCGAGCAGTTCATCGGTCGCCCGCCAGACCTCCGACATTCCGCCGACGCCCAACCGCGTGACGATCTGGTATCGGTCTGCCAGCCGCATGTCCGGAGTGAACATCATGAGCACAGTCTGTCCGGTGATGGCTGCTGCTGCCCATCGAGGGGCGAGCAAGGCGTTGCAGGCACTGCGGTGATACCACCGCCGAACCCACCTGGGATGGCTGCACACGGGCCGGCCGAGTGTGGCGACATGCGTCGAATGTTCGGATTTGAGGAGAGTGGGCGCCGGTTGCGGGTGACCTGAACCACGCCCTGCCGTTTCGGAATCATCGCCAGCGTCGGGTGGTTGTACATGGTCGATGACCCACACCCCCGGGCCATCCACCTTCTTGCCGATGAACACCCATCCGAGGTCCAAGCGTCCCCGACCTTCCGGATGGGTTTTGCGTCTCGGCGACTTTCGTATCCCCCCAGAAGTGAGGCAGATCATCATGAAGTTCCGTATCCCGAACGACCTCAGGGCGCATACCGCCGTGGCCGCGGCCGGGCTGACGTTGATGACCGCCCTGGCTGGTGTGGCGCAGAATATCGACATCAATACCAGCACCACCACCACCACCACGCCGGTGGCAGATGAGCGTGTTGTGGCAGAGGAACCACGTGACAACAAGCCGGTGCTTCCGTTCCTGCCAGCGCCGGAACCGAAGCCGAAGGCGCCGGCCAAGCAGGACCTGGTTCCCGGTACCCCACAGGGCCGGCAGGAGCGCTTCACCCCGACGGCTGAGCAGATGGCCAACGCGAAGCAGATCGTCGAGGCCGCCGAGAAGGAGGGCCTGCCCGAGCGGGCCGCGGTGATCGGTGTGGCCACCTCGCTGCAGGAGTCGAAGCTGATCAACCTGGGTCACCTGGGTGCGCGTAACGACCACGACTCGCAGGGGCTGTTCCAGCAGCGTCCGTCCACGGGTTGGGGCACGGTGGAGCAGATCACCGACCCTGAGTACTCGTCGACCGCCTTCTACAAGGGACTTAAGCAGGTTGACGGCTGGGAGCAGATGCCGCTGACCCGCGCCGCCCAGACCGTGCAGGTCTCGGCGTACCCCGACGCGTACGCGCAGTGGGAAGAGATGGCCGCCGACATCGTGCTGGCCACCCACGACACCGGCCCCTACGTGGACATCGCGGCAGAGGCCGAGAAGGACAACCACGGCAAGACCGACAAGGGCAAGACCGACAACCGCAAGGCGGACAAGAACAACAAGTGAGTACGCACCGGTCCCGGCCGGGCCCCGACAAGGGGTCCGGCCGGGACTTTTTCTGCCCCTGAAACATTATCGATGCCACCGCAACGGGCCGGGATGCAGCGGCCAGAGCAGCCGCCGCCACCAGCGCTGCCCCGCCCGTAGCGAAGACGTGTACGCCGCCGCCTGCGCTGCCGCCAACCGCGCCTGCTCCTCGGTCACGTCACCGGGTGCGAAACCGGCGAGGTTGACCAGGGCGGCCAGGTCATCGATCGGTGGCACCCCTCCCGCCGCGGTGACCACCGGCATCGCCCCCGCATGGGCCGCCACCTCGGTTGCCGCCAGATGAACGGCGGCCGGTTGCCCCGCCAGCCGTAGCGCGTCCGTAATCTCAAGCCAGGAGCCGGCGATCCGCTCCGCAGGCGTCCCCTGGCGCAGCCGGCGCCGGCGCTGGCGACGACGCAGGCCGGTCACCAGCAGCACGAACGCTGCGGCGGCGACCAACAAACTGGTGCCGCCCACGGCCAGGACCGGTAGCCGACTACTGGCCGGACGAACCGGCTCATCGGCGACGGCGGGTGGAGTTGACGGCGCCGGGTTCTGCGTCGGCGTCGGCTCCGGTGACGGAGGCGGCGTCGACTTCTTTGGCTTGGGCCGGAAGTCCTCCTCCACCGGCCGAGGTTCGGTCTCCGGGCGGGGCAGCGGATCGAAGGCCACCCAGCCGAGCCCGTCAAAAAGGACCTCCGGCCACGCGTGTGCGTCGGCGGCCCGCACCGGGCCGCTGCCGGACGTACTCCGGAAGCCGACGACGACCCGGGTGGGCAGCCCCATCAGCCGGCCGAGGACGGCGAACGCGGCAGCGAACTGCTCGGAGGTGCCGCGCTGGCCCCCCGCGTTCCGTGGACCGAAAAGAAAGAAGCTGAGGTTGGGGTAGGCGTGCCCGCTCGGTGCATCGGCGACCAGCCGGTAATGCTCGGCGAGAAATTGCTCGATCGCGGCCGCCCGATCGAACGGTGCGCCGTTCTCCGCGGAGAGCTCCTCGGCCAACCGTTGCAGCGGCTCGGGGACGCCGTCACCGAGCCGCAGCACCCGGGCCACCCGCTCGCCGGAGGGGACGTTGGCGGCACTCAGCAGGTTGGGGTCGGGACGTTCCCACATCGACGTGACCATGTACCGCAGCCCCGGTGCCAGCCCCTCGGGATGGATCAGTGTGCCGCTTCCCGGGTCGTAGGCGACGCGGGCCCCCGTCACCTGCTGCGGTGTCGGTACCGCCGGCAGGAGCCGTCCAGTCAGCTCACCGATGGTGATCTCCTGCCGGACCATGTCGGTGAGGGCGCCGGCGTGCGGTGCCGCCGATGGCAGCACCCGCCCGGCGTTGCGGTACACCCCGCCGACCTGCCACGTCACGCCGTCGTAGTCGTGAAGCACGGCGAGCCGGATGCGCACCCCACCCGATCCCACCTCAACTGAGTCATCCGGGTCCGCGACGGTGCCGTCGTTGCTGCCGTCGAGGCTGGATGCCGGTGCCCGCCCTGCCGGCCCGCCGACAGTGGTGCTGATCTGAAAAAGCTCCTGGCCCGGGTTGAGCGCCCACCCGGAGATCCGGATGAGGGGGCTCTCGTCGAGGCTGTCGACGCGGGGTGGTTGCACGTAACGCCGCGGATCGATCGGGTCATGCCGTACCCGGGCCGCCACCAGCGGCGCTACCACGGTAGCAAGCGCGACGACGCTGATCACCCCGGCAGCCGTCCCCGCCAACAGCCGGATCCGGACCGCAGCCCCAAGCGGTGGCAGCGGGGCCGACCCCGCCCCGGCCCGAAGTGTCGATGCCCCAGCAGGCGCCCCGCTTACCGCCAGGCCGAGCATGACGGTGGCGGCGAAGCCGATGGTGGGCCAGACCGCAGGATCGGCATTGGGACCCACGACGTAGAGGGCGCCGGCGTAGAGCAGAGCGGGCGGGAGGTAGCCGAGCAGCGTGTGCCGGGCGCGCAACGCCACCTCCGCGCCGGCCAGTCCGGTCAGCCACGCGGCGACCAACGGCACCACAATGGTGTCCGGGACCGGCTCGACCGGGATCATCGCGGTCAGCAGCCGGGGGATGCCGTTGCGCGCCGCCTCGACCAGTATCTGCCCGAAGGGGTCCGTCAGTTCGGCCCGCTCCGCGGCCAGCTGTAACGCGGCCGCAACGTAGCCCGCCAACGCCAGCACCGACAGGGGGGCGACCAGCCAGGACGGGAACCGCCGGGCAGCCACGCTGACCGCCACCGAGGCCACCGCCGCGCCCAGCACCAACTGAGCCAGCAGGGGGCCGGCGTAGATGCGCCCGAGCACCAACCCGGACAACCCGATCAGACCGATCAGGACCAATGCTGCAAGGAGCGTGCGGAGCACCCTCACCATCGGCGGATCCCATTCCACTCGGCGGCGAACTGCGCGCCGTCGGCGGCGTTGATGACGGCCACACCTTCGATCCCGGCCTGGAGCACCTCCGCGCCGAAAATCCCCACCACCACCGAGGGATAGGTGACCCGCAGCGCCCCGACCAGACCGATCTCCTCGACAGCGCCCGGCCCGGTGAGGAAGACCAGAGTGTCCCCGCTCCGCTGCTGGCGTAGCCGGAGCACCGCGGACTGCAGCAGCTCGCCGCGGGAATCCGGGCGCAGCGTGATCGCCGCGAGCCGGTCGAGGTGACTGTCGCCGTCGCTGCAACCGGCGACGAAGAAGAGGGTGACCGGCAGCTCCTCCCGGGCCGCGGCGCTCACCACCGAAGCGGCCGCCTCACAGGCCGATTCGAAGGTCTCCGCAACCCCGTCGACCATCCGTGAGTGCGCACCGGCCCGGTTGTCCAGCACCACCACCAGCTGCGGCAGACTGGTGTCCAGATGCTCACGGACC
The DNA here is from genome assembly GCA_036278255.1 of Micromonospora sp. Taxonomy (GTDB): domain Bacteria; phylum Actinomycetota; class Actinomycetes; order Mycobacteriales; family Micromonosporaceae; genus DASULK01. The sequence goes on from DASULK010000254.1 coordinate 6,971, forward strand.
ATCAACTCGCCGATCCGCGCACTGGTGCGCCAGTGCACCCGACGGAGTTCGTCACCGACCACGTACTCACGCAGCGAATCGAAGGTGATGGAGCCGTGGGGCACCCGGTCAAGCCGTCCCTCCATGCTCCGGGCAACCCCCGCCGGCACCGCGGTGAGCGGATGAAGGCGTGGATGTACCCAGACCCGCGTGGTGCCGGCATGGCTGCGGGCGAGCCGGATAAGCCCGAGCGGGTCAACCCGAGAGACGCGAAGCGGACCGATCAGCACCACGCCACGTCGCTGGGTCGGCACCGGATAGGTAACGGTCGTATCCCGGCCGGGGCGCAGCCGGAGCAGCGGTACCGGCACCGGACGCCCGCCGCACAGGTCCTGCGCCACCAGATCGGCCGAGCGCAGCCGGTCAGCGTTGCATACCGTCAAGGTCACGGTGGATGCCTCACCTCGGCCCACCCGGTCCGGCTTGGCTCTCCGCACCGCCTCCAGCCGCGGCTGCCAGAGCGTGTACCCGACAGCGGAGAGTACGGCGAGTGCCGCTGCCGCGCCGAGCAGCGCCAACTCCGGATAGCCGAACAGGAAACCCGCAGTGAGTAGGGCGGCAGCGCTGATGAGCAGGGCGATCCCCCGGGAAGTGGTACGCATCGTCACCGGGTCAGCCACCGGCCATGCCGGACTGTCCGAGGGGGAGCGGCACCGGCACCGACTCGACCGCCTCCTGGAGCACCTCGGCGGCGGAGACGCCGCGCAGTTGGGCCTCGGGCGAGAGCAGAATCCGGTGCGCGAAGACCGGCCCGACCAGGGCCTTGAGGTCTTCAGGCAGCACCCACCCCCGCCCCTCCATCAACGCATAGGCACTGGCGGCCCGGGTCAGGGCGATGGCACCTCGGGGACTCACCCCGACCCGCACCTGCGGAAGGCCGCGGGTGGCTGCGGCCAGCCGGACCGCGTACGCGTAGAGCGGGTCGGCGATATGTACCCGCTGGGCCAGCCGGATCATCTCGCCGACCGTCGCCGTGTTGGTGACCGGCTCCAACGCCTCGGGGGAGCGCACGGTGGCTCCTCGAAGCACCTCGACCTCGACCGACTCGGCGGGATAGCCGATCGACAACTTCATCAGGAACCGATCGAGCTGTGCCTCGGGAAGGCGGTAGGTGCCGTCCATCTCGACCGGGTTCTGCGTGGCCACCACCAGAAATGGACGGGGCACCGGATGGCGGACGCCGTCAACGGTCACCATCCGCTCCTCCATCACCTCCAGCAGCGCGGACTGGGTTTTGGGTGAGGCCCGGTTGATCTCGTCGGCGATGACGATGTTGGCGAAGACCGGCCCGGGGTGAAACTCGAAACCGCGGGTCGCCTGGTTGAAAATCGTTACTCCGCAGACGTCAGCGGGCAGGAGATCAGGGGTGAACTGGATGCGCCGCCACTCGCCGTGAACGGTGGCGGCGATGGCGCGGGCCAGAGTGGTCTTCCCAACCCCTGGCACATCCTCCAGCAGCACATGCCCTTCCGCGAAGAGGGCGGTCAAGGCCAACCGCACCACCTCGGGTTTGCCCAGCACCACCGTGCCGATGCTCTCGGCGAGCCGGTTGGCCAGCGCGGCGAAGCCTTGCACCTGTGGTGCGGCGAGGGGTTCGTTCCGCGCGGCAGCTGCTGTCGCCATCATGCGCACCTCGGCAGCGTGTTGTAGTTGACCCCACCATCCATATTGATCCAGGCGTACGGGATGTACCGCTCGGCACTACGACTGATCTTGATCCATTTGTCGCTTCGTCGCCCGCCATAGGGTTCGGCGTTGATGGTCGCCGAAGACTGCTGGTTGCCCCGCATTCCCTGCGCCCAGCAGAACGCCTGGTAGCGCTGGCCGCCGAACGCGTCCGGGCTGGTGAAGGAGCTGGTGTCCTGCCACGGGCGTGAATAAACCCCGATGCCGTCGCCGCAGTAGCTCGGGACCGAACAGACGACCGTGCCGTCCAACCGCCGTGTCGACTGGTTCCGGGCGGGAGCGCTGCTGGTGCCGGCGACGTTCTGCGCGCTGACCACCAGGCGGTAACTCGTGTCGGTCTGCAGGTTGCTGGCGGTGAAGCTGGTGCAGTTGCTGCGGGTGGGTGCGGCGCCGTTGACCGACACCGAGCAGGTGGCCTGACCGCCACCGGCGTCCACCGTGAAGTTGACCGTGACGGAGGTGAGGGTGGCGGAACTTCCGGTGACGGTGACCTGCGGCGAGGCCACGGTACGGGCGGTGCCGGTCGCCTCGGGGCCGGTGCCCGCCTCGTTGACCGCGTGCACCTTGACCGTGACATCCTGCCCGTTACCCAGGCCGGTCAGCTTGGCCTGCGTCTCGGTCACCTCGACCGTTCGGCCGGCCGCCGCAACCACGTACCGGGTGATCGGCCGACCGTTCTCCTCCGCCGGCGCCCAGACCACCGAGATCGCTCCCGCTTCGGTCGCCACGGTGGTGGCGCGCAGCCCGGATGGGGCCCCCGGTCGGGTGAACGGGACGACCGTGTTGCTGATCGGTGATGACTCAGAGCCGGCGCCGCGCTCGTTGACCGCGACCACGCTGAAGGCGTACTGCGTGCCGTACTCCAGGGTGCCCGCCGGGATGACCAGCTCGGTCTTGGTCGATTCGCCCGCCGGGGCATTGGCCCCTGCCGAGGTAGTCGTCACCAAGTACTTGGTGATCTTGAGGCCCTGGCCGTTGGCGGCTGGCCACTTCACCCGTACGGTGCCATCCGGCCGTGCCTCGGCAGTCACGCTCTTCGGTGGATCGGGCACCTCTGCGGTCGGCATGACCGGATTACTCATCCGTCCCGGCCCGGCACCCTTCGCATTCACCGCATGCACCGAGAACCGGTACGTCTTACCGTTGGTCAGCCCGGTGATCTCCAACGATCGTTGGTTGGCCCCCACCTCGTAGCTCTTGCCGGCACCCTCGACAACATATTTTCTGATGGCCGCGCCGTTCTCCGCGGCCGGCTGCCAACTGACCCGCACCTGCGCGTCCCCGGCGGCCGCGGTCACCCGCCGAGGTGCGCTCGGCTTACCGACCGCCGGTTTCGTCGGCGGTGGCGCCGGTGGGGGAGTCGGTGGGGGATCGCCACCGAGAATGTTGTTCGCATACTTGTCGACCTCTCGCACCTGGTGCCGGTCGTCAACGACTCGGGCGGTGGCGGCATTCGGTGCGTTGATGAAGAGGTGGCCTTCCCGGACTTCCATCTCCAGGGGACCGTTCGCATCCCGTACCGTGATCTTGTCGGCCAGATCGCCGTCGCCGTCGAAGACGTAGATGATGCCGCTCTCCTCGTCCGCACAGTAGAAACGGCCGGCCCAGGCGACCGCGGGACGCAGCCTGGTGCCCGAACCCGGCACCACGAGCTCTTGCACGTGGTGCTCACCGACGACGAGAATCCGGCGGTCGTCGGGTACCGTCACCGGCACCTCAGTGCCGCTGGTGCGCGGTGGCAGGACCCCCGCTCCGATCATGGAAAGGTTCACCACCCGCTGGTCGTCCCCGGTGACGGTGGTCAGCGCACCGGTGGTGCGGTCCAGGACCGCCACCCCGCGGTCGAGAGTGGAGATGGTCAGGTCGTGGTTCGGCGGGGCGACCGCAACAGTCCGTACCGCCACCGGACTCAGATTCTCGCCGGTGCCCCCGGCGGAGGCGGCCGCCGATGGCAGGGCCGCCGGGGTGATCGCCGACAGGGTGCCCTCGCTCGGCACCGCTATCCAGAGTCGACCGTCCCCGTCGAAGTAGCCTCCGGCGATACCCGGTGGATAGCGGACCGGCTCGCCGATCGGCACCAACGAGCGGGGATCAAGTTGGCGTACCACCCCCTGCACGGCGTCGATCACGAACGCCGCGTCCCCCTGCAATGCGACGCTGACCCCCAGCCCGGCTGTGGTCGGCGTCGTCGCCGTGATCTGCAGAGTCGCCAGGTCGAGGGCGCTGACCTGTCCGGTGTTGAGGTCGCGCAGGATCAGCTGACGGTCGGTCTGGACGACCTGCATGGTGTGACCCCCGGCCTTAGGCACCTGCACCCGGGTGTCGACGCGGGCGGTCAGCCCGTTGACCCGGGCCAATTCGCTCTTGGCCGCACTCCAGAGCCAGGCGCTGGCATCGTGGCTGGCGATGGCGTTGTCTGCGGCACCGAGTCCCAGCACGGTCGCCCCCATCGCGGCCAGCAGCGCCACCACCGTACCGACGGTGACCAGGCCGCCCCGAAGTCGACGGGGCCGACCGGGGGTGGGTTCTGCCGCTACCCCTACCGAATCCTTCTTGCTGCCCGTGCCGCCATCGGTGCTGACCACGGCTGGCCGCCCTCCCATACCGTTGCCGGACGATTACTGACCGCGCGTCATCCTAGGGCCTAGTTCACATTCGACGGTAACCATAACGTCCGGTTGTGGACACAGAACGTGCCTATTGTGGAAAAACCGACGCTTGATCAGCTGGGGGAACCCGCCGGTGCCGTCGTTGCCCGATCCGTGCAGACCTGGCCGGAGGTGGCGTACCGGTCGGTGGAATAGACGGCGAGGACGGTGAAGCAGTAGTCGATCCGCAGGCTGAGACCGTTGATGGTGTAGCGGGTTTCGCCGGGGCCGATGGTCGCCAATGCGTTGAGCGGCTGGCCGGCCTTACCGCCGGCGATGATGAACGGTACGGCGCCGGCCGTCGGATCGGTCCAACTGATCGTGATGCTGGCCCCATCGTCACGCAGCTGCAGGTCGGCGGGTGGGGCACCGCCCAGCGTCGGTTTCGGCTGTGGACTCTGTTCGGGGCCGAGACGGGGGACGCCCGACCCTCCGGAGAGGACAACGACCAACGCCAGCACGGCCAAGACGGCGGCCGCGGCAGCGACCGCGGCTGCGACCGCGGCTGCGATCACCGCTGCACGGTTGCGGGCCGGTGCTGCCGTTGACGCTGCTATCGGGGCCAGCGGTGGTGGTGACGGGGGCGCTGGATGCGGGAGTGGTCCGGCAGGCGGAACGGGGTACGCAGGAACCTGGGGAGCCGGCGGGGTAAGAACGGGCTGCGGCACAGCCGGCGCAGGTGGAATACGGGGCGGCGGGACCGGTGCGGGAACCGGGTGGTCCGGCGCCGGAGGTGCAGACGCCGGCGGCTGGTCGTCGAGATATCCCCGGGCCGCCCGTACCATCCAATGGTCATCGCCGAATACGGCCGGCCCGGCGGCGACCAGCCGGCTGAAGTTGCGGCGGGCCTCGTGCCGGTTGCCCAACTCCTCGGCCACCGACCCCAGATCGAATGAGATCGCCAGCAGCAACGGGTCGGCGTCCCCCAGCCGCCGCTGGCCCGCGGCGAACGCTTCCTCCAGCACCCGCCGCGCGGCCGCCGGATCGTCCGCCTCCCGATGCAGCCGCGCCAACAGGTACGCCGCGGCCAGCACCTCCGGATGGTCCTCACCAACGGACGGTCGGGCCGACTCAAGCACGTACGTGAGCAGTTCGCGGGCGCCTGCAAGGTTGCCGGCACTACGCAGCGCCTGAGCATCGCGTTGCGCTGCGGCGAGGGGGGAGGGAGGGATCACGCCGGTCATGCTGCCTGGCCCGGCCGGCCCGGCGCCACCCCGCCCGCGCTACCGGCTCGGGACCCGCACCAGTTGGGGCAGTGATCAGCGAGGTGCCGCCCATCGGGGTTGATTTTGTGGTTGCCATGGGGCGGAGTGTGCCGCAGAGTCGGGTTCGGGTGCCGCCTCATCTCGCGGTGGCACCGCGGCCCCTGGACTGCCGACCTCCGAACCGGCCCGTAGCCGTTGTGCATGATCCACGCCAGCCGTGTACAGTAATGCCCCGTGCGGCTCTACCGGGCTGATCGACCAGAGGATCATCAGTCGGCACCCGGTAGCATGGACGCACAGGTCCGAGTGGCGGAATGGCAGACGCGCTAGCTTGAGGTGCTAGTGCCCGCGTAGGGCATGGGGGTTCAAGTCCCCCCTCGGACACGAACCATTACCCCACGGTGCGCGCTGAGGTCGGCTTCGGCGCGCACTGTTTGTGTTTCGGGGTGGTAGGTGAGCTGGAGGCCGAGTTGTCGGTAGACCTCGGCTTTGTCTGCGGGGTCGGCTTCGCGTAGTACGGCGACGATATCCCCGAGTGTCTGTACCAGGTTGGCTATCTCGGCTCTGTTGCGTTGAGCGTTGGCGTGATCGAGGCAGGCTTGGGCTGTGAAGTCATCGAATCGTCCTCGTGCATGGGTGCCGCCGAAGTCGGCGTTCACTCGGTTTCGGTTCCCGCCGGAGGTGATCGTGCTCGCGGTGCGCTGGTATCTGCAGTTCAACCTGTCCTATCGTGACGTCGAGGAATTGCTGGTCGAACGCGGCGTCGAGGTCGATCACGTCACCGTCTATCGGTGGGTGCAGCGGTTCGCCCCGCTGCTGGCCGACGCGGCCCGATTTCACCGCCATTCACCTGGCGACAGGTGGTTCGTCGACGAGACGTATGTCAAGGTCAACGGGGTATGGCGGTACGTGTACCGGGCGGTCGACCAGTATGGGCAGGTTATCGACGTGCTGGTCTCGGGCCGCCGTGACGCCGGCGCAGCCCGGCGGTTCTTCAAACGGGCACTGTCGGCGTCGAAGGTCACGCCCGGCGAGGTGGTCACCGACGCAGCGTCGGTCTACCCCGGCGTGCTGGACGAGTTGATCCCGTCGGCGTGGCATCACGTTGAGCAGTACGCCAATAATCCGATCGAGGCTGATCACAGCCAGCTCAAACACCGGTTGAGACCGATGCGCGGGCTACGAGCGGATAAGACCGCGCAGGTGGTCATCGCCGGGCACGCCTTCACGCAGAACCTCCGTCGCGGACACTACGAACTCGGTATCGACGCCCCGCCCGCTCTGCGGGTCGCCGCTGCGTTCACTGAACTCGCCCACGCGATCTGATCGCGGACCCGACAGCGGTTCAATGCGTCCGCCGATCCCACAATGCAACAGCGCCCATCAGAGTTGTCTACGCTCAGTGATCGATGGGAGTCCCGTGCCTGCCCTGCCATCATCGTTGCTCGAACCCGTCTGGGTCCAGTTCGACGCGCTGCGCGGTGAGCAACCGGAGTTCGACCCGACGCATCCGCTGGGCTGCCACCGGCGCCGCATCCCTGACCGGGTCGTGTTCGAGCACGTCATTGCCGCGCTGGTGCACGGTTCCGGCTACGAACGCATCGCCTCGGCTCGGTGCTCGGACCGCACCATCCGCCGGCGTCTGCGGTTATGGGCCGAGGCCGGCCTGGGTGAGCAGCTGCATGAGCTGGCACTGGACGCCTACGACCGCATGATCGGCCTGGAGTTGGCCGACGTCAGCGTCGACGGGGCCATCACAAAGGCACCATGCGGCGGCGAGCGCGCCGGTCGGTCCCCAGTCGACCGTGGCAAGGGCGGCATGAAACGCTCGACCGGTACCGACGGCCACGGGATCCCACTCGGCCTGACCGGCACCAGCGCCAACCGCCACGACTCGCCGCTGCTGCGCGACACCTTCGAAGCGTGCAGCACGCAACTACGGCATCGCTGGCCGGAGCAGGTCACCGCGCATCTGGACCGCGCCTACGACAACAGCCCGACCCGCAACCTGCTCCACGAGCTGGGACGCACAAACTCGTGGATGAACGGGTTCGGCAAGATCCGCCGCTGCACCGACCGCAACGCCAAAGTCGTCGACTTCTACCTGTACCTCGCGGCAGCCATCGTCACAATCCGTCAACTCATCCGCCGCGCCCGCACCCTCTACCGCTGGGATACCCGGCCCACCACCCGCAGACTCAAGTAATACCTATTGCCGGTCGCTCTTAATCGGCAGATCCGCCGTTATTTGTACAGCCGCACCAGAAATGACCCCGAAGGGCTGCTGTTTCATCAAGGCCTATCACTCCGCGCACGCATAAGACCACGAACGCCGCTCAAGCTCGAAGACCCGTTAAACCATGATCTCTGCAAGCAGAGTGGTTGAAAACCGACTATTTCACGAAACCAGCGAGGCAAAATAGTACGTCGACTGTGTAAGTATCAGTCCAGACTGTGCAACGGCGAAGATATCGGCTAATTCGATATCCGGTCGGCTGGGCGAGTCCGAGCGGGCCAGGCAGCCCGGTTGCGGCGACCTATCCGGAAGCAGCGAGGAGATTAATTACCACATAGGTGGGCGTTAATCTGGCGGGGCGTCCCGGCATCGCGTGGCCACGGATCGGGCTCGCATCGGGGCGGCGCACGACCGCGTTGACGTCAGCAGTGATCCGTGCCCGTCAATGCCCCTGCTATTCAGGTAAGAGCAGTGCAGCTGTGCATGGTCGATCCCGATCGCAGATGCCGCTGCACTGGCTGAGCTTGCGGGGGGCGCAACATCCGGACCCACAGTGGCGCTCCGCCCTGTGAGATGTTTCGGCATGCTCTCAGGGCCAGGCCGATCCGCGCCGTTTCCTTCCCGTTGCCGAACTGCTACCATGACATTACGATCCGCAGCCATACGCATGTAAATTAGACAATAAAGTCCGTTATTGACTGATCGATGGACGAGACTGCAGTTGCACGTGCGCTATGTAACAGGTGGGCCGATGTCCGTTACGCCAGACTCCGGGCTCATTCCAGAGCCCATCTTTCGCATTCTCGGCCCGCTGGACCTGCATCCCCGCGACGCAGCCCCACTGGCCATACCGCCGGGCCGGCACCAGGTCGTCCTTGGAGCGCTGCTGATCGAGGCGAGCCGGTTGTGCGCGTCGACCAGCTCATCGACGCTGTTTGGTACGACGACCCGCCCGCTACCGTCCCTACCCAGGTGCAGATCTGCGTCTCCGGCCTGCGGCAGTGCCTGGCGGTGTTCGGCGAGGCAGGTCTCCGGCCGCCTGATAGTGGCGCACCGACGCTGGGAAGAGGTGCGGGCAGCTGCGCCGATGAGCCTGGATCCCATGCCGGTGCGCATCGCCGCACCTGCGACGCGTCTGCGGTACGACCAACTCCATGGGAGGCGACATGACCGTTGCGCCGCCGTTCGGTGACGTCCTGAGGGCCTGGCGCCGCCGGCGCGGCGTCACCCAGCAGCAGCTCGCCGACCTATCCACGGTCAGCGTCCGTACGATCCGCGATCTGGAGATCGGACGGGTCGCCCGCCCGCGCCGCGACACGTTACGGCTTATTTGCGACGCGCTCGGGCTCACCGGCCGGGCCCGCGCCGACTTCCACGCTGCCGCCACCCGGGGCGAGGAGCACGCGTGGCTCGACGAGTCGACCGCACCGCCGCCCGCGATGTTCGACGGCCTGGTCGGCCGGGCGGGCGAGCTCGGCGTGCTGCGCGAGGCACTCACCAACGGCCAGCGCCTGGTCGCCCTGATCGGTCTCCCCGGCGCCGGCAAGTCCCGTCTTGCCGTCGCCTCCGCCCGGCATCACGGGCCCGGGGGGCCCGTGATGCTGTGGGGCGGGCTGGATGAGGGCGAGTTGGATGGGGGCGAACTGCGGGTACCGTCGCTGATTCGGGCCGCGTTGTGCACCGACGTGGCGCCCGACGCTCGGTTCGGCGCGGTAGACCAGATGAGCGCGCTGCTGCGAAACCAGGACGCCGTCGTCGTCTGCGACGGGGCCGGGCCGGGGCGGTTCGATGTCGCTGCGGCCACCGCATTGCTGAGCTCTTGCCGAGGGCTGCGGATCATGGTGACCGCCCGGAAACCGATCGAAGTGGACGGCATGTGGTCGCTGCCGGTGGCACCGCTCGCGGTACGGGACGGGGTACGGCTGCTGCTGCGGCACGTACGTCGTGAGCAGCCTGGGTTCCGCGTCGACGCAGCCGGAGCCGCGGCCATCGCGGAGCTCACCCGGCGGCTCGATGGCCTGCCGGCCGCGCTGGCCGGCATCGCGCCCGCGTTCCTGTTTCACACCCCGGACGAGCTGCTCGCCCGCGTCGCAGCCGACCCGTTCGGGGCGCTCGCCGAGGCGGACGGGCCCGACCTCGCGGCCGACCTGCGCGCCACCGTCCAGGACGTCCCCGAACCTGGTCGGTCCCTGCTTTCCGTCCTCGCCACGGCGACGCCGAGCGCGGTGAGCCCGACCGGTTCGGTGAATCTGGCCCGTGCCGCAATCGCGGCGCCTGCGCTAGATGCGGAGGCGACCATGCGTGAACTCACCGAGGCAACCGGCCTTGCACTGGGTGACTGCGTGCGGGCGATCCGCGGCCTATGCGTCCGCGGGCTGCTCCGCGCTGGGTACGAGGGCCGCTTCAGTGTGCCGCATTTGGTGCGCCACGCAATCATCAGCGCCAAAACTGCCTCCCTCCTGCCGGGCCAACCACCGATCCCTGCCGCTGTTCGCGCATAGCGTCGCGCCATCAAACCGACCCCGTCACCGCACCACGGAGGCGAAGGGAAGCGTAGATGGCCCTCGACATCGTTGTGACGAGCACCTCTTCCGACTCACACACCTGGAACCTGGTCTTCCTGCAACTGCTGCTAGAGGAGTCCGGGCATCGAGTCATCAGCCTCGGTGCGTGCGTGCCCGACGCAGTGCTGTTGCAGACCACGCAGCAGCGCCGGCCCGACCTGATCGTTATCAGCAGCGTCAACGGCCATGGCCGGCAGGACGGGCTGCGCGTCATCCGTGCCCTGCGCGCCTGTCCGCAGCTGGCAGCCACCCCCGTGGTCATCGGCGGCAAGCTCGACACCATTGGTAGCGAAGGGGACAGCGCCGATGTCGACCTCATCGCCGCCGGGTTCAACGGCGTCTTCACCGATGACGTCGCCGCCTTCCGTCAGTACGTCGAACTGCTCGCCAGGGCGGGCCGGGATGGTCGGGTCGGTGTCGGATGAGCTTCGGTACCTCCATCGCTCGGCTCGCCGCCGGCGGCTGCCTGGTCGTGCAGCCGCGCATGGGATTCGCCGATCCGCGGCGGATGCGCACGGGCCTTATCGCCACCCGCGATGCGGACGCGATCACCGCGGGCACCATCACCGTGGACAGCTACACCCGCGTCGGCGACGACAGGTCGGTCCACCGTGCCCTCGCCGCTGGCGAGAATCTCAACGGCTACCCGATCGTCGGGCACGGGCCCGCCGTCACCCGAGCCGTCCTCGATGGCGTGGCCGGCCCCGACTTCCCGGTCCAGGTTCGGCACGGTTCCGCCGACCCACGGCACATCGTCGCCGCGATGATCGCCGCCGGCCTGGATGCCACTGAAGGCGGCCCTGTCTCGTACTGCCTGCCGTACAGCCGAATGCCACTGCGGCAGGCCGTTGACAACTGGGCGTACACCTGCGAGCTGCTCGCGGAGGTGCCGGCCGCGCACTTGGAGACGTTCGGCGGTTGCATGATGGGCCAGCTCTGCCCACCAGCGCTGCTGATCGCACTGAGTGTGCTGGAGGGCTTGTTCTTCCACCAGCACGGTCTGCGCAGCATGTCGTTCAGCTACGCCCAGCAGACCAGCCCGGCCCAGGACGACGAGGCTGTCGCGGCGCTGGCTCGCCTGGTCGCCGAGCTCCTCCCGGACGTGCAGACCCACCTCGTCGTCTATACATACATGGGCGTCTTCCCGCGTACCCGCAGCGGTGCCAGCCGGCTACTGGCCGAGTCGGCTCGCCTGGCCGTGCGTGGCGGCGCCGCACGGCTCATCGTCAAGACAACGGCGGAGGCGTTCCGGATCCCCACCATCGCCGAGAACGTCGCGGCCCTTGCTTGCGCGGCTGCCGCCGCCCGCGCCGAACAGCCTGCGGAACAAGGCGCCGGACCAGCCACCGACACGGCCATCTACGCCCAAGCCCGCGCCATCATCGATGCCGTGCTGGAGACGTCCACCGATGTCGGCAAGGCGCTGGTTACCAGCTTCGCCCGCGGCTACCTCGACGTCCCGTACTGCCTGCACCCCGACAACGCCGGTCGTACGCGCGGCTGCCTCGACGCGTCCGGTTGGCTGCGCTGGCAACGCATCGGGGCCCTGCCGATCCGCGACAGCGCCGACCTGATCACCGGCGCGACGATGACCTCCACTGAGCTTCTCACCGCGCTGTCCTATATGGAGAAAATCTATGATGCCCCGATCCTCGAAGGAGTGCATGCCAGATGACGCAGACTCAGGTCCTTCCACAGACCCTCCCGCCGGCGACGCGAGACCATCTCACCTCGCCCGTCACCCGCGCCGTCCTGCGCGTGCAGAACGAGATTACGGCAGCCGCCCGGGAGTACCTCGCCAGCGATAGCTTCGTGGAGATGCTGCCGCCCATAATCGGTCCGGTTACCGACCCCGGCACGCACGACATCAAACAGCTTGAGGTCGACTACTACGGTCACCGGTACAAGCTCATGACCAGCGCGATCCTGTACAAGCAAGCGTCCCTGCTGACCTTCGACCGCATCTTCTACATCGCCCCCAACATACGCCTGGAGCCGCTGGAGACCGCCTCCACTGCCCGGCACCTCACCGAGTTCCACCAGATCGACGTTGAGGTCGCACACGCCTCGCGCGACGACATTCTGCTCGTCGCACAGGGCCTGGTGACCCACATTGTGCGGCGGGTCATCGACCGGATGGCCACCGATCTTGCGTTCCTGGGGCGCGACCCGCGCGTCTTCGACGCCCTGCTCAGCGGCGACTTCGGTCGCATGACCCACCACGACGCCACCGCCGTGCTGCATGACCTCGGCCACCGGCAGAGCATCGACACTGAGATCGACTGGTTCGGCGAGCGGTTACTTTCCACGCACCAAGAGCGACCGTTCTTCGTCACCGGCTATCCGAAGGGCTCCCGTGGCTTCTACGACCGAGAGGACCCCGACCGGCCCGGCACCCTGCGCAACTTTGATCTCATCGCGTCCGAGGGCTACGGCGAGCTGTGCAGTGGTAGCGAGCGAGAGTTCGAGTATCGCCGCATCGTCGCCCGCATCCGCGAAACCGGCGAGGACCCCGCCAAGTACGGCTGGTATCTCGACCTGGTCCGCGAGGGCATTAAGGACTCCGCCGGCTTCGGCATCGGCCTGGAGCGGCTCACCTGCTACATCGCAGGCCTGGACGCCGCCTGGCAGGCCAATGCGTACCCGAAGCTACCTGGCCAGGTGTCCCCGTGACTGGCATGCCTGGACGTCGAACTGCGCCTCATCGGGAGCGCGCTCGTCGAGTACAGCGTGGCCGCTCTGGCACCGCAGGACGTATAGCGGCCTGCTCTGACCGCTTTGGAAGGAGACCGACTTCATGAGTGTCACCGCTAAGACACCCGTTGCCGCAGCCCGCCGTTCGGTGCTTTACCAGCGCGACTTCCGGCTGCTTTGGATCGGAGAGACGACAAGCAAGTTCGGCAGTGCCATCACGGGCATCGCCCTGCCCTTGGTCGCGGTGACCGTCCTGGACGCGAGCGCCCTGGTCATGGGCATTCTGGCCGCCTGTGTCTGGCTGCCCTGGCTGCTGTTCGGCCTGCCCGCCGGCGCATGGGTCGACCGGTGGCCCCGGCGTGCGGTCATGATTGCTTGTAACGCGGGCGCCCTCGTCCTTCTCGTGAGCGTTCCGGTCGTGTACTGGCTGGGCCTGCTCAACATCGGTTACCTGCTCTTCGTTGCCCTGGCATCGGGTGCCGGTGCGGTGTTCTTCCAGCCTGCCTACAGTGCCTATCTGCCGTCCCTTGTCGAGGGTGACGACCTGAGCGAGGCCAACGCGAAGCTCAGCGGCAGCGCCCAAGTGGCGTTAATGGGCGGATCCGGTGTTGGTGGCATGATCGCCCAAATCTTCGGCGCGATCGGCGGCCTGCTGGTGGACGCGCTCACGCATGTTGCGGCGCTGATCTGCCTGGGCTCGATCCGTCACCGCGAGCCCCGCCGCGAACGGACGGCTGGCTCCACCACGATCCGCAAGGACATCGCTGAGGGCATCCGCTACCTCGTCCGCGACCCGTACCTGCGTATCATCGCCCTCACTGCCGGTGTCGAGAACCTCATCCTCTCCGGCGCCATTGCCCTCCTGGTCGTCTTCCTCATCAACGTGGTAGGCGTCTCGGCCGGCTATGTCGGCGTCCTGATGATCGCTGACAGCCTCGGCGGTCTGACTGGCGCCCTGATCGCGACCCATTTTGCAAAGTGGCTCGGCACCGGCCGCGCCCTGCTCGCCCTGTCCATCGGTACGGCGCCCTTCGGCCTGCTGATCCCGCTGACTACAAAGGGCTTCGGCCTGGTGTACTTCGCGATCGGTATGGCGATCCCGGCTGCAGGCATGGTGGCGTGCGCGATCATCAGCTCCACGTTCCGCCAACGCTACTGCCCTCAGGAACTGCAGGGCCGAATCAGCACCTCGGCCATGGTGATCGTCTTCGGTAGCATGCCGGTCGGCGCCCTGGTCGGCGGCTTCCTCGGCAGCACACTGGGCATCACGACGAGCCTGTGGATCATGTTGGCCGCGTTGGCCGCTGCCAAGTTCCTCCGCCTGATCGGCCCCATCAAGCGACACCGCGACCTGCCCACAGCGCCGTTAACCGCCTGACGGTGGTCCGTAGGGCGGGCCGGGCAACCGCGTGCCCTACGGCTACGCCTGCTTCTCACGATGAGCCACATCACCCGGGTGATGTCCACGACACCCGAACCATACGTCTGGAAGTCATGAGCGCGGCGAGCGTAGCCGAACATGGATCGGCGACGGGCCGTTACACCAGCACCGATCCTCCATTCCGTGCACAACCGAACCGCTCCGCCGAAACTGCCGGGCAGCTGCCGCCGCAGCAGCCGGTCCGGCGGGGATGGCGGCAATAGCGTCGACGGTATCCCGAGTCCACAACGATTTTGGAGATGATGACGATGGCGAACCCGTTTGACGACGTGGACGGCATCTTCCTCGTGCTCGTCAACGACGAAAACCAGCACTCGCTGTGGCTGGCGGCGATCACGGTACCGCAGGGGTGGCGCACGGCTCACGGGCCCGACACCCGCAGCGCCTGCCTGGAGTACGTCGAGACCCACTGGACCGATCTGCGCCCAGCCAGTCTGATCGCTGCCGCTGAAGGGGCCTGACCCGGTCCACACGACTGGTGTGGTAGCCCGTGCTCGACATTCACCTCGCCGAGGCGCTGGTGTGCACCATGTTCGCCTGGCTCCTCGTATCCGAGGTCAGCGTCGAGCCACTTCTTTCATGAACTTTTCGCCGCCGCCCACCGTCGCTGCCCTGACAACACTCCTCGGCGCAGGCTGGGAGAGCAGACGGGTACGCGTTGGATCACCCGGACCAAGGAGCTCACATGATCCCGTTGTCGTACGCGCAGCAACGGCTTTGGTTCCTGAGCCGCCTGGATCACAGCCCGGCGTACAACGTGCCGATCGCGATCGACCTGCGTGGCGCGGTGGACCGAGCCGCTCTGCGCGGCGCATTCACCGACGTTGTCGGGCGCCACGAGGCGTTGCGTACCGTTTTTCCGGTGCACGATGGCATGCCGCACCAGTGCATCGTCGAGAACGCCGAACCGGTGTGGCTGGAGTCCGACTGCCCGGCCACCGGCGTCGACGCGTTCGTCGCTGAGGCGTCCCGCTACATCTTCGACCTCACCGTAGAACTGCCGGTGCGGGCCACCCTGCTGCGGAGCGGTCCGGACCAGCACCTTCTGCTCGTCGTCATGCACCACATCGTCTCCGACGGCTGGTCGATGAGCCCGCTGCTGCGTGACATCGCCGCCGCCTACCGCGCCCGCACCGCCGGTGCCGCTCCGGCCTGGGAGCCGCTGCCCGTGCAATACGCCGACTAC
Source organism: Micromonospora sp. (assembly GCA_036278255.1). GTDB lineage: Bacteria > Actinomycetota > Actinomycetes > Mycobacteriales > Micromonosporaceae > DASULK01. Next base: position 22,670 of record DASULK010000254.1, read on the forward strand.
ACCGCTTGGCAGCAGGAGCTGCTCGGTGACCCCGGCGACCCGGACACGATCGCGCACCGGCAGCTGAAGTACTGGACGAAGGCCCTCGATGCGCTGCCTGAGGAGGCTACCCTTGCCCCCGATCACCCGCGCCCGGCCATGCCCAGCTACCGCGGCCAGGTTGTGACGCTGCAATTCGACATGGATAACTGCGCGGCGCTGCTCGAACTGGCTCGCCGTGAGCAAGTCACCCTGTTCATGGTCCTGCAGGCGGCTCTTGCCGGTACGCTGAGCCGGCTGGGTGCCGGCCACGACATCGTTTTCGGCTCGCCGGTCGCGGGCCGGGTTGACGAGGCCCTTGAGGACCTCGTGGGCTTTTTCGTCAACAC
>DASULK010000255.1:0-4624 GCA_036278255.1 Micromonospora sp.
CTCCGATAGTCGAAACTTCGGCCGCTACCAGGCCGTAGGCAAGCGCGTGGACGTGACGATCCACCTGTCCCCGACGGGGAACCCGCCGGCCTACGCGGACCCGATCAGCGTGTCGCTGCCGCCCGGCCTGCCCTGCGTCACTGCACACCGGAGCTTGTTCCACTGGGCGTTCACCAGTGACAACGGCGAGACCAGCGGCGTGGGTGTCGCGCTGACCTTCGCCTCCGAATCCACCACGAAGATCGCCCGCTTGCGGTATGCGGTGAGCGACGGCGCCAGCTCCACATCCAAGATCAACGCGCTGAACGTCTCCACCAACACGCCGTGGAACATCCGCAACGGCGACATCCTCACCATCGACGGCTCCTACTGGACCCCCTGATCGTTTCCTCACTCACGAGAACTGAGGTGCAGACATGACGAAGAACTGGACTCGTAACGGACTGGCGGCAATTGGAATTGCTGCTGTCTCCACGCTCGCCTTGACCCCAGCGTCGTCATCAGCTGAGACATCGGCTCCGCACACCATCTCCACGGAAGCCGTTCTCACGGCCCCCGGTGGCCTCAAGTCGCACTCCACGGTGTGCCCGTCTGGCGAGAAAGCGATCGGTGGCAGCTACTACCTGCGTCAGCACACACCGTATGGCGACGAGGAATTCACCACTCCGCCTGCGATCAACGGGGCCTACCCATTCGAGGACTCGGGCAACGGCTACATCGTCTACATCGACCCGCAAGAAGACATCAGCATCACAGTTTGGGCAATCTGCGAGTGACTCGCTGGCTCCCTGTGCTTGACAATCCGAACAGACAAGAGGACTACCAGTGACTCGTCACGCTTTCGGCGGCAGCCCCGCAGACTTCGCCATGGAGAAGGTCGGCAACCAACTCCTCCTCCGGCCCGGAGCCATCGGCACCGTCTGGGACGCCCCCGTCGAGGGCAACCAGTACACCGACCTCACCGACACCGCCCTCAACCCGATCACCCAGATCACCGCCGACAGTAATGGGGCCGTCGCCTTCTACGGCCCCGACGGCGTCACGTCGCTGTATATCGACTTCGAGTACGGCAAGCGGTTCATCCTCACCGCCACCGACATCGGCACCATCGTCGACCAACTCGCCACCACCGTCGCAGGCCTATCCGGCGCGAACAGCGTCCCCAAGGACACTGTCACCACCAAGGGCGACCTGATCGTCGGCACGGGCAACGCCACCGTCACCCGGCTGGGTGCCGGAACTGCAGGCCAGCAACTGGTGGCGGCCCCGACAGCAACTGCGGGCGTGGCGTGGTCGAACGGATGGAGGCGCCGCGCCCTGCCCGACCTGTCCACCGCGGACGCTGTCTCCACGATCACCCCGCCGACGATCACGGTGACGCGGCAGTCCACGTCCACGATCGCCTCCGCGCAGCCCCTGCTCGCCCCGGACACCGGCCCATTCCTGTACCTGGGCGCGGGATCGTTCACCTACGGCACCGGCACCCCCGACAGCTCCTACTACCTGCCGCTGTCCCGCTACCCCAACACCTACACGTCCGGGCAGGCGCATTGGGCGGTCGAGTTCTGGACCGACGCCAGCCTGTTCGAGATCAAGTTCAAGTACATCTCGGCCGCCACCAAGTACCGGCTGTCCGTCGACGACCGGAAACTCACCGACCTGGCGCAGCTCACCGGCGCCACCGTCGGCAGCGAAGGCTCCTCCCATGTCCTCAAGGTCAACTTCGGTACGGCCGCACCCCGTAAGATCCGCTTCGACTTCACCACCATGCCGTGGGGCGGTCTCTTCCTCCCGCCGGGCGCGACTGCATGGAAGCCCGCACCGCGCGGCGGACGCCTCGGCGTCCTCGGCGACTCCATCTGCGACGGCTCCGCCGAAAACACGGGCGCCGGAATCGGCACCTGGGTCTACCGGCTCGGCCGCCTGCTGGGCTGCACCGACGTGTGGGACCAGGCCCGCGGCGGCACCGGCTACATCACCCCCGGCAGCTTCGCCACCCTCGGCAACCGCGTCGCAGGCGACATCACCCCCTACAGCTTCGACCGGCTCATCGTGTGGGCGGGCTACAACGACAACGGCGGCAACCAGACCACCATCTCGAACGCCGCCGCCGCCCTCTACACCGCTTTGAAGTCGGCGATCGCGCCGGGCGGGGACATCTTCGTCATCGGCTGCTACTCCGCAACCGGAACCCCCGCCGGATCAATCACGAACACCGACAACACCATCAGGGCGGCAGCAGCCGGCGCGGGCCTGCCGTTCGTATCCCCGCTGAGCGGCACCGTGTACGACGCGGTGGGCAACCCGATCGTCACCCAAGGCCCGTGGATCACCGCAGCCAACGCGTCCGCCTACGTCGGCGCCGACAACGTCCACCCCAACGATGCGGGCCACATCTACCTGTCCCGCCGCATCTACCAGGCCATGTGCGCCGCAATGCCAGCCTGACGGGGGAGGAGACTGTGCCTTTGCTGACGCATGCTGCGACTGGGGAAGTGGTCGGCGTGGTGGCTGCTACGCCCGGGCTGACGGTGCTGGTGTCGGCCCCGCCCGGCACGGACACCACGGGCGTGCCGGCGGGCGGAGTGGTGGTCGCCTGGGCCACCATCGCCGACCCGGGCGCCGTGGGTGGGGTGCGGGTGGAGCCGGTGTTCCTCGCCGACGGCCGGGCGTGGACCCCGGATCAGTACCGGGCCGCCTACGGGCAGCAGTTGGAGGTGCGGGTCAGGGTGCTATGAGGTCGTGGTGCGCTTCTCGCAGCCGGTGCAGCCCGTCACGTCGGTGAGCGGCATCGGGGTGTCGCCAGAGAACGTGTAGAAGCGCACGACGAAGCCCTCGGCGGTCTGGCACTTGTCGCACCAGCGGGGTTCGACGCGCCCCGGTATCGCGCCTTCGATCGACACGGGCGGACGGCGAGGAGTCTCCATGCGCTCAGTATGACGACGTCGGGCCCGTGCGGTAGGTCAGAGCCAGGTGATCGCCGCTGCGTTGATAGCCAGGTGAACGGCATTGTCTGTGATGATCATCAGCCAGACGGTCATCCAGGCAGGCCGGTCCTGGTGGTAGCCGGTGGCGGTGCACTCCGCCCACGGATGCCGGTACGCCTTCGGGGCGAGCAGGTTCTTCGCCCAGACGACGTGCCGGGCCAGCCGGTAGTGATCGATGACCGCGTGGCTGACGACGATGACGGCGAGCGCGGCAGGGGACTGGGTGATGAGCAGGAACGGCAGCCCGTAGGTGAGAGCGTGCGCCCAGGCAGGCCACCAGCGTTTCGTCTTCTCGTTCGCCATCCAGTCCGACTGCAGGAGATAGTCCCCGACGAGGTGGCACAACAGCAGGGCTAGACCGGTCATGGGCGGGGCGCCTTCCAGATAGCAATGAGGAAGCAGCACCACGCGGCCAGCGCAGCGAGGGCTACCTGCGGGTTCGGGTCGTTGAAGAAAGGGACTGCCCAGCAAGCGCCTACAGCGAGGGCGAACATCAGGCAGACCCGCGCGATGCGGCGGCTCACGGCGCGCTCCGGAGGTCGGGGTCCATCTGGTCGGCGAGGCGCCGTAGCGCGGCGGGGTCCTCGGCGCCTTCGGTTTCTGCTTGCTCTCGGAGGGTGCGGGCGAAGTCGCGGCAGAAGGGGACTGCGGTCCGCAGCGCCTCGTCCCTGCCGTACTGGCGGGTCAGCCGCTCCACAAACTCCTCGAACGTCGTCTCAAAGCTCACGGCCGCTCCTCCAACTCTTCAGCGTTGCCGATCTGGTGCCGGAGTCGGTGGAGCCGGTCCCGGGTCCAGCAGTAGAACCGGCCCTGCCGGACGGCTTCCACCACGGCAGGATCGCTGGACTCGTGGGCGCGGCCGAGGAGCCGCAGCCACTCGGTGTCGACCCATTCGACGTCTCGGTGGTAGCAGCGCGGGCCAGCGGCGCGCGTGGGGTGGGGCGGGCACCCGTACTCGACCGGCCCGCCCGACACGCGCTCGATGAGCAGGTCGCAGCCGGGGTGTCCTTCGATGCCCGTCTTGATGGCGGCTGCCGCCTGCTCCGGGGTGCTGTACTCGCGCGCGGTCGTCGCCGGATCGTGGGACAGGCACAGCACGTAGTAGGTGCTACTCACGGACGACCTCCACATCGATCTCGCCTGCCGGGTCGAGTCCGTAGGCTTCGGCGAGGGCGAGGATCGTGTCGCAGTTCCCGCCGCCCTCGATGACGCCGTCTTCAACGTGGCAGGTGTCGCAGTAGAAGCCCGGCCCATGCTTGGAGGGGGCGTGGGTGTACGGGTGCAGGGCGAGGATCTTCCGGTCGGCAGCGCAGCGGCGCAGGACCGAGTCGGGGCCGTTCAACGCGATGTGCTTGGCGTCCGCTTCATGTCGGTCACCACTGCTGATCTTCTCGGTGACGTAGTAGCTGATGCTGTCCGCCCACACGCTCGCCTCAACGATGCCCCGCTGATGGTGGTCGACAACGCCTTCCCACGGACCGGGCGTGGCTGCCTGAGCCGCCTCCTCCCGCCGCTTGATCTCGCCTTCGATCCACTCGTGCAGGCCGGGCGTCACATCCCACTCCGCCACCGTCACCGGCACCCGCGGACCCGAGGCGAGTCGCATCTTCGGCGCGGACCGGGTCACGGCGCCTCCA
>DASULK010000256.1:0-18714 GCA_036278255.1 Micromonospora sp.
AGCTACGAGGTGCGGCCGGGAGAAGTGCTCGGCATCGTCGGCGAATCCGGCTCGGGTAAATCGGTTTCCTCGCTGGCCATCATGGGGCTCCTGCCCGACAGCGCCAAGGTCACCGGGTCGGTGGCCTTCCAGGGCCAGGAGTTGCTCGGCCTGGACGACAGGCGGCTGTCGCGTATCCGCGGCAGCAAGATCTCGATGGTGTTCCAGGACCCGCTCTCCGCGCTGACTCCCGTCTACACGGTCGGCGATCAGATCACCGAGGCGATCCGGGTGCACCAGCAGGTCAAGAAGGAGGCCGCCTGGGAGCAGGCGGTCGACCTGCTGGACCTGGTCGGCATCCCGAATCCGAAGGTGCGGGCGCGGTCGTTCCCGCATGAGTTCTCCGGCGGTATGCGGCAGCGGGTCATGATCGCCATGGCGATCGCGAACGACCCCGACCTGATCATCGCGGATGAGCCGACCACCGCGCTGGATGTGACCATCCAGGCGCAGATCCTGGAGGTTCTGCAGACCGCGAAGGAGGCGGTCGGGGCGGCGATCATCATGATCACCCATGATCTCGGGGTGATCGCCGGGTTCGCCGATCGGATGACGGTGATGTACGCGGGCAAGCCGGTCGAGACCGGACAGGTTGATGACGTCTACTACCGCCCCCGCATGCCGTACACCCTGGGGCTGCTCGGTTCGATCCCCCGCCTGGACCTCGGCGATCGGCAGCGGCTCACCCCCATCGAGGGCACGCCACCGGCGATGGTGGACCTGCCGCCCGGGTGTCCGTTCGCGCCACGCTGCCCGATGCGCATCGACGCCTGCGAGCAGACCGAGCCGGAACTGGTGTTGATGCCGGCCTCCGGAAACGATCACTACGCCGCCTGCCACCGCAGCGCAGAGATCGAACGGAAGAACCTGACCAGCACCCAGGTGTTCCCGACCAGCGATGTGGACCAGACAGCCGTGGCGGCGGTAACGCGGCAGGAGCGCCCGAGCGTGCTGGAGGTGCGCGAGCTGGTCCGGGAGTACCCGATGACCAAGGGTGTGGTCCTGCGCCGCCAGGTCGGCACGGTTCGGGCGGTGTCGGGGATCAGTTTCGACATCCGTGAGGGCGAGACGCTCGGGCTGGTCGGTGAGTCGGGTTGTGGCAAGACCACTACCATCATGGAGATTCTCGAGCTGGCCAAGCCGATGGCGGGCAGCATCGTGGTGTTGGGTAAGGACACGGCGGCGATGACCCGCCAGGAGCGGTTCGCCATCCGCCGGGACCTGCAGGTGGTGTTCCAGGATCCGATGGCGTCGCTGGATCCGCGGCTGCCGATCAGCGAGATCATCGCCCAGCCGTTGGCGACGCACGGCGTGCCGCCCGAGCAGCGCCAACGCCGGGTTCGGGAGCTGCTGCGCCTGGTGGGGCTGCGTCCGGAGCATGCCGACCGCTACCCGGCGAAGTTCTCCGGTGGTCAGCGTCAGCGCATCGGTATCGCCCGGGCGCTGGCGTTGGAGCCGAAACTGCTGGTGCTCGATGAGCCGGTGTCCGCTCTGGATGTCTCCATTCAGGCCGGGGTCATCAACCTGCTGGAGGAGTTGAAGGTCAAGCTGGGCCTGTCGTACCTGTTCGTGGCGCACGATCTGTCCGTGGTGCGGCATATCGCCGACCGAGTGGCGGTGATGTATCTTGGCCGAATTGTGGAGATCGGCGAGACCGACCGGGTGTTCGACCGTCCGTCGCACCCGTACACCCAAGCATTGTTGTCCGCCATCCCGTTGCCGGATCCGGAGAAGGAGCGTCGTCGTCAGCGCATCGTCCTCTCCGGAGATTTGCCGAGTCCGGCGGATCCGCCGTCGGGGTGCCACTTCCGCACCCGGTGCCAGAAGTTTGCGCATGAGCTCGATGACGATCAGCGGCAGCGCTGCTTGACCGTGTCGCCCGATTTGAGTGGCAAGGGTGTTCCAGGCGTAGATCATGAAGCGGCGTGCCATTTCGCGGCGGCCGCCTCGGTGATCTGACCGGTGGGTAGATTGTCCGCCGGTAGGTACTATGAGGATAGTTGTCGTCCATGTTGGACGTTGATATGAGGAGGAACTGGGTGAAAACACGCTGGCGCAGGGGAATTCTCGCGCCACTCATCGCGGTGGCCCTGGTCGGCTCCGCCTGTGGCGGGGGCGGCAGCGGCGATGACAAGAAGGCAGCGCCGCCGCCGAAGGCGGACCAGAACCAGATCAACCCCCAGGACCGGGACAAGGTCCAGGATGGTGGGAAGCTGACCTGGCCGCTCGGCCAGATTCCGGCGAACTTCAACTACCACCACCTCGACGGCACCGAGTCGACGGTGCACGACGTGATGTGGAGCATGATGCCGTTGATCATCATGCACGATGCGTCCGGTGCCCCGCAGTGGAACCCGGACTACCTGGCCGGCGAGCCGAAGGTGGCCACCGACCCGAAGCACGTCGTCACCTACGAGATCAACCCCAAGGCGCAGTGGGACGACGGTACTCCCATGACCTGGGAGGACTTCCACTGGCACTGGAAGGCGAAGAACGGCACAGACAAGGCCTACATCATCTCCTCGTCTAACGGCTACTCGGACATCGAGAGCGTGGAGAAGGGCAAGGACGACCGCGAGGTTGTGGTCACCTTCAAGAGCCGCTTCGCCGACTGGCCGTCGCTGTTCAGCCCCCTCTACCCGGCGGCGACGAACAAGGACCCGAAGGTCTTCAACGAAGGCTGGAAGGAGCAGCCGCTGGCGACCACCGCCGGGCCGTTCAAGTTCCAGTCCATCGACAAGACGGCGCAGACCATCACCGTGGTCCGCAACGACAAGTGGTGGGGCAACAAGGCCAAGCTGGACGAGATCGTCTACCGGGTGATCGATCCCAACGCACAGATCGACTCGCTGGCCAACGGCGAGATCGACTTCGTCGACATCGGCCCGAACGCTGACCACTACCAGCGCGCCGTCACGTTCGACGGTGTGGAGATCCGCCAGGCCGGTGGTCCGAACTTCCGGCACTTCACGATCAACGCCGAGAGCAAGGTGCTGGAGGATGTGAAGGTGCGCCAGGCGATCGCTCAGGGCATCGACCGCACGGCGATCGCCAAGGCGCTGCTCGGCCCGCTGGGGCTGGACCCGAAGCCGCTGGACAACCACATCTTCATGGCCAACCAGGACGGCTACAAGGACAACTCCGGTGACGTCGGCAAGTACGATCCGGACAAGGCCAAGGCCGGGCTGGACGCGGCGGGCTGGACGCTCAACGGCGACGTGCGGGAGAAGGACGGCACGAAGCTGGAGATCAAGTTTGTGATTCCGGCCGGTGTGGCGAGCTCCAAGCAGGAAGCGGAGCTGACCCAGAACATGCTGGCCCAGATCGGTGTGAAGGTGAACATCGAGAGCGTTCCGATCAACGACTTCTTCGAGAAGTACGTGACCCCGGGGAACTTCGACTTCACCGTCTTCTCCTGGCTGGGGACGCCGTACCCGATCAGCTCCAGCAAGTCGATCTACGCGGAGCCGAAGAAGAACGACCAGGGTGAGCTGGAGTTCCAGCAGAACTACGCCCGGGTCGGCTCGGCGGAGCTGGACAAGCTCTTCGACGACGCGAACGCGGAGCTGGACCGCAGCAAGGCGATCGAGCTGGCCAACCAGGCGGACGCCCTGATCTGGGAGTCGGTGCACTCGCTGACCCTCTACCAGCGTCCCGAGTTGATCGCTGCCAAGAAGGAGCTGGCCAACCACGGCGCGAGGGGCTTTGCCGACTTCCGCTACGAGGACATGGGCTGGGTCAAGTAATCCGGCCTGATCCTGGCTAGTTCTCGGGCCGCGGTGGAGTCATCCACCGCGGCCCGAGTCTTTGTTCGTCCGCTGGGCGGCTCTCCCACCTTCACGGACACCCGTAGTGATCGCGTACGCTTCGTCCCGAATTTGGCTGGACGGCGAGCTCCGGTCGACGCCGGAGTGTCTGCCTCGACGTTGTCGGATCCTGCTGGTAGGAAGGGCAGAAATCAAACAGGTGTACGGAAGAGGGATTGTCTGATGGCCACCGCGAGTGCCGTTGTCCGAGGATTGTCCGCTGATGAGCTGCAGGGCATCCGGGACACGTTGGCTTCCGGCCGCAAGCCGCGGGTGATGTTCACCGAGGCGGCAGGGCAGATTGCTGGACAGATCGGCCAAGTGGTCGAGTTGCACGATCCGGCGGTGTCGGATGAGTGGGTGGTGGTGCGCTTCGGCCGCGACGAGCTGCCCTTCTCCCCCGGAGATTTGACGATCCCGCCCCGTGGGTCGAGCCGGCGGGCGGAGGCCAAGGTAGCCCCGACGCCGCAGGTGACCCCGGAGCCTGAGTTCATGGTGACGAGGGAGCCGGTGCCGACTCCCCGCAAGGAGACGAATATGACCACTGGAGACACTCCCCCGCAGGCTGAGGCCAAGCCTGCCCGCCGGTCAACCCGGGCGGCCCGGTCCAAGGGGCCGGCCGGGTTAACGGTGACGCTTGCCTACGCCGACGGTGAGTGGACGGTCGCGGCGACGCAGGGCAGCAGGTCACTGGCCAAGCCCTATGTGATCCGGCCGGCGGAGGCGCTGAAGATGGTCGCGCTGATCGACGTGCCCGGTGTGCAGGAGGCGGTGGAGCAGATCCTGTCGGCGGAGCGGGCCGAGGCGGAGCAGCAGGCGGAGAAGCTCCGCGCCGAGTTGGCGGAGATCGAGAGCCGCCTGGCCGAACTGCGCGAGGCCGGCTGACCCGAGCAGCCGTAGCGGGCCGACACCACTTCGCGTGGTGCCGGCCCGCTGTTTTTGGGGAGGGGTAGTAAATGGTCAGTGCGGGATATTGCCGACGCCGATGCGTTGACGGAAGACCCAGTAGGTCCAGCCCTGGTAGGTGAGGACGACGGGGGTGCAGATGCCCGCCACCCAGGTCATGATCTTGAGGGTGTAGGGGGTGGAGGCGGCGTTGTCGATGGTGAGGGTGCCGGCCGCTTCCAGGGTGGAGGGCAGCACGTTCGGGAAGAGCGCGGTGAAGAGGGTCGCCACCGCGAGCGCGATGGCGGCGGCGGTGCCGGTGAAGGCCCACCCTTCCCGGCCGGCCCGGTTGGCTGCCAGGCCCGCGACCAGGGTGAGGGCGGCGGCGGCGGCGAGCACGATGGCGGCCGGGCTGGGACGCAGGGCAAGGGTCCAGGCCAGGAAGGCGACGGTGAGGACGGCTGCGGCCTGGCCGGTGCGGGCGGCGAGCCGGTTGGCGCGTACCCGGATGTCGCCGGTGGTTTTCAGGGCGAGGAAGACCGCGCCGTGGGTGACGAAGACAATGAGGAAGACCGCGCCGCCGAGCAGGGCGTACGGGTTGAGCAGGTCGATCAGGCCACCGGCGTACTCGTGGTCGGCGGTCAGGGGCACGCCGCGCACGATGTTGGCGAAGGCGACGCCCCACAGCACCGTGGGTAACAGTGAGCCGAAGACGATGGCGGCGTCCCAGCGGCGTTTCCAGGCCGGTTCGGGGCGCTTCTGCCGGTATTCGAAGGCGACACCGCGCAGGATCAACGCGATGAGGATGAGCAGCAGCGGCAGGTAGAAGCCGGAGAAGAGGGTGGCGTACCACTCGGGGAAGGCGGCGAACATGGCGCCGCCGGCGGTGATCAGCCAGACTTCGTTGCCGTCCCAGACGGGGCCGATGGTGTTGATGAGCACCCGGCGTTCGCGGTCGTCGCGGCCGAGGATGGGCAGCAGGATGCCGACGCCGAAGTCGAAGCCTTCGAGGATGAAGTAGCCGGTGAAGAGGACGGCGATGAGGAGAAACCAGATGGTGGGTAGGTCCACTGCGGGCTCCGGGATCAGTAGGCGAAGGCGAGCGGGCGGTCTTCTTCGTCGACGTCATGGGCGGGTTCCGGTGGCGGGGTGACGTCGGGTAGTCCGGCTTTGGCGTAGCGCAGCAGCAGGCGGACTTCGATGACGGCGAGGGCGGCGTAGACGAGGGTGAAGGCGGTGAAGGAGGTCAGCACCTCGGTCAGTGTGACGCTGCGGGAGACGCCGTCGCGGGTGAGCATTTCGCCGTAGACGATCCAGGGTTGACGGCCCATCTCGGTGAAGATCCAGCCGAAGGAGTTGGCGGCCAGGGGTAGCAGGGGCAGGATGAGGCTGGCCCGTAGCAGCCAGCGTGAGCTGGGGGTCCGGCCGCGGCGTTGTGCCCAGAGTGCCCAGGCGGCGATGGCGGCGGCGACCATTCCGAATCCGATCATGAAGCGGAAGCTCCAGTAGGCGACCGGGATGATCGGGGTGTAGTTGCCGGGGCCGTACTGGGCGACGTACTGGGCCTGCAGATCGTTGATGCCGGGCACTTCGCCGTTCAGGTCGCCGGTGCTGAGGAACGAGAGCAGGTAGGGGATCTTCAGGGCGTAGAGTTCGCGGCTGCCGTCGAGGGTGCCGATGGTGAGGACGGAGAAGGCAGCGGGGGCTTCGGTGTCGTAGAGGGCCTCGGCGGCGGCCATCTTCATCGGCTGAACCTCGGTCATGATTCTGCCTTGCAGGTCGCCGCTGATGATGACGGCGGTGGTGGCGGCGAGGGTGACCCAGGCTCCGAAGCGGACGGCGAAGCGGTGGGCGGGGCTGTCCGGGCTGTCACGGTGGCGGATGAGGTGCCAGAGGGATACGGCGACCAGGAGGGCTCCGGCGACCATGAAGCAGCCGGCGATGGTGTGCGGGAAGGTGACCAGGGTGACCTTGTTGGTGAGGACGGCTAGGAAGTCGGTCAGTTCGGCCCGGCCGGTGTCGGGGTTGATGCGGTAGCCGACGGGGTTCTGCATCCAGGAGTTGGCGGCGAGGATGAAGTAGGCGCTGAGGTTGGATCCGGCGGCGACGGCCCAGATGGTGGCCAGGTGGATGCGTCTGGGCAGCCGGTCCCAGCCGAAGATCCAGAGTCCGAGGAAGGTGGATTCGAGGAAGAAGGCGACGAGCGCCTCGATGGCCAGCGGTGCGCCGAAGATGTCGCCGACGAAGCGGGAGTAGTCGCTCCAGTTCATGCCGAACTGGAATTCCTGCACGATGCCGGTGACGATGCCCATGGCGAAGTTGATGAGGAAGAGCTTGCCGTAGAACTTGGTGAGTTTGAGGTAGCGCTCTTCGCCGGTGCGGTGCCAGAGGGTGTGCAGGACGGCGACGAGGAGGGACAGGCCGATGGTCAGTGGCACGAAGAGGTAGTGGTAGACGGTGGTGACACCGAACTGCCAGCGGGCAACGTCCAACGCATCCATCAGGATTCCCCTTTACGACGGCCTGTAGTACATACTACGAGCTGTCGTAATGAGGGGTGGGTGGGTCGCCGCGTGGCCTCGACCACATCGAAGCCGCGCCGCCGCCCGGATGAGGGCAGCTGGCGAGTGCCCAGCCATGGCAGCATGGGCGCCCAACAGCGCAAGCAAGAACACACCCGCCGAACTGGCCGACCAGGTGGTTGCCGAACACTCCCGGGACTGTGCGACCATCGGCGGCTGATGGACACCTCCTCTCCCCCGCCCCGCTGGCGGCCGCCCCTGCTGTGGCGGTTCCTGCAGATGCTCGCCCGCGGGGTCGTCGCGCTGCTGGCCCGGCTGCAGGTCAGCGGCGACGTGCCCGACGAACTGCGGCACGGGCCGCTGATCCTGGCCGCCAACCACATCAGCCCATTCGACCCGATCGTGCTCGCCGCCGCCTGCCACACCCGGCGCATCGCCCCACGGATCATGGCCACCGGAGGGCTGTTCCGCGCCCCGGTGGTCGGGGCGGCCATGCGGCACTGCGGCCACATCCGGGTCGACCGGCGCACCGCCCGCGTCGGGCAGGCCCTACCGGCAGCCGCCGAGGCCGTGGAAGCCGGATCAGTGGTCTTGGTCTACCCCGAAGGGCGCATCGGCCTGGACCCGCAGATGTGGCCGGAGCGCGGCAAGAGCGGCACCGCACGGCTCGCCTTCGCCAGCGGCGCCACCATCGTGCCGGTCGCCCAGTGGGGAGCCCACGAGGTACTGCCCTACCGGACCACACCGATCGACGTGCTGCGCGGCATCGGCCGCTCCCTGCTACGCCGCCCGGTGATCCGGGTGTATTTCGGGGCCCCGATCGATCTGAGCGGCATCGACCCCGCATCCTCCGGGGCGGCGCTGCATGCCACCGACCGGATCATCGACGCGTTGACCGTCGCCCTTGCCCCGCTGCGGGAAGATGAGCCGGACCTGCCCCGCCACCTCGATCCCACCCGGCCGACCGACATCAGCCGCCTGCACCGCCGCCCCGACAACCCGAGCGGGGACCGCTGAATCCCCCCGCTCTCTTGGCGCCCAGCCGGTCGACCACCCTCATCACCCCGACTGGCGCTGGCGCAGGTAGGCCAGGACCGCCTCCCTGGTGGTCCGCACCCCCAACACCTGCCGGGCCTGGGCGATACGCCGGTTAGCCGTGCGCAGCGACAAGAACTCGGCTGCCGCGGCCGCCGCGATGGTCTCTCCCTGCGCTAGTCGCTCCAGCAGGGCCCGCTGCTCGGGGACGAGCCGACCCAACGCTGACTGCGGGTCGTGCTGCGGGTCGTGGTCGACGTCCCGGTGCACCGGGCCTAGCCGGGCCAGGTCGCTGATCAACGCGCGGCCGACCTCGCCGACGGGATCACAGATGGCGACCACGCCGGCGCCACGGGCGGCGGCCAGCACCGCGAGGCGAACCGCCTCCAGATCGGCCACCCGGCCGGAGAGGACAAGTTTCGTCTCACTCAGGTCCCAGACACCGTCGGCCAGCGCGAATCCTTCCCGGGTACGCCAGCCGTCCCGGGCCAGCCGACGTAGCACACTCATTGCCTGCGGAGTGGTGGCGACGACGTACCGGGGTGCGGATTCACTCATGGCAGCACCTCGAGGGCGAGCGCGGCGGCTTCGGTGCGGGTGCGCGCACCCAGCTTCCGCATCCCCGACCGGATGTGGGTCTCCACGGTCTCGCCGGAGATGCCGAGCTGGCCGGCGATGCGGCGGGTCGGTTCACCGGCGGCGACCAGGCGCAGCACCTCCTGTTCCCGGGCGGTCAACTCATCACCGGCGCGCGCCCCACGCCCGCCGCGGTGGATCGAATGCCGGCGCAACGCCCGCCGCACCCGGCCGAGCAGGACGACCAGCCCGTTCTGCTCGGCCAGCCGCTCGGCGGCCAGCAGTGGCGGCACCGCCCGCGCCGGATCAGGCTCGTACAACCCCTGGGCCAGCAGGCAGCGCACCTGTTCGCGTACGGCCAGCTCCTGCCAGGCGGTGGCGGCCGCGGCGAAAGCGTCGGGGCCATCCCCGGCGGTCGACCAGGCGGACAGGGTGCGCTGAATCGGCGGCAGCCGATGCGGGGCGGCCTCCTCAAGCACGTCGGTGGCGCCGTCGTGGCCCGCCCAGCGGGCGGTGATGCGTAACAATCCGTCGATCAGTGGCGGGACGCCGGCCGGGGCGGGCGCCGCCGCGTGGTCGGGTTGCCCGTCCAGCCAGGCCGCCTCCCGGCTGACCCACTCCAGCAGTGTCTCGGTGGTGTCGGTCAACTCCCCGGCCAGCCGGGCCCGGGCCGGGCCGAGCAGCCCGCCGTCGGCTTCGACCAGGCTGGTGGCCGCCACCGCGTAGCCGCGGGCCAGGGCGGGCAGCGTTCGGTCGGTGAGGTCGCCGGCACGGCGCAGCACCTCGTCGCTGCCGGCGCCTCCGCGCAGGGCGGAGCACCACAGCTGGGCGGCGAGGAAACGGGTCTGCCAGCTGTAGGCCAGGTCCGCCGCGCAGGCCTGCGCCGCTGCCGCGGCGGTGCGGGCCGCCTCGGCGAGACGGCCGTCGCCGGCGAGGGTGTCGACCAGCAGCCAGGCACTCCAGCGGGCGGCCAGCGGGTCACCGGCGGCGCCGGCTGCGGCGGCCGCCGTTGCCAGGGCCTGCTCCCAGCCGAGGGCACGGCTGGCGGCGGCGACGGCAGCCAGCGCGGCCCGCAGCCCGGCGTGGGCGGGTGCGGCGCCGTAGCGGGCGGTGATCCGGGCGGCGGTGGCCGCCGCGGCGGTCGGATCCTCGTTGAGCTGAACAAGCAGCAGGATCCGGTCACGGGCGGCGACCAGTTCGGCGGCGGCTGAGTCGGGCACGGGTGCGGCAGCAGCGCGGGCCTGTGCCAGCTCACCGGCGAGCAGCAGGGCCTCGGCGCGTACGACGGCCGCCTCGATTCCCAGCGGGGCGGTGGTGGTCAGGACACGGGCGGCGTCGCGGGGTTGTCCGCACGCCAACGCGGCGGTGGCGGCGGCGATGCGGGTCTGCGGATCCGGCTCGACCTCGGGTAGCTGACAGGCGAACAGGAGCAGTTCGGCCCGCTCCCCCGCTCTGGTCGACTCGCCGGCCGCCGTCACCGCCCGCCGGTAGGCCGCCGCCTGGTCACCGGCGGCGGCGAGGTGCCGGGCCGCTTCGCGGGGCGGGACGATGTCAGCCAGCCTGCGGTGCAGGCCACGGCGGTCGTCCTCGTCGAGCAGGCCCGCCGCAACTTCGGCCACGTACGGCGACACGGCGCTGACCAGCAGATCAGGACCGGTGGTGACCAGACCGGCGGCGGTGAGATCGTCGACGCCCGGGCCGAGCAGGGCGGCCGCGGCCGGCCGCCCGAGCAGACCGAGTGCGGCTATCGCGGTGCGGGCCGGACGGGTCAGATCGGACAGGGCCAGCGCGACGGCGTAACCGACCTGGTCAACCTCGACGCCCAGGGTGGCGGCTCCGGCCGCGGCGTGGCGGGCCAGCGCCTCGACAGCCAGGGGGACACCGCCGCCGCGGCGGACCACCTCGGCGACGGTCGCCGGGGGCAGGCCCGGCGCGATGCTGCGGGCCAGGGCGGCGGCCGCGTCGGGGCCCAACGGGGGGACGGTCAGCCAGCCGGCGGCAGTGGCGTGCAACGCCGCCACCACAGCGGAGGGAAGCCGGTGCGGGGTACGCAGCGCGACCGCCACCCGGCAGTGCTCAGCAAGTGGGATAAGGGCCGCCAGGGTTGCCGCATCAGCCCATTGCAGGTCGTCGACGAGGAGAAGTCCACCCCGTACCCGCGAGCGGACCGCCTCGGCCAGCAGCGCCGGGTCGTGCGTGGGCAGTCGTACCCGGACCGCGCGGGCCAACGCGAAGGCCGGTATTGCCTGGAGCATGGCCAGTCCTCCGCCGGCGAAGACCGAGCCGCGGTAGCCTTCGCCAAGCTGCCGCAAGACGGTGCTGCGTCCGCAGCCGGGACCGCCGGCGATGACGACCAGACCGGGGCGGGCCAGCAGCGCCGCCGCCCGGCTGATGATCTGCCGGCCGGCGGCCGGCCGACCGTGGTCGACAGCATCGTCGACGATTCCGCCTGAGGCGTGACGCACTGGTCCTCCCCGCCGGGTTGTGGCCACCAGAGCGTGAGACGGTGGCACGAACATGGGATCCTGCGCCGGCAGGATATTCGTAATGTGGGTCCGGCTGGGGTTGCCGTCCCGGTCGGTTGTGTCGGAGGGACGACTATTGGAGACGAGCGAGCTTGATTTTCCGGGCCGTGCCATTGTCGCCGACCGTTGCACCGGCTGACGGGCATGGGTTCCGGTCCGCTCAGTGCCCGGATAGCAGCACTCTGCGACGAAGTCGGTCCACGTGTCGGTTCCACCGTCGCCGCCCAGGTGCTCGGGGTGCGCCGGCGGCTGGACGAGCCGTTGCGGGTAGCGATCGCAGGCCGGCTCAAAGCCGGCAAGTCGACGTTGGTGAACGCATTGATCGGGCGGCGGGTCGCGCCGACCGAGGTGGGTGAGTGCACACGCATCGTCACCCAGTTCCGTTACGGCACCGCCGACCGGGTTGATGTCGTGCGTCGCGACGGCAGCCGGGTGAGCCTGCCGCTGGACGAAGCCGGGATGATCCCGCAGCGCCTGGGTGTGCCGCGGGCCGAGATCTCCTTCGTGGACGTGATGCTGACCAGCGACCATCTGCGGGACCTGACGGTGGTCGATACCCCCGGCCTGTCGTCGACGAACACGTCCGTCAGCGACCAGGCGCGCCGATTCCTGTTCCATGATGGGGCCGCGCCGCTCGATGACGATATCGACGACGATTCGGTGGGCGCGGTCTCCGGTGCCGAGGCGATCATCTACGTGTTCACCCAGTCCGTACGTGACGACGACCTGCAGGCATTGGAGGCGTTCCGGTCGGTGTCGGCCCGACTGGCCAGCAACCCGATCAACTCTCTCGGCGTCTTCAATAAGGTGGACAAGCTGGTCGCCGGGGTGGCGGATCCGTGGCCGGTCGCCGGGCCGCTGGCCGCCGACCAGACCAAGGTGCTGCGCCGGGTGGTCTCCGATGTGGTCCCGGTCGTCGGGTTGCTGGCCGAGACCACCGAGGCGGGCCGGCTCACCGCCACCGACTGTGCCGCGCTGCGTACTCTGGCGCAGCTGCCGCAGGGCGAGCGGCTGGTCCTGCTCGCCTCGGTTGATCTGTTCACCTCCCGTGACTGCCCCGTCCCGCGGGAACAGCGGGAGCGGCTGCTGCGCATGCTCGACCTGTACGGCATCGGCTTCGCCATCGCGCAGTTGGCCGCCCAACCCCAGATGGCCAGCGGTGACCTGGTGCGCATGCTGCTGCGGGCCTCCGGTTTTCCCCGGCTACGGCAGACGTTGGATCACGTCTTCCGGTGGCGGACCGATGCCATCAAGGCCGGGTGGGGGCTGTCGAGCCTGGAGAAGGTAGCCAGCCACAGTGAACGCCCCTACGACCGCGAGGTACTGCGTGAGGCGATCGAACGGGTGCTGCAACAGCCCGAATACCACCGGCTGCGGCTGCTGGAAGTCGCCCAGCAGGTCAGCACGGGCGCGATGGAGTTGCCGGAGTCGATGGAGCAGGAGCTGACCCGGCTGGCGCTGTCCACCGATGCACGGTGGATCCTCGGGCTACCGGCGGCCGAGCCGGAGCAGTTGGCCAAGGCGGCGCTGGAGGCCGCCACCCGCTGGCGGGCGTACGCGGTGGCCGGCGCCAGCCCCGCCCAGTCGCGGGTGGCGCTGGTGGCCCATCGTGGTTTCTACCTGCTGTCGCAGCAGGCCAGGGCGCAAGGAGGCGGGAGATGACGAGTCCTACCACGACCGGGAAGACGGAAGCGGCGTTGAACAAACTGCTCTCCGGGGCGGTCGACGCGTCTGTAGCGTTTCTACGTAAAGTCGACCCAGACGCCGCCGCCGAGGTGGACGTGCTCCGCCGTCGGGAGCTCACCCGGCCGTCGATCGTGGTGGTCGGGGAGACCAAACGGGGCAAGAGTTCTCTGGTGAACGCCCTGATCGGGGTCCCCGAACTCTCCCCGGTCGATGTGGCTGTGGCCACCGCCACATACCTGGAGTTCGTGCACAACACCACAGCCGGGGCGCGGGCCTTTGTTCCCGGCCGTGAGGAGCCGGTCGTGTTGAGCCCGGCTGATCTTCGCCAGTGGGCCACGGTGTTCGGGCAGTTGCCCGACGGGTACCGCCCGCCGCGGCGTATCGAGGTGGGGTATCCGGCGCCACTGCTGCAGTATCTGACCCTGGTGGACACCCCGGGCACCGGTGGCCTCGACCCGGTGCATGCTGAGATCGCCCTCGACGCGGTGGAGCAGGCCACCGCACTGCTATTCGTGGTCGATGCGTCGTCGCCGTTCACCAAGCCCGAACTTGATTTCCTCATCGAAGCCAGCAAGCGGGTCAACGTCGTGGTGTTCGCCTTGGCGAAGGTGGACGCCTACCCGGGCTGGCGCACCATCAGGGACGACGACCGGGCACAACTGCAGGCCCACGCCCCCCGCTTCGGTACCGCACCATGGTTCCCGGTGTCTGCGCGGCTGGCGGAGATGGCGATGGGGCTGCCGAAGGAGACGGCTGGCGAGCTGATCCGCGAGTCGCGCATCGCGGAACTGCAGCATGCCCTGATCGCCCTGGCCGGTAGGGGGCACCTGCTGCGGCAGGCCAATGTGCTGCGCGCCGTACGCAGCGAGATCATCCGCCTCGATCTGCAGGTCGGCGACCGGATGAAGGCGACCGACCCGGATCCGGCCGACATGGAGAAAGTCAAGAAGGACCGGGCCGCGTTGGCGGCCCGTAAACGCACCGATTCCCGGCAGTGGTCGCTGGCGTTGAACACCGAGACGCAGCGGGCGCGGATCGAGGCGACCGGGCGGCTGCGCGGATATGTCAACACCCTGCAGGAAGACTTCCTCAACCGGGTCGAAAAGAGCAAGGGCGACGAGATCAAACAGTTGCCGCAGGAGATCGACCGGGCCCTGCACGCCATGTCGGTGCGGTTGTCGCACGATCTGGAGTTCCGGTTCCGTAAGGTTGCGGAACGGACCCTGGCCCAGGTGTTCGACCCGCACGAAATGCAGTTTGTGCTGCGTGGGCTCAACGCGACGCTGCGGCACGTGTTGGCGAGCAAGCCGCGACGCGAAGGCGGCGGCCCCGACGGGGTGATGGTGGCGATGTCGGCCAGCGGGATGGCGTTCATGGCCGGACGCGGTGCGATGGCCGGAGCTTCCGCGCTGGGGGCCGGCGCGCTCGTCGGTGGCGGCCTGCTCATCCCGGCCGCCGGTATCGGGCTCGGCCTGGCCGCGGGGGCGTTCATTCTCTACCGGCGCCGGGTGGCCAGCGACCGGCAGCAGGCGAAGGTGTGGCTGCGTGAAGTGCTGGCCGAAGCGCGCGCCGCCTTGTCCGATGAGGTCACGCACCGGTTCACCGATCTGCAGTACGCGTTGACACTGGCGTTGGATGACGCGATCGAACGACGGTTGCAGCAACTGGATGCACACATTGCCGAAATCGACCAGTCGCTGGCGCAGGACAAGGCGACCCGCGCCAAACGGAGAGCGGCGCTGCAGACCGAGCGGGAGACATTGCGTGCCCGCCTCAAACAGCTAGACGAGGTCCTCGTCCGGGCCCGGGCGCTGGACCCGGCACCCGGCACAGGGTAACGGGGGGTGGAGATGTCCGGCGACTGGAACGGATGGCCGGAGGATGAACCGGACTTCGGCGGCGACGACGAGATCGGTGGGCAGGCCGGTGTCGGCAACGACACCCCCTACCCGCAGGAGGGCTTCGGGGCGGCCGTCGACGGCCTGCCCGAGGCGGAGTTGACCAGCAGCGAAGGCTTCGGCGCCAACGACGATCTCGACGTGACCGACGGGCCGGACGGATACGGCATCGACCCGCACGTCAACGAACCGCTGGAGGCGTCGCCCGCCGGTCCCGAGTTCGACACCGACACGGCGACCGGGCCACAGGTCGGCTTCGGGCCCGCCGATTCGCCGATCGGCGCGGACCCCGACCTGGGCGGCTACCTTCCGTACAGCATCTGGCCGGAGCCGGTCTTCCCCGAGATGCTGGACTTCGGCGAGTTACCGGAGCCGGTCGACGGTTTCCCGTGGGCCGACCCGGGGCAGCTCGGCACCGCCGACGCCGAACTGCCCGATCTGGCGGCCCACTACACCGCTGCGCCCGAACCGGCCGAAGTGGCCGAGTACGCCGGCGGGGAGCTGCCGGCCGCGGCGGACGCCTGGTCGGTGCTGGCCAACTTCCCGGATCCGGCCACCAGCAGCCTCGCACGCTGGTGGTCGCCGGGCCCGCCGCGCTAGAAGCAGCCCCGGCTAGTTGAGCAGAGCCAGCAGCACACAGAGGGCGATCACCGCCATGACGACCAGCGCGATCGTCCAGACGACAGCCGGCTCCTCATACCAGGAGCGGGTAGGCGGCACCGGGGCCGGTGGTCGCGGCAGCATGACGGGTGGTCGAGGAGCCGGGCGCTGCGGCACCGGGGACTGCGGTGCGGCCGGGGGGCGCGGTGGTGACACCGGCAGCGCACTGACCGGGGGTACCGGCCGGGCCGGCGGACGCATCGGTGGAGCCGAACGTGGCGGCCCGCCAGCCGGCGCCCCGCCAGCCGGCCGGGTCGTCGCCAAGGGTGGACGCGGCGGCGGAACGGGAGAACCGGGCCGGGTCGATATCCTCCCCGGCGGCGCGACCGGCCGGGGCACCCCCGACAGGCCCTGACCGGCTGTGGCTGCGGCGCCGATGAACAGCGCCCCCTCGGCGACGACGGTTTCAGGCTGCTCGAGGGTCGTGGGCGCCACACCCAGTTCGGTGTGGATCAGATGCGCAGCCAGCGGGATCCGGCTGGAGCCGCCAACGAGGAAAACCCCGACCAGGTCGGTGGGTTTGAGTCGTGCCGCCCCGATGGTCTGCGCCAGGCAGGCCACCGTCCGTACCAGATGTGCGCGGATCAGCGACTCCAGCTCTTCCCGGGTCACGTGGGCGGAGGTCTCCAGCGCCGGCAGATGCACATCGGCGCTGGTGGTGCGGGACAGCATCTCCTTGGCTCCGCGGACATCGTCGTAGAGCAGGCCGCGTTGCCGCCGCTGCGCGGCGTCGCTGGGGCTGAGCAGACTGTTCCACTGCTGGGTACGGGAGTCGGAATGGGTGTCCATCAGATGCTCGATCAGGGCCTGATCGAAGTCGAGACCACCCAGGTCGGTCAGACCGTTTTCGGCCAGCACCTCGAAACCGGTCACGGTACGGCGTACCACGGTGGCGTCGAAGGTTCCCCCACCCAAGTCGTAGATGCCCAGCGCTCGGCCGGGCGGCACGGCGGTGCCGAGCACCGCCGTGTAGTAGGAGGCGGCCGCCACCGGTTCAGCGATGAGTCGGGGCGCGGGCAGCCCGGCGGCGCGGGCCGACTCCACCAGCACCGCCCGCCGCCGGTCCCCCCACTGTGCCGGGTGGGTCAGCCGCAACTCCGTGGAGGGGCCGCCGAGCTGTCGCTGCGCTTCGCCGGCGACACGGCGCAGCGCGGCCGCAAACACCTCGGCAACACTGAATTCCCGGTCGCCGAGCAGAATCATCCCGTCGTCGATACGTCGCTTCGGGTTAGGGTCGAACCGGGCGGGATCCAGCCGCGAGCTGCGTTCGGCATCCCGGCCGACCAGCAGTTGCCCGTCGGCGTTGAGGTAGACCGCCGAGGGAAGCAGCGGGGAGCCGTCGAACAGCAGCGGCCGCGGGCGCCCGTCGGCACCCCGGACGATCGCGACCGTGTTCGACGTGCCGAAGTCGATACTCAGCACGCGCATGCGCGTCACCCTACTGCCCGCCCGCCGCCTTCAGTCAGCTGCCGGTGGCATCGATACGTTTGGACGATCACCGAAGCCGCCGAAAAGCACGATTACCCAATGCCGGGGTGGATGGCATCATGACCGGGGCACGCCGCCGTGCCGAGGCTGTCTCAGTACCCGGCGGAACGCCCGCTCCTGAACGAGATGAGGACCATCGATGGCCGAGACCGTTGCCTCCACCGTGGCGGCGGCACCGCCACCGGCGAGCACCCGGCGGGAACGGACCGGCTGGTACTTCTACGACTGGGCCAACTCCGTCTTCTCGACCACCGTCCTCACGGTGTTCCTCGGCCCGTTTCTCACCACCGTCACCGAACTGGCGGCCGGCTGCGAACTCGGGACGGATGAATGTCACGGGTATGTCTACCCGCTGGGCATCAAGGTGGCGACCGGGTCCTACTACCCGTACCTGGTGTCCCTGTCGGTGTTCCTGACCGTCTTCGTGCTGCCCGTGATCGGCGCCATCGCCGACCGGTCGCTGCACAAGAAACGGCTGCTGGGTGCCACCGCGTTCATTGGTGCGGGCGCAACGGCCGCGATTGTCTTCGTCACCGGGGAGCGGTATCTGCTCGGCGGCCTGCTGTTCATGGTCGCCAACATCGCATTCGGCGCCAGCGTGGTCGTCTACAACTCGTTCCTGCCGCAACTCGGCGGCCCCGACGAGCGCGACGGGATCTCCAGCAAAGGGTGGGCACTAGGCTACCTGGGAGGCGGGCTGCTGCTGGCGCTCAACCTGGTGGCGTTGACGATGTTCGAACAGGAGGGCAACCCGCAGCGCACCCTGGATCTGGCCCGCTGGTCGATCGTCTCGGCCGGGGTGTGGTGGGCAGCATTCACGCTGTTGCCGTTGCGCTGGTTGCGCGAGCGCCCGACCGCCGCGGCGATCGCGGCTGCTGGTGCCGGTGCCGGCGGCAACGTCTTCACCGACGGCTTCCGGCAGCTCGGGCGCACCGTACGGGGGCTGAAGGCGTACCCGCTGACGCTCTTCTTTCTGCTGGCGTTCCTGGTCTACAACGACGGCATTCAGGCGGTAATCGTGCTGGCCAGCCAGTACGGCATCAAGGAACTGCGGCTGACGCAGTCCACACTGGTCATTACGATCCTGGTGGTGCAGTTCCTCGCCTTCGGTGGCGCGCTGCTGCTCGGGGCGATGGCCCAACGCATCGGCGCCTGGAAAACGGTGCTGATCAGCCTGGTGCTGTGGACCGCGGTGGTGCTGGGCGCATTCTGGCTGCCCGCGGAAGCGCCGGTACCGTTCATGATCCTGGGGGCCTGCATCGGCGTGGTGCTCGGCGGCAGCCAGGCGTTGAGCCGGTCGCTGTTCAGCCAGCTGATTCCCGCCGGTAAGGAAGGCGAATACTACGGCTTCTACGAGATCAGCGACAAGGGCACCAGTTGGTTGGGGCCGCTCGCTTTCGGCCTGGCGTTCCAGCTCACCCACAGCTACCGGCTGGGTCTGGTCTCCCTGCTGATCTTCTTCGTGGTCGGTTTCCTGCTGCTGTTGGCCGTACCGATGCGGCGGGCGATCATCGCTGCCGGCAACACGCCACCCCGCGTGCTGTGACCGGCCGGTCCGCTCGCCGCTGTGGCCGGCCACAGCGGCGAGCGGACC
>DASULK010000257.1:0-6968 GCA_036278255.1 Micromonospora sp.
GACCATCCGGTGACCAGCCCAGCGGTCGACTCCAGGCGCTGCCGTCAACGACCGCCGGGATCTTCTGGACCGACCCGTTGGTCAGGTCGACTACGTCCACCCGCGGCCCGAAGGGGATGATCCCGTCTGACGGGTAGGCCAGGCGCGTGCCGTCGGGGGAAAGGAGTACCACCTCACCCGCCGACGCGTTCGGACCGGCATGGAGCACCCGGTACCGGTCGGTGTCGACGCCGACCACTCCGACGGTGCCGTCCTCGTCGCTGCCCATCCCGCTGAACAACACCGCCGCCGCCCCGATCGGGAACGGGTCGGTGACCCGTAACGCCCCGGTCGGCACCCAGATCTGATCGGGCAGCGCCCCGGACCCGGCTCCGGACGCGGCACCGGCCGGTCCACCGCGGATGTGCTGCAACGGTACTGTCCACACCATCGCCGACACCACCATGAGCACGGCAGCGCTGGCCGCCGCTGTCCGCCGTCGGGTACGGCGCGCTGTGGCCAGGGCCCGTCCATACACGGGGTATCCGGGGAGGTCGTCCGTCGCCTCGCGCAGCGCCTCACGTAGCCGTGCCGTCATCGTGCGCTCCTTTCCCGCGGCGCATCCACCAGTTCGGGCGCGATCACGCGCAGACGCCGTAGGGCATCGTGGCCGTGCCGTTTCACCGTGCCGATCGAGCAGCCCAGCAAGTCGGCGACCTGCGCCTCGGTCAGGTCGTCGTAGTACCGCAGCACCACCACCGCCCGCTGCCGAGGCGTGAGCTGCTGCAACGCCGCCGCCACCGCCACGCGTAGCTCCGTTGCACCGCTCGGGTCATCCCCGGATCGCTCAGGCGGCGTGGCCATCAGGTGCTCTGTGACGCGCTTGCGCCGCCACCAGGAGATGTGCTGGTGGTACATCACCCGACGTACGTACGCCTCCGGCTGGTCGCCGTGGATGCGTTGCCAATGCCGGTACGTACGGGCCAAGGCGGCCTGGAGCAGGTCTTCCGCGAGCTGATGATCGCCGGCCAGCAAGAACGCGGCCCGCGACAGGGCCGGGGAGCGCTGCACCACGAATTGGTGGAAGTCGCTGTCGAACTCGCCTGTTTCGTGCATGCGCACCCCCTCACCCTTCCTCAACGCCTTCTGGTGCTTCGATGGTTGAGGGGGAGCCCTCGTCGAACTCGTGTTCACTCAATGGGAGTCGTCATGTCGAGGAGTAGATCCTTGTTGGTCGTGGCGTTGATGCTCACGACCCTGGTGGGCTGCGCCACCGATGCGAAGACGCGAGAGTGCCCGCTGATCGGTGTCCGGACCGGGATCGGCATCACCATCGCCGCGGCGGTCGCGGAGCGGGTCGACACTGTGCAAATAACCGTGTGCTGGGACGGCTCCTGCCGGACACGGCAGGTCACCCTGTACCCGGGTTCCCGGACCGCTGACGACGGTTGCACCGGGAGCGGACCTGATGCCGTCTGTTCCGCTCGTGCGGAGCCCACGGGTGAGAAAACAGGTTTTGCCGACCTTGCCGGCCTGCCGCCCAGCCCGGTCGAGGTGACCGTGGCCCTGACCGATCCGGTGGGTACCCCGATTGTCGATCAGACGTTGATGCTCACCCCGAAAACGGTTGCCCCGAACGGGCCGCACTGTGGCGGAGGTAGTCCGCAGGGGCGGATCACGATCGACGCCGACGCGAGGGCGCGTTCAGCCGGGTAGGGGCACCGTTCAGCGGAACATGGCTCATTGCGGCAATGCTGAAAAACGGCGAGCCCGTGCCGGCAGAATCACATGAGCAGGTCCCGATCGACGATCTGCAAGTTCTTCCCGATCTCGAAAGGCGTACCTGGTGTTCGACGGTTTTGAAGAGTTCGACGTCGGTATGCCGGGTGCGACGATTCATGGGCGGCGGGGCGGTGAGGGGCCGCCCGTGCTGCTCCTGCACGGCATTCCCGAAACACACCTCATGTGGCATAAAGTGGCGCCGCAGCTGGCCGAGCAATTCACCGTGGTTGCCACCGATCTGCGCGGCTACGGCGACAGCAGCACGCCGCCGAGCACCCCGGATCATGCGCCGTACAGCATGCGCGAAATCGGGCGCGAACAGGTCGAAGTCATGAAGACGCTCGGGTACGACCGGTTCAGTGTGGTCGGGCACGACCGGGGTGCGCGCTGCGCCTACCGGATGGCGTTGGACCACCCGGACACCGTCACCCGTCTCGCCGTACTCGATATCGTCCCTACCGGCGACACGTTCCGGCACATGGACAAAGACCTCAGTCTGAAGTTTTGGATCTGGTCGTTCCTCGCCGCGCCGGAACCGGTGCCCGAGCAACTCATCGCCCACGCGCCCGCGGTCATTGTCAACCACATGCTCGACTCGTGGTCTGAGGTGCCCGACGCCTTCACCGACCAGGTCCGCGCCGAATACATCGAGAAGTTCAGCGACCCAGGCACCATCCACGCGATCTGTGAGGAGTACCGCGCCTCCGCCATGCTGGACTACCAGCACGACGAGGCCGACCGGGGAAACCGACGGATCACCTGCCCGGTCCTGGTCCTGTGGAGCCAGACCGGCGCCTTCGCTGGCCGGTACCAGCCGCTCGAGATCTGGCGAGCCTGGGCCGACGATGTGCACGGCGGCCCGATCGCGGCCGGGCATTTCCTCCCCGAGGAGGCCCCCGAACCGACAGCGCGTCACCTCATCGCATTCCTCGCATAGCGCTCATCCCCCGTGTCAGCGAGCCGCGGCGTCGGCGTCGGCCAGGATCCGCCCGCGGTGGTGGGCCGCAACAACGGTTGCGGGCCAGTCCGGCTGGTAGTCGGTTGCCGATGTCGTACGCCGGAATGCGTCCCGTTTGTGTTGGCCGGTCACGATGAGCACCAGTTCGCGGGACAGGTCTGCGATGGTGCTGATGCCGACCGTGACACCGGCGGTCGGTACCTCGTCCAACGAGGCGAAGTGGGGGAACGTGTGGAGATTGTCGCGCCGGGTGGAGTCAGCAAGTTGGATGATGCGGGTCCTGCTGTCGCGGGCTGAGCCGGGCGGGTTGAAGGCGACGTGTCCGTCGCTTTCGCCGGAGGCCAGCAGGAACAGGTCGATCCCTCCGGCCGCCTGCAGGCGCCGGTCGTAGTCGGCGGGCTGTGCGGGATCGGGGAACCAGATATTCGCCGCCGGGATTCCGGTGTTGGCGCCGGCGTTGATCGGCCGGACGATGTCGTCGCGGGCGAACTTGCGGCAGCTGTAGTGCGCGTCGTCGGGGACGTGGGTCGGGCCGGCGGCGCCATCGGTAACGTAGTCGTCCATCATTGCGATGATCACGTGGTCCAGCGACAGGGCGTGTTCGCGGACGAGTGTGGCGAGGGCGTGATACGTGCTGCGGCCGGTGCGACCCCCCGGACAACCGATGATGTACGGCCGTCGATCAGCCGAGGCGGCAACGATGCCCTTACAGATCTCCTCGGCTAATGCGTGGCCGAGGGTGACGGCGTTAGGGAAGACGGTCACGTCTGGGTGCATGTGGCTCCTTCATGGGTTCTGCCCCCAAAAATCTACCAGTTAGACCAGTTGGTGGCCCCGTTCGATATCTGGTTGAGGTAGATTCACGACCATGCCGACGAAGCCTTCAACCGAGCGATCCGTGATCTCCGGTGCCGCCGTCCACGCGTATCAGGAACTGGCCGAGGCGCTGCGCCGCGGGGTGTACGAAGCCGGTCGACGGCTGCCCGCTGAGCGTGAGCTGGCGGCCCGACTGGGGGTGAGCCGGGCAACGCTGCGCCAGGCGCTGACCCAGCTCGCCGAGGAGGGGTTCCTCACCCGCTCGGCCCAACGCGGCTGGTTCGTGGCTTCACCGGTCTTCAGTGAGCCCCCCAGCGTCCTGCAGAGCTTCACCGAGATGGCCCGGGCGCGTGGCTTGACGCCGAGCGCGCAGATCCTGCGTCGCACAACGCGGGCGGCGACCTTCGAGGAGGCGGAGCGGCTGGGGTGTGCCCCCGCATCACCGGTGCTGGAACTGCAGCGCTTGCGTGGAATGAACGGCGTCCCGGTCTGTCTGGACCACAACGTGATTCTCGCCGCGCGTGCCGAGGCGCTCGCGGAGGTTGACATGACCGACCGCTCGCTCTACGAGGCGCTGCGGCAATTCTGCGATGTGGTCATCGAGCGCAGCTCCTATTCGATCCAGGCCGCCCCCGCCACGCCGGAGGTCGCCGAACTGCTCAACCTGGCGCCGGACGCTCCCGTGCTGGTCGGCCAAGGCGTGTCCTACGACGCCGCAGGCGTACGGGTGATGAGCGGCGTGACGACCTACCGCGGCGACGCCTACCGATTCGAGGCGGATCTCTACCGGCCGCTGCGCGTCAACGTCCGTGTGACGCCGCGTTCGCCTCAGTAGCGGGACCCTCGCGCACGGTGCCGCACCAGGCGATCCCACCGGTCCCGGCTACCCTGCAGCGACACTGCGAGGAATTCGCCGAGGGCCACCCCGGCGCCGAGCGCCAGTGCGACGCCGCAGGCCTGCATCAGCGCCGTACTGCCCGCCGGTACGCCTTCGACCACCTCGAACATTCCGCGATACAGCGCGATCCCGGGAAGCAGCGGAACAATGGCGCAGGCCTGCGCCACCATCGGCGAGGTGCCCACCCGCCGCGCGACCACCGTCACCGCGAAGCCAACCGCGAGCGCGGCGAGAAAACTCGCGGTCGACGTCTCCACACCGGCCTGTTTGGCGACGACGTACGCAAGTTGGACCGCTCCGCCACCGGCGGCGCTGACGAGCACGGCGCGGCGGGTGGCGTACCCGCACAAGGCCCAGCAGGACGAGGCGATCGCGGCGGCGAGCAGTTGCAGCCAGAGCGGCACGGGTAGCCCCGGTGCGGCCGCGAGATGCAGCGGCATTCCGGCGGCGCGCGACAGGTCGAGCACGGCGGCGATACCCACCACGATGCCCAGGGTCGGGAGCAGGACCTCGAGCACGCGCGCCGACGCTGTCACGAGGTAACCGCTGATCGCATCCTGGGCGACGTTGACGAGCGACAGCCCGGCGAGCAGGACGACGAGGCCAGCTCCGACCACAAGCGACGGCGGGGCGGCGCTGACGTCCAGTCCCGCATACCGGGAGGCCAGCAGCAGTGCGATCGGGGCGATGGAGACGAGACCGGCGCCGACAGCGTGCTGGAAGAAGCTGGGCAGCCCCGCCCTGGTCAGCAGCCGCAGAGTGCGGTCGACCAGCGCGCTCGCCGCGGCGGCGGTAACGGCCGTGAGGGCCCCACCGCCGATGAGGACAGCGACCGCCGCCGCCAGGCCCGCGGCGGCGAGGGTCGCGACCCAGTTGCGGTACGGCGGGGCCGAACCGAGGATGTCGTCCAGCGCGGCGTGGGCCTGGTGCACGGGCAGGGGTTCGCGGCCCAGCCGGGCGACGAAGGCGACCACCCGGTCGAGCCGGGTGTAGTCGCTGCCCCGCAGCGAAACAACGCGCATGAGGGTGAGCGGGAGGGGGCCGTCCACCGGATGCCCGGAGACCACCGTGATCGAGTTGAACGTGACGTCGGCGTGGCAGGAAGGGACGCCATAGGCGGCGGCGATCCGGAGGATCGCCGCCGCGACGTCGGCTCTCGTGGCACCGCTGGCCAGCAGCGCTTCGCCGACCCGCAGCGCGAGGGCCAATGCGCTGCGGGTCGGCGAAGCTGCGTCGTGGTCGATCGGGCGGGCCCGGGCGGGCTCGGTCATCCGCTCGACAGACGGGGCTGACTCAGGCGGCCGCTGGCTGCCGTTCTCCAACAACCTCGGCCTCGATCTGCTCCAGTGACCTGCCCTTGGTCTCGGGAACCATGGTGAGGGCGAAGAGTACGAAGAGCGCGCAGATCGCGGTGTAGATCCAGAAGGTTGGCACGTCGCCGAAGCCTTCGAGCATGGGCAGGAACGTCACCGCCACGACGATGTTCGCCAGGAAGTTGACCAGCAGCGCGATGCCGGTGGCGGCGCCCCGGTAACGCAGCGGGTAGATCTCCGAGATGATGACGAATGCCAGCAGGCCGGGGCCCACGGC
This sequence comes from Micromonospora sp., assembly GCA_036278255.1. Taxonomy (GTDB): domain Bacteria; phylum Actinomycetota; class Actinomycetes; order Mycobacteriales; family Micromonosporaceae; genus DASULK01. The sequence goes on from DASULK010000257.1 coordinate 6,024, forward strand.
GTAGGAGACGATGTAGATCGCCAGGCAGAGGAACGTCACGATCCCAACGGTGGTGCCGAAGGTCAGGGCGAGGAGGCCGAGACTCAAGGTCATGCCGACCGCGCCGATGAGCAGCAGCGGCTTGCGGCCCATGCGGTCCACCAGCAGCATCCCGACCATGGTCAGTGCCACGTTCACGATGCCCAGCCCGATCGTCGCCCACCAGGTGGCGGAGGTTCCGAGGCCGGCGTTTTCCAGGATCGCCGGCGCGAAGTAGATCACCGCGTTGATACCGGCCATCTGCGCGAAGAATGCCATGAGCATTCCGACGATGAGCATGGGCCGGATCGACGGGCGCAGCAGTTCCCTCCAGCGGACCTTCGTTCCGGCGTCCGGTGCCACCTGGTGGATCTCCGCCAGTTCCTCGGCAGCCGCGTGACCGCGTAGCCGCCGCAGTACGGCCGCGGCTTCGTCGCTGCGCCCGGCTGTCACCAACCAGCGCGGTGATTCCGGGACGGCGATAGCGCCGAGGGCGAGCAGGACGCCGGGTACGGCGGCCAGCCCGAGCGACCAGCGCCAGGCGAGCGAGTCGGCTGCCATGGCGTTGGCGGCGTACGCCAGCAGAATTCCGACCGTGATCAGAAGCTGGAACATCGACACGAGCAGGCCGCGCAGTCGCGGCGCCGCCAGCTCGGCGATGTAGACCGGGACCAGAACCGAGATCGCTCCGACGCCGAGCCCGAGCACGACACGGGACGTGATCAGGACGGAGAGTGGCCCGGATACCGCGGAGGCGAGCGCGCCGAGGGCGAAGATGACACCGGAGGCGAAGATGACTGGCTTGCGGCCGAGCCGGTCGGCCAGCGGGCCACCGCCGAGGGCGCCCACGGCCCCTCCGACGAGGACGGCGCTGACGATGACACCCTGGGTGAGTCCGCTCAGGGCTTGCTGCTCCCCGAGGAAGCC